>JAUYLJ010000067.1 GCA_030699685.1 bacterium | reverse complement strand
CAAGCACAGCGATGATGTGTGTGGAACCCATCATGCCCGCGATGTCCGCCGGGTCTTCGAGACGCTGGGTGTTCAGGCGCCCATCATCTCCTCGTCGCTCCAGATCCCGACAATGCTGATGCACACTTTGCGCTTCTCGTTCCGGGTGAGCGGGGATATCCCATCTAGGGAAACCGTCCTTGAGGCCTTCAGAGAGCGAGCTTTGCTGGCTACCAGCGAGTACCAGTACGCCTCGGAGGTCTTCTCCGCAGCCCGTGATCAAGGCTTCAACGGACGTTTGTTGGAGCAGACGGTGGTGGTAGCGCCAACCGTCGCAGTGATCGGTGACCGGATCGTGGGGTTCTGCTTCACTCCTCAGGATGGCAACTCGCTGCTAAGCAGCGTGGCGGCCATCGTCGAAGACATCGATCCTGAAGGGTGGTGGGACCGGATGGCCAACTTCCAGAAGTGGCAGTTCGGCCGGGTCTAGCCTGTGCTTCATGCTCATCCAGATTCAGCGCAAGCTGGATCTTTTTTATAACTTAAAACCTAGGCGAGGATGATCCCTGAATCAAATCCGGGGCAAGCTATCCGCGCCTACGACGTTGATATATTTGTTGTTACCCTACAGCTCTTCTTTCTTCTCTTTGATGAATTTCGTCAATTCGTCAAAAATATTGACCAGTGTCTTGTACGGCGCTTCGATGATGAAGTCGAAAATAAAGATGAAAACGTTGATTTTGGGAGAACGCAGGCTGATCCAGCGGCCGGCGCGTACGATGGGCATGGAAAAGAGATCCAAGAGAAAGCCGATGGTGCTGTCGCGGCGGGCGACCACGATGTACTCTTTCGCGTCCTCGCGTATCTTGATGCCGAAAAAGCTGACCAATGTGAGGAAAAGCAGGAAAAGGAAAATGCTCAGCTCGTTGAAATCAAAGCGGTTCAGCGCGTAAATAATGGCACCGAAAGTAATGACGAAGGTAATGGCGTAAATGACATTAAAGGCGGTAGTCAGATAGAGGCGGCGTTTGACCACCCGCTGCATGAGGATATCGCGGGCGTCATGGAACTGAAGCAGGCTCTTGATGCCCTCAAGCACCAGCGTGGTGTTTTTCTCGGCCGGGATTCTGACGGTCAGCGCGATCAGAAAAAGCAGTAAAGGATGGAAGATGACATTGACGGCCAGGGGATTCCACTGGATGGAGCTGTGCAGATAGAGATCGTAGGGAACCTCGAGAACGATGGCCAACATCATCTTGGTGATGAAGATATAGATGATGGCCCGGACGGCTCCCCGCCTCAGTTTGTTCTTGGCCTGGTTATAGCGTTCATAGCACGCTTTCTTCACCGCCACCTCAAGCGTCTCAGTATTTCCGAGCCGGGATTCTGCGGTGGCTGGTTCTTCGGCGATCACGTCTTTGATCACGTGAAAATAGATCGTGTATTTTTTCAGATAACGGAAGACGACGTCGCCCATCGGATGGCGGATGTGTGTTTCGATGGTTTGCCTGATCTGAGGAAGGTTTTGGGCTATTTTTTCAACCTGCTCCTGACTGGCCTGATACCAGCCTTGGTTATAGTATCGGAACAGGTGCGTGCGAAGAACCGCCTGGTCTGATCGGAGAAGCGCGCGCTGGACGGCCAGATAGATTTGGATGTTTTTTTCGAGCTCTGATGCCTTCTCGTCCAGCACGATATTGGGCCGAACGGTGTTGTACATGAATTCGGCCAGCGCCTGTGTTTTGTACGGCGACACCAGGGCCTGGTCGATTTCGACGGCGGCGATCCCCATCAACCATTTGTAGGTCTGCCGTTTTTCTTTTCCTTTCAGATAGTGGGAAACACGGTTGAACAGGTAGAAGTATTTGTTGATGATGATGCCGATGTCGGCGATTTTGTGCTCCGGAACCTCGTTATCCGGTAAATACCTCGCCCTGATCAGTTCATAAATCAGATCCTGCGCCAATTGCGAAGGCTTGATCCGGACCAGCATACGGCGCTTCATGATCCGCTCGATCGCGTTTTTGCGAATGAGATGTATTTCCTGGTACTCGAGCGAGTTGCGGATTTTTTCATAGACAAAAGCCATCCGGCTGGCCATGCGACTGACCTGGATGCGCGGTTCCCCCGGCTGGGCTATAAAGTCTGCGTCCGGCTGCTGGTAGGCCCGGATAAGCTTCAATATCGGGGTAAGTTGTTCTTCCTTGTCAGACACCATGTTTTCGAATAAAACCGAAGGGGGAGTGTACCAGTATTGGCAAAAAAATCAAGTCTCGAACTTGGTTAGTATACCATTTTTTTGACGAGAAAAAAACCGTCGAACCAAAGTTTAGACGGTTTTTCTTCGGCGCCAGAGTAAAGTTCCGACACCGAGGAGAATGATCATGGTGAATCCTGAGGCCCCCCAACTCAATTCGATGCCATGATTCTTGGCCAGCCAGCCTGAAACAATCAGTCCGGCGACAGCTCCCAATCCTCCCGCGGCGGAGTCAAAGGAGAGAAGTGTGGCGCGATGTTCGCTGGCGGAGTAGAGGTTGAGCATGGACAGACTGACGGGGCGAAAGAGACCTCGCCCGAACTCATGGAGGTAGTAGAAGGCAATTGCCGGAATCAGAAACTGCGGCAGCCACCAGAACGCAAGCAAGGAACAGCCTATCAGGGCGTAAGACGATACCAATGCCGCTCTATTGTTGCGGCCGAACCATTCCACTGAAATGTTACCCAGCATCGTGATTATGAACATGCCGCCGAAGAGCCAACCAAGATCTTCTGGATTGAGCCCTGCCTGGGTAAAATAGGGCTGCCAGAACATGTTTGGCGCCATGGTGGCGAAGGAAAAGCTCATGCCAAGAAAGATCAGAGCGGCCACCTTCGGCTTCCGGAGCTCTTGTTTGACACCGTCAAGCGCGTGCCTTCGCACGAGTTGCCGAAAAGCCATTGGTTTCTTGTTTCCGTCGGGTGTTTCCACAATCAGGCGACTGCTGATCGCGGCCAGCACCAGGAAGCTCAGGCCTGACAGGAGGAAGGGCAAGCTCAGATCAAGCTTGCTCAAATAACTTCCGACCAGCCCGCCGAGAATAATTCCAAGCGACTTCGCGAAGGCTCCACGGGAAAAGATGGTGTCCGTCCGTCCGCGAAACTGCTTCGTTTTCAACGCATCGAACACCCAGGCGTCAGTCGCTCCCGACGATAGAGCCATTCCGATGCCGGCCAGTACTTCCGCCAACGCGAAATGCAGAAACGATTGGCCCTGGCTGTAGACGATGAAGGCGCAGCCGGAAACAGCTAGACTGAACACGATAGACTTCTTCCGGCCGAAGGCATCAGCGAACAAACCGGTGGGTATTTCCATCACCAGCACCGTGACCATAAACGCCGTATTAACAAGATTCACCTGAAACAAGTCAAGACCCTGGCTCATCAGGAAAAGAACGTAGCTTGTGTGAAAGAACATCAGCGCGCCGGTGGCGAACTGCAAACTCCAATAGGTAGCTAAAGTGCGTTGAGGCATTGACTACTTCCTTTCGGAAATCGAAAATAGCCGCCCGGGTAAGGCGGCCGACTCTCATCTCTATTACTGAGAAGTATTACGTGTTTTTACCCATCCTATACGTAAACGCTGACCGCCTGGTCCAGGTAGCATAAATTTGGCCGCACACAGCGGTCATTCGGGAAAGAAAGTGGATTGTTCGTTTATATATATTCATATCTGTATGTAACACACAAAAGAGAGTACCGGAATATATAATTACTGTCAAATACTCAAAACGCGGGAGCGCGTCCCGCGTTGTTTCAATCAAGGGATGGCGTAAGATTATTCTTTGAGCAGAAGGCCTTCCCCGAGCGGGTTATAGCCGCTAGAGACTTCCACGCCGTCAAGAAAACCGTCGGCATCGGTGTCGGGAAGGTTGGGTTTGGTCAAAAAATGGTTGAATTCTTCGCCGTCCGACAATCCGTCTTCGTCTGTGTCGACCAGAGTGATGTCTGAACCGGCGATGTGTTCCCAGACGTCTGGCAAGGCGTCACCATCAGTGTCGCTGAATTTGGCCCCGGCCGCGCGCAAAGCCTCGCCATTCTGGATTTTAGAATTCCCCAGGGCGGCTTGACCCTCTTCGTACGCGCGATTGGCATCGACGAAAGAAAACTGTGATTGATCGTCTTTGTTTTGTTCAGCGGTTAGGGCGGTGGATTGGTGTTCGTACATGCGAATGAAGACGTCAAGCGTGGTCAGATACGCCTCGTGGGCTGCGCGCGCTTCTTCCGGTACAGTGAACGCTTGGGCCTTTGCCCGAAGATTCAGCAGCTCAAGTCGCGAATTGCTCATCCAGTGAAGACGAGTATCGGCGGTCGCGCTTGTGGCCGGATCTAGCAGAGGCTGGGCCAGTCTGAGGTTGCGCTCAACCTGTTTCAGGCCGGAGACCTGGGCTGTAAGGTATTCGAGCATTGTTTCCAGCCGGCTGGTGGTGCGAGCGCCCTTTATTTCACTGTCGGGAGCGGGCGTTCCATTATCAGGCCAGTACATGATCGCCGTGATCGCGCCTACGCCGACGATGAGTACGGCTAGGCTGAATAGTATCGAAATGGATGTTTTTCTATTCATGGTAATAATGTTAAATGTATATTCACTGTACAACCTTTTTTGTTATATGACAACATCACACTTGACTGTGGAGAAAAGGAGAGTATACTGCTTCCAACAAGCAGTAAATGAGAGTGCCGTGACTGATACCTCCTATTACCGTTTTAGACGCGAATGGGGAAGGATCGCAAAGATGAAACGCATCCTTGCGAAGCCCCGCGGGGGAGTCATGCGCACGAAACAACAATCGCCTTACCAGGCGATTTTTTCGTATTAGGCCGTTCTTTATAGTTCAATAACGGAGTCATGGACGACGAAATATCGGGGGATTCTATGCAACGGGGTGAGTTTGCGGAGCTGGTCAGGCAATCCAATCTTGACGATGTGGATTTGGTACTGCGCGCGGTTGAGTTCAACTCCACTGCCATGCGAGGGATAACCAGACTGTCTGGGGAGCCGTTTGAAGACCATTGTCACGCTGTGGCGGCGCTTCTTTTGACGGAAGGGCAGACGGCTGAAGTGGTGGCCGCCGGAGTGCTGCATGACGTCAACGAGGACACCGACGTTACCATTGATGAAATCGCCCGCCAATTCGGCGGCTTGATCGCGTTTCTTGTTGATGGGATGTCAACGTGGGATATTCAGCCAAACGGGCTTGACTGGCGGGAAAAGAAGCTGCTTTTCTGGTCAAGGTTTCTCTGCTTTGCCGAATACGATCCAAGACTCTTCTCCATCAAACTAGCTGACCGGCTGCACAATGTCCGCACCTGGGAGCCTCTGCCTTGCATGAATCGCCGGAGAATCGCTTGGGAAACGATAGACGTGCTACTTCCTCTGGCCGAGTCCATCCGGCTAAGCCCTGTCGGCCTATCCTGGATGGAGAATCTGAAGACAGGGGTAGAGAGCGAGTATCGCCACGACGGCAATCCGTTTCTCTTCGCCAGCGGCCAAGTGTCCCTGATGGAAGAAATGCTGAGCAGAAGAAGCCACCACGAAGTCGTTGATCCGTTTGGCGCATTAATGCGCAGTGAAATGCACGGGACTACTTAAGTGTAGTCCTTTTTTTATTCTCATAAATTGCAACCATGAAAACAGCCCTGGCAGACGCCAGGGCTGTTTTCTTTGCTTTTGTTTTCCTTCTTACTGCGTAGCGGTATACTCGAACCAGAAGTTGTAGATTTCCACGTTTGGTTCGCCCGCGGCCGTGTTGGCGTCAGGTGTTATCTTGATATTGACCTTATCACCGGCCGAGAGGTCGGGCTGGTCCGAGGGGGTGAACGTGATCACATTCGGCTCGCCCGGTGAGTCGGGGATATCGATAGGTGTTTCATTGTCCACGGCGCTGTCCCAGGTTTCGGTGACACTGGTTTGGCCGATAGCCACTTCATAATCGAGGTTCCAGTCAGTGACTAGTGAGCCGCTGATGTCAACGATCATTTTGAAGACGCCGTTGCCGCTATAATCTTCCGGAACGACGATGGAACCTACCAGAGAGTCCGTGTCGTCCTCAGCGTAGACGAGATGAGCGCCCTGATCGGCGGCAAAGGCCAGGCTGGGCGTGGTGGTAGTATCGAGAGGCGCGATGGTGGCCGGATCAGTCAGCATGAAGAGTGAGCCGATCGGCATATCAATCTTACGGGTGACATCGGCGATTTCAGCGGCGGACCAGGGATTGGCTGTATTGACCCAGTCGCCTGTGATAGTTCGGTCGGCGTCAAGCAGACCAGTAAGACCGACATCGGTCAAAATCAATGATTGGCCGCTTTTGACCGTGACGTCGCCGTTGAGCGTGGCCGCTCCTTCGATTGTCGTCGCGCGGGAAACATTCAGCGTGCCGTAGATGTTGACGTCATCGTTCAGCTTGATAGGGAAGACGTCTCCCGGGCCCTCGGTGTCGCCACGAAAGATGGTGCCGTCAATACGGACATTGTCACCGAAAGTGACGGGATTGTCCAAACCGGTCGTGGTGTGAGTGGTGCTGTTGACGATGGTGCCGTTGAAGAAAGTGACACCCCCCACTCCCTGACCACCGACATAGAGCGAGTCGACGCTCAAGGTGCCGTTCAAGTCAAAAAAGTCGTCGACATTGCCACCCAGCCTGCCGGTTATGTCGTGTCGAACAGCCGCCGATACGACGGCGGTAGTGGTAATTGTCGCGATGGCAACTACCAAGGCGACTTTTGCTATTGTTCGCATAATTCCTCCTTGATTATATGTTAGTACTCTCATTATAGCACAGGACTTATCCACTGTTGCAAAAAATAAAGACCCCGTCAGATAGTATTCTGCGGGGTGACGGTCGAAGCCTTGGACAGGGGGGTGCTTGGGGGGACGGATACAACGTCCGTATTCAGCCAGCAGGAGAAGGTCGCGGGGCCCCTGATAGTGGTGCCCTTCTGGCCAACGGCTGTGATGCCGATCACCTCCGCGTTTTTGACGCCATCGGCGCTGATCCGCTCGCCGTTCCGCAGCTCCTGATCGTCGTTCAAAAACCCATGAAAGATACATCCTTCCCTCTGAGGCTGGATGCCGCAGGCTGAACCGATGATGACTCCTAAAGACATGTGCTACCTCGCTGTTTTTCGCTTGAGTCCAAGTGGGTCAATCCGACAGGAAACACAATATCATACAAAGTATGACAGAGTCAATAGAAAAAAGCCCCCATGATGGCGTGGAGGCGAAAGTGCTGGGTGGCGGTAGTCCCAGTCGGACTACTTCGCCGATGATGGTTCCAGGTAGACGGGACTTCCCTTTGTTGGTTGGAAGTGCTCGCTGCCGATACCAACCCGGGCGGGGCCAGTCACTTGGTTAACCCGGCGGTGGTCGATCTCGATGGTGGCAACGGTCATGGTCTGACCATTGTCCAGTCGGATTGTGTTTCCCACTGAGAGGCTTGATCCCTCAGTCAGACGAACGCCGAAAGCGTGCTTGACGGGGAAGTTCCTATCGACCGTTCCGATTAGTCTTCCTGACATCGTGCGATCCTTTCCTGAAGGGGCCAATCGAAAATCAGAACACAGCCCAGACCGTATCACAAGGGAATAAGCCAGTCAATATACTACATGTTTTCCCAGGCGGGTTCGGCTTTGAAGCGCTCGAGGAATTCTTTAACAGTGACGTTTCCCCTCAGGCTGGTGGGCGTCGCTTCGTATAGGTTGCGAAGATGCTTGGATAGATTGCGGACAAATCCCGTGGCCGTGTCGCTCAGGTTCGGCATGGCTTCCAGAAGTTTGGTTTCTTTGACGGCAGTGGCGAGAGGAAGCTCTCCAAATGAATCGTGAATCTGTTTGGCGGTGTCCGGTGACAGCTGGGAATTGATAATATCGTTTACGGCGAAATAGTGTTCCAGCTGGTCGGCCATGTAGGACGATACTTCGACATTGTCGCCTGAGCTGGCTGCTGCTTGCGCCAGTTCCGACTCGGGATGATTATTTGCCGCGACTTCTTGGGTCATTTTTTCAACGAAGCTTTGCTTCGCGGCGTCGGCCGCCGCTACCGGGTTTTCGGCCGTTGCCAGTTCTTGGGTTCCGGGCGAGGAGCTCAGTATCTCATCGACTTGTTCTTCTGTCAGCGCTTCACCGGGATTATCGTCAACCCATTCCTCGATTTTCGTGTTGTTCTCGAGAATACTATCAACCGCGGCTTGATCAAGCGCCTTGGCTTCACTGAAGACGTCGTCCAGATTGACCGTGTTTTCACCTTCAAAGACTGACGAGAAGTCTATTTGATCGCCTGGCTGGAGATTGAGATCCTCGAGTCCGAAGGCTTCGGGATCGGCTACCAGCCGGTCTTTGATCGCGTCAATCACGTAGGTTTGGCGCGCTTCATCCAAACCGGTAAAAGCATCGCCAAATCTGTTGGTCAGTTGGCGCTCGGCCAGTTTCCAGACGCTGTCGCCTTGTTGAACAGTTTCAATATTTTTCGGGCTGCCCATGGTTTCCACGGTTTCAGGCGTTGGCTCTGTGGAAGTTTGGGTCGCGGTATCCGCCGCGGGACTTTCGGTTAATTCAACCTTTCCATCCGGTAGAGTCGTTTGAGTGGCTGGCGCCGCGGGTTCCGTGCCGGTTGTTTTATCCTCCAGTGTTACTTGAGCTCCATCCTGGGTCTCAGTGAGAGGTTCTTCGCTTGTAGCCGCTGTTTCAGTTTCCGCGGAGTCGGGTAACTCTATCGGTTCTGACGCTTGAGCGGGGGCTTGGGGAACTGGTTCAGTTATGTTATCACTGGTTGTGGCTTCATCCAAGGTGATTTGAGGTTGTTCTGGCGCGGCGGTTGAAGGTGCTTCAGTCGTCACCGAGTCTGGCGCTGCAGTTTCATTCAGTTCAACCTGCGGCGTGGTCGGGGAGGCTGAGAGATTTTCCGTAACTGATTCAGGAGGAGTTATCGCTGAATCAGCTATGGTTTCTTGCATGGCGGAGTCGGGAGTCGAAGAAAGAGTATCGGTGGCCGGAGCGGCGCTTCTCAGTGAGTCAGCCGAGCTGAGCAGGTCAGCAGTGTCACCGACGTCTTTTACGGCATCAGTGGCGGAAAGAACGCTGGAAATCTTTTCAAAAGCGGCTGTTTCAGTCATCGCGCCTGACAAAACTCCAACTGTTGTAGAAATTACTGCCCGTTGTATAGCCGCGCGTCTTTTGTTGCTTATGTCTTTCAATAAGTCTTTGTAATGCGCTACTTCCTGCTCTTGTGATTGATTGAGGAGAGAAGCAACAATATCATCGGCATTCCGGCCTGCTTCCGTGAGCTGGCCGACGTGGCTGATAAAATTCTCCTTCCTTCTGGAGCTCAGTTCGTCCAGAAGGTGCTGGCCGGTGTAGTCCTGGCTTCGGTCAAAAGGATTGATGGATTTTTTCCGTTTGCCAAATTGACCATAGCCGAATTCCAAGAACTGAAGCGTATGAGCGTGCAATCGCGATTCCAGCCCCTGGACGCCGAGGCTGCTAATTTGTTCCTGAGTCAGCTTCTCGGTTAATCCCTGTTTCTCTTGCAGCTTCAGAAGAGCGGCGTCGGCGGTGACGGCGCTTCCCAGTCCGATCACTCCTTTCAATCCCTGAATCGCTCCGGCGGCGAGGAAGTTACCGCTGGCCGCGGCACCGACCGCGCCAAGGGTCAATCCTCCGCTGATGATCATGCGAGCCTTGGCGTGGCGCTTCATGGCCGCCCTGAATCTGTACCAGGTCGCTTGTTCCGCCGATTCTTTCATGTTCTCACGGACTCGCTTTTCTTCTTCGAGCTGGTGATTTAAAAATGTGTCCACCAAACGCTCATTAAAATTCGCTGTGTTGCTTTCATTGACTCCGTCCGGGAATTCTACGTGCAAGGCTTCAAGCCGGTCCTCCATTTCTTCTTGTGCGCTGAACGTGTACGCTTCAAAGGCCTGAGCAACCTCTTCTACGGAACTGCGACGGAAAATTTTACCGTGTTTCTGCAGCGCGTAAGCGAACTCTTTGCGGTGGCGTTCCAGTCGCTGTTCGGAAGTCTCCGGTGTTTCTGGCGTTTCGACAGCGGCCGATTCAGCCTGGTTTTCGAGAGGCATGCCGGAACGGTAACGCTCAAGAGCATCCAGACGCGCTACTGTTTGGTGAAGCCGTTCATTCGGGTCATCAGAGTCGACGACCGGTAGGGCGGCTTCAACTTTCTTGCGTTCGCCCCTTTTGAGTTTCTTCATGGATTGCTCAGTTGCCATAGACAGATCTTCTTCCCAATCAACGCTGAAATCGGTTGAGCGGCTGATTTCTGTTCCGTCGTCGCGCTTCACGACAGCACCCCCGGCGTCAAAGGCCCGCATTAAATCTTGATACATCTCCAGGGCGGTTTCGCTTGAGTGCGAACGGGCGATAACGGTAAGTATGTGCCGAGTTTCGTTGTCGTTATTATGTACGACGCGAAGACTGCGAAGGCCGGCATATGCATCCGCTAAAGCTTGACCAAACTCGCGATCCGCGGGTTCTATTTTTTTCTTATCAAGCAGGACCTCGCAATGTCGTAGAGCAATGTTGGTCAGGGCCAGCCAGGTATTTTTCTCCATCTCTTGGATCTCTTCCTCGTTCTCTGTTGTGACCCCACCCTGCCAGAGCTGAATGACTTGCATCTCAGCACTGTTTTTCTTGATGCCTTTAGGAAGTTTGACTGTCAATTGTTCGATCAGTCTGTTGAGGCGGGTCTTTGTATCCTCTTCCGGTGTTGTTTCGGTATTCTCACCCCTCTCTCTTTCCGGAGCGCTCGGTTGCCGCCCAGGGCGCTTTGCTCCAAAACTGTAACTATCTTCCGGAATTTCAATACCTTTAACCCAAGCAACATCCAAGACCGTACTCAAAGAGGCTTCTGTTTCTTCTATCAATCGGTCGTACTCCGCCAGGGATTCATCGCTTGCGGCGTTTTGCTGCTCTGTATGAAGTTGAGTAAGTTGTTCGCGCAGTTCAGTCATTCGACGAAGCACTTCGTTATTATCGCTGCCCATCAATTCATTGAAAAGAGGATCCATCTCCTCGGTGGGATCAGGCCGTCTCACTTCAGGGAGAGTCAGAGCGTCCGCGGCTGACGCTTCAATATCAATGTCTTTCCTCGCTGCAACACGCAAGGCGGCTTTGAGCCTAGCTTGTGCCGGCGTGAAACCTTCTCGCCAAAGCTTACCCTCATCCTCTCCGCCATTTTCTTGGGATCTTTGAAAATATTGATAGTTGAATTCGAGAGTGCGTCGGAGTTCATTGATTCTTTCCCGCAAACTCGCTGGTGCCAATGTGGCGAATTCATGATCATACAGTCGTGATTCGTCCTCGCTGGGAGCCGGCGCCGCCTCGGGTGTTTGTCCAGACTGAACGGCAGTCGTAATCCCGCGGCGTTCGGCGCTTTGGACGGCGGTTTCCAACGCGCTTGAATCTTTAGCCAGCTCTTTGTTCCAGAATCTGATTCCTTCTTCGTCTTGGTGTTCTTCCGCTATCCTCAGGTTTTGCTGCCACTCGGCGATCAGCTCGCGAGTGGAAGAGATGTAGTAGGTCAATTCGTCAGGCGTCATGGCTTCAAAATCCAAACCGTTCGTTTCGATGATGTCTGGCGAAGTTTCAGCCCCGGGCTCAGCCACTTCTTGTTGCGCCGGGAGCACCTCTCGAGGACCATGGCCATCATACGAGCCTACCACCCCTGCTTTTTCTAATTGGTCTATGATACGTTCTGCTCGTGAATGGCTTATTTTAAACTGGCGTTGCAAAAAGGAAACAGAAGCCTGCTGTCGTTCCCGCACAAGTGATGTAGCTTTATCAAAGAGCTCATCACGGTCTTCTGTATCACCAGACTTTATTACCTCCTGCTCTGGGGCAGCTTCAGGTTCTTTGCTGGGCACTTCGTTGGGCTCTGAGGTTTCTTCTTCTTGTGTCCGGATCGCTCTTTCTATTGCCGCCAAATGTCGCTCAGCGAGGGCTAAACTTTCTTGCGGAAGCGTGTCTTGAGCGCCTTCTTCAGTCCCAAGTTGTTTTTGAGTTGCTTCAACGCGGTCCTGGGCAGCCCGGCGTTCGCGGGCAAGTTGTTTCTGAGACAGCCCGGCATACAGCGGGTCATACTGCGGATCTCCAACCATGGCCGGAATCTCCGTGGATGCTTTGTCTAAGGCGTCTCGGTTTGATCTATTGTCGTGGACAAAACGGGCGGCGTGGAGCTGTTCTTTCAAATCCCGCAGTTCTGATTTTCTAGAGTATTTTCGTCCGGTTCCTTCACCAGGCGTCTGGATTGCGTCGATCTTATTTTGCAGTTCTTCTATTTGCCTGGTTAGCGCGTCCGGGTCCATTCGGTGGTACCTTTTTATCAGCATTCTGTCTCTGGCCACAGTCTCGTAGCGTTTCCCTTTGGGTTTGGGAGAAGTAGTATCATCAATATCAGCTTCGTGTCGCGGAGGCCTTTCCTGTTGGAGTTTTTTCAGCGCTTTTTCTCTGGCGCCAGATGCTTGCAAAGCTTGATTGAGTTCTTCAGCGCGGTGGGGCTGGTTCAGCTCCCTATCGATCTGGTTTAGTTCTTTTTGTTGCCGGCCGGCGTTATCAGTTTGATTGCGAATATGAAGACGCCGCTCCATCAATCGAGCGGTCGATAGTTTAGAATAATCCGTTTCTCCCCGGACCTGTATTTTTCGCTTTCCTTCTGATGTTTCGCCCGAGACTTCTGTTTGGCGCTCTGGGCTCAGATGTTCTCCCATCTCTTCGGTAGTTAGGATTGAGAGTCAACAATTTGGCGGACGGTGTTCGCGTCCTCAACCATCTGT
>JAUYLJ010000065.1 GCA_030699685.1 bacterium | reverse complement strand
TTGTGCCTCGATGAGGGACGATATCTTTTGCGGGGACGGTCGTTGGGCGGATTGAAGCGTTTGGTTCATCCGATCCAACGCGTGACCCGGCCCAGCCGGGGTGGCAAACGCCCCCCGATGAACGGCAATTCCCATCGTGGTCCGGTCTCTTCGACTCCGAATGGCCCTCCGCGTCCGGAAAATACTCATTCATAACTAATTTGTGAGGCATCTGATCGGCAGACCGACAGACTTTTACGAAAGTCTGGAGTCTGAAGATCAGGCGCCACAGGAGAAGGAAAGAAATGTCAGTAGAAAAATTTAGCACCGAAGTCGGCGGCCGCGAGCTGTCGATCGAGGTTGGCCGTTTTGCCGGACAGGCGGACGGCGCCTGTACCGTGCGGTACGGGGACACGGTTGTGCTTGCCACGGCCGTCTTAAGCGACACCGTCAGGGAAGGAATTGATTACTTCCCGCTGATGGTTGATTATGAAGAGCGGCTCTACGCCGCCGGAAAAATCAAAGGCTCGCGTTTTATCAAGCGTGAAGGCCGGCCGACTGACGAGGCGATTTTGACCTCGCGGCTGGTTGACCGGTCGATTCGGCCTTTCTTCGACCAGTCTGTCCGAAACGACGTTCAGGTGGTCATCACCGTGTTGTCGATCGATCAAGAAAACGATCCCGACGTACCAGCCTTAGTGGCCGCGTCGTGCGCGTTGGCGATATCGAATATTCCGTGGAATGGTCCGGTCAGCGGCGTGCGCGTTGGACAGATTAATAATGAGTGGGTGCTTAACCCCTCATACGAATCCCGCGAGAAATCAATGCTCGACCTCTTTATCGTGGAAAATGACGGTAAGGTGGTTATGTTGGAAGCGGGAGCTGATGAAGTTTCCGAAGACACGGTGCTTGAAGCGCTTAGTTTTGGGCACAAGCATCTGAAAAAGATTGATGAGATTATCGCCAAGGTACAAAAAGCCGTTGGCCGTGAGAAAATCACGCTGGCCCAGGTCGAAACCGAAGAAACGCTCAAAGAGCGCGAAATGATCGACCAAAAAGTGCAAGAGGTAATTTCAGGAAAGCTAGAAACGATACTTGATGAAAAGGACAAAGCCAAACGTGAAGAAAAAAAGAACGAACTTTACGCTTCCTTGGACGCTGATCTGAAAGCGGACAATCAAGTGACGAAAGAGATGCGTGTTCAGGCTTTGGTTATCGTCGAAAAATCAATGGAAACAGCCATCAGGAATCGCGTGCTGGAGACTGGCATCCGGGTGGATGGGAGAAAAGCGGATGAAATCCGACCTTTGAGCGCCGATACGAAGATACTCCCCCGTACTCACGGTACAGGACTCTTTAACCGCGGCGAGACGCAGGTGCTTTCCATCGTTACTTTGGGTTCGCCCGGTGACGAACAGCTTCTGGACACCATGGAAGAAAGCGGCAAAAAGCGTTATATGCATCATTATAATTTTCCAAGTTTTTCTGTCGGTGAAGTTGCCCCCTTGCGCGGCCCTGGCCGCCGAGAGATCGGACACGGTGCTCTGGCGGAAAAAGCGGTTGAGCCGGTCTTACCGGATAAGGAGAGTTTTCCCTACACGATTCGCGTCGTGTCGGAGGTTCTGTCGTCCAACGGTTCGACTTCCATGGCTTCCGCCTGCGGCTCTTCACTGGCGCTCATGGACGCCGGGGTGCCGATCCGCCGGCCAGTGGCTGGTATTTCGATCGGCATGATGTCCGATCCCGATTCCGGGAAGTACAAATTGCTGACGGATATTCAGGGTCTGGAAGACCACGCCGGGGACATGGATTTCAAAGTGGCTGGTACTTCCGAAGGCATTACCGCCGTCCAGCTGGACGTGAAAAACGATGGACTGACTCACGATCAATGCGTCGAAACCTTTGAAGCGGCCAAGATAGCCCGCGCGAAAATCCTTAAGGTGATGGTTGGCGCCCTGGCGGAGCCGCGACCAGAGCTCTCGCCCTACGCGCCGCGCATCTACACGATCAAGATTGATCCGGACAAGATTCGAGAGGTGATCGGTAAAGGCGGCGAGACCATCAACGGCATAATCGAAGATTGCGGTGGCAAAGACGTCACCAAAATTGATATTGAGGATGACGGTTTGGTGATGGTAACTTCGCACAACTCTGAAATGGCCAATCGCGCCATCAAGACAATTGAAGACATCACCCGCGACATCGAAATCGGCAGCGAATTCGATGGCACGGTGACGCAGATTATGACCGACCGGAACACCGGCCGTGAGCTGGGAGCCATCGTCGAAATCCTGCCTGGCCGCGACGGCATGGTCCATATCTCGGAGCTGTCGTCACAGCGCGTCGAGCGCATCGAGGACGTAGTCAAAGTCGGCGACACCCTCAAAGTCAAAGTCGTGGGAGTCGATTCCGAACGCGGCCGCATCAGCCTGTCGCACCGCGCGCTGACCGAAACGCCCGAAGACCGGGCGCGGCGCATCGAGGAAACGCGAAGCCGGAGACCTTTCGGCAACCAACGGAGCGGCGGAGGTGATCACCGCGGTCCGCGACGTCCGCGTTACTAACGGAGTCCGTATAATAGTAATTTGGAACCGACCCTCCGTATCAGCGGGGGGTCGGTTTGTATTTACCGGATGGCGTAATTTTGATACCATGTCCAATATGATCATCTCGATATCAGGCAAACCCGGCTCGGGCAAAAGTTCGGTTGCGCAGGCGATTGCGGAGCACTTCGGGTTAGAAAGATTCTACATGGGACAATTGTGGCGGGAGAAGTCGCGCGAGAAAGGACTGACTTTGCTGGAAGGCGAGATCCAGGGTGAGTCCGATGAGACAGTCGATAAGGAGATCGACGAATATCAGCGGAAGCTTGGCCAAACTCGGGACAACTTCGTTATTGAGGGAAGGACATCGTTTTATTTTATCCCCCATTCGTATAAGATCTACCTGGACGTTGATGTGAAAGAGGGGGCCAAGCGAATTTGGCACGACTTGAAAGTAAACAAGCACGAGCGAAATGAAGACAAGGATCTTGACACTATAGAGAAAGTTGAGCTAAGCGTGCGGCGCCGGATTCAAAGTTACGCATTACGCTATAAAAAATTCTATAATATTCAAAACGCTGACGATCCGAAACACTATGACTACGTTCTTGATACCACCCGACTAGGCAAGGAAGAAGTCATTCGCCAGGTGATTGAACATATACAGAACAATGTGGTACGCGACAAAAAATAATAATTCCATCGACGCCCGTCAGCTCTACGCCCTAGTCGGGGGAGTGCTTATTGTCGCGTTGATAGTCGGGTTAACCTGGCTGGTCCAGCACGGCTGGGGCTTCGGCACTTCCGCCCGGTTTGACCGCGTGGTACCGAGTGACGCGGAGCTGTATATTCACGTCAATCTCCGTCAAGACCAGAAGCTCAAGCTCACGCAGCTAGAAGATAACGAGCAGTGGGGCCGTTTTCGTTTAGACGCGGAGGAGAGACTGACTAGCCAGCTTCCCGAAGGACTGAGTCTCGATCAGTTACTAAAAGTGGCCGATGAGGAAATGGCGATTTTTCATTTGCCTGAAGGACGAGGCGTCATTTTCACCACCAAGAATGACACGGGAGCGATCGAACGATTAGACGTTGGTGGCTTGCGAGTAGAGGAGATACAACACAACGCCTATCTTATTGCCGATAGCGATACCGTAGTCGCCAGGACTCAAGCGGTGATTCATAAAGACGAGGTGTCTCTCGAATCGAAAGTGGCTGGGTTTCACCCTAATAACAAATTTATATATGGTTTTGCTGACGCCAGCAAGCTTCGCTTTCTTATTTTCACGTTCGACATGCTGGGACTGGCTGGTGATACGATATTCTTTGACCTAGCTTTGAACAGTACGGGTATGTCGGGACTGCTTGCTTCCAGGCCGCCGACGGTCACGGACGTGATCCGTGCCGGGAGCGCGGAAAATGTTTTCAGCGAGTCAGCGCGGTTTTTACCAGACGCGCCGGGATTGCACTGGACCAACGTCAATCTTGCTGAGATGTATGCCACGTTACCGCGGCTCGACTCATTCACGGGCTTGCAGGGAACGCAGACATGGCCGGATACGCTTGAGTCGATTTTCCAGCTGGATTGGGACGAGTCCGTGGTGCCGCTTTTAAATCTTCCCGCGACCATTTCTTACATTCCAGGTCCGAATGAGGAAGACGAGTGGCTGCTGACGCTGAGGCCGGAAGAAAGTCGGCGTGAGGAAACTTTGAATAACCTGGAAGCGCTTATCAAGAGAGTCGCCGGCACACTCCACCCGCGGCGGGTTGAGAAGACGCTGACCGACGGTACGGTAGTGACAGAACTCCTGCCGAACCCGCAAGCCGGAACACTGGAGTCCTGGCCTGGACACGAATCGCTGAAAATACTGAGACTGGAAGATCCGACGCAGACGGTTGTTTTTGGCAACATTGGCTCGCGCCTCATCATCTCTAATTCCAAAAAGGCGGCGGAGTCCCTTTTGGACGAGAAAGCTAAAACGGTGACCAACAGCTCCTGTTTTGATTCTGTTCAGGGTTCGAGCGTTTTGTATGTCGATTCAGCGAAGCTCCAGCAGTCATATTTCGGACTGGTTGGAAGTAAGAGTCTGGTGATAGGCGACGGAGGCAAGGAAAAATCGCTTTACCTGACATTTTGCGCGGAGTTTGGGCCGGATGAATAGTAGTCATTGGTTAATTAGGTAATTAGTTAATTGGTAATTAATTGGGTTGTTGGCCCAATCAACCAATTCCCTATTTCCAATTAGCTAACCCCCATGTGGATAAGACCAGGCAGTGGTGCACACGATCTCCACAGACAGTAGTTGTGGACAAAATGTCGTTTTTTGTTTTCTCTTTAGCCAAAAAACAGCATTTTGCAAAGTCCTTGTCAAAGCCTAATTTCCTTGCTATACTCTTAATAGTTCTTGACAATATATATAGTTCATACTGGAATGGTGTGAAAGAAGAGGGTCCATAAGGATACGCAATACGCTTGGGCTGGCTGAAAGAGTCATGGACTCAACCTTTCACACTGTTCGAATTCCCGCCTTTCCGGCAGGCTGAAACCAAACGCACACCCCTCCAAAATGTGAGGGCAAACAAAAACAAAATGGTAACTTTCTAAGGGGGCCATTGTGTTCTCTAGAGAGATACCGCAAGGACGGTGTGAACTACTACATATTCGACAGTCGGATAGGATATGTGCAAACGTTGAGCGGATTTGGTATGAGTGCCGTGAGAGTTTCTCCGAGAGCCGGGGAGATTGTCACGGCGCTCAGCCAACAAAACTCGACGTCTAGGCGTCGAACGACAACTATCAATTTTATAGGTCGCATTCGGCGCCTTTCTATTTGGGGAGAAAAATTCTTGGAACAATCGATGACGACGCGATACCAGTCCGCTCACTTGCTGGTTCTGTCACTGACGGGGATTTTTGCGATTGATCGTCTGCTGAAAATTCTTGCTTCTCACATTATTGAGAAAGAATTTATTTTTCAGTGGCTTATGTTCGGACGCTACGAAAATCCAGGCATTGGTTTTGGCTGGGAGTTACCCGCGCTACTTGTGGTCCCGCTGGTGGGCGCGGTGGTGGTGGCATTATCGCTGTGGTGGCTGAAGCTGTGGCGGCGGCATGAGAGGGCGATTGTGTTATGGGGAGTAGGGCTGATTCTCATCGGCGCGTTGAACAATTACATTGATCGCGTGTACTTTGGCTACGTTGTAGATTACTTCAACTTCAACGGTACCGGAGTCTGGAATATTTCAGATTGCAACATCATCGTCGGCGGCTTGCTCGTGCTGCGGTGGTGGAGAAGGCAGGGTAATTAGTGAATTAGTGAATTTGTTGATTGGTGATTGGATAGAGATCAATTAACCAATCCACCGAAATCAACGCGCCCCTCTTTACAAAAACTTATACACCGTGCTAGACTCAAACTAAGGCAGGCGAGATGCGCCTGTTGTTTTATTTTATGCCTGGAACAGTTTACTCGGCATCCGTGATTGGACTGGATGGACATATTGTGGAAGTAGAGGCTGACCTGGCCTTTGGACTGCCTGTGTTTCTCATAGTCGGTCTGCCGGATGCCGCAGTGCAAGAGTCGCGCGAGCGCGTTCGATCGGCGGTAAAGAATTGCGGCGGTGGTTTTCCGACGATTCGCGTGACCGTCAACCTTGCTCCCGCTGACATGAAGAAAGAAGGGCCGGGCTTTGATTTGGCGATTGCCATCAGTATCTTGTTAGCCGCCGGTAGACTGCGCGCAGTACCTGAGAAATCGGTGTTTCTGGGCGAGTTGTCATTGGAAGGGCGGATCCGGCCGGTGACCGGAGTGCTTTCGGTAATAGAAGCAGTGAAAAAGCGCGGCTGGACTACAGTCTTCCTTCCGGCAGAGAATATCGCGGAAGCCTCCATACTGGGAGGGCTGGATCTTTATCCATTGAGTTCCTTGGGGCAACTGATCGGCCACTTAGAAGGAAGCCGGAAGATAGACCCCCTTCGATCCGAGATTCGATCTTCAGCTCCGCAAAAATTCTCCACGGATTTTTCGCAGATACAGGGCCAATGGCAAGCGAAGAGAGCGATGGAAATCGCTGCCGCGGGAGGGCACAACGTGCTGCTTTCCGGTCCCCCCGGATCGGGCAAGACCTTGTTAGCCAAAGCATTTACCTCGATATTACCCGAGCTGAGTCTGTCTGAAGCGCTTGATGTGACCAAGGTCTACTCTGTGGCGGGGCTTTTGGAGCCGGATCAGCCCTTGATGCGGCAAAGACCTTTTCGCTCCCCTCACCATACCGCCTCGGTCGCTTCGATCGTGGGCGGAGGCAGAATTCCGCGGCCGGGTGAGATTTCGCTGGCGCATCGCGGCGTATTGTTCCTTGATGAGCTGCCGGAGTTTCCACGGGCGATACTGGAAAGCATGCGCCAGCCGCTTGAGGACGGCCGCATTACGGTCAGCCGGGTTCAAGGCAGTCTGCAATTTCCCGCCAACATCATTTTTATCGCCGCTCGCAATCCCTGTCCCTGCGGATATGCCGGAGACGCTGAACGCGCTTGTCTCTGTACTCCCTGGCAAGTGGCAAAATACCAAAAAAAGATTTCCGGACCTCTACTCGACCGGATTGATTTGCACGTGGCAGTCCCGCGCCTGCCTTTTCGCGACCTCGTTTCGACTCGGCCTCAGGAAGCGTCCAATGAGATCCGCCGCCGGGTGAAAGAAGCGCAGAGACTGCAAACCAGGCGATTTCGGGAAAACGATATTTTGCGTAATGCCGACATGTCTGGACCTTTGGTCCGTCAACATTGTTCGCTTGACGAAGCTTCGACCCGGCTGATTGAAGAATCCATGAAGCGATACCAGCTTTCCGCTCGGGCGTACACGCGGATTTTGAAAGTCAGCCGGACGATCTCCGATCTGGGTCATAGTGAAAAAATAAGGCAGGAACACGTCGCCGAGGCGCTGCAGTATCGATGACTGGGCAAAATTTGCAAAAATGACTGCCGCTTGCTATATTGCACTACCGGTTGCATTCTCAGAAAGCTTCCGAAACCGACGATCATTATTTTGCCACGTTTGTTGGTGCGGGCGGAAGATATCTCGCTGAACCCTTGTTTCCCCGAGCCGGAGGTTTAGTGCGATATTGACCGCCCGCCAACTTTTTGCCGTCTGCAATCGTGGGAGCGAGCGGGGATTTCTCGCTGCGAAGAGGATGATAGGGTCCCCCCTCCTCAGGCCTCCACTTGCAGGCGGCTTTTCTTTATTACCATATTTAAATACCGGGAATGGAAAGCCCGGAGGAATCTATAATCGCACGCTCTAGAGACTAGAGATAGGAGAGTGGATTGACTTTGGAGCCGTTGATGATCACTTCAAAGTGAAGGTGGACGCCAGTACACCAACCAGTGCAACCCTGCATACCAAGCGTAGCGCCTTGTCCGACGGCTTGTCCGGCGCTGACGAAGGTCTTGCTCAAGTGGGCATAGATGGTTTTTTTGCCGCCGCCATGGTCTATCAACACGTGGAGACCGTAACCCGATCCCCAGCCGACGTTGGTGACAGTGCCGCCGTCCGCCGCATATACCGGTGAAGAATATTCGCCGTCAATATCAACCCCGCTATGCCGCCAGGTGTAATACTGGTTGATGCGGCGGCTGGTGGTGGGCCAGAGCATTTTGTCCGACGCGGCCACGCGCGCGGGCGGAGGAATAGCGGTGCCGCCGCCGAAGAACTGTTCGACTTGAGGAGCGGCGGCCGGTTTGGGCGGAGCCAATTCCGGCAGTTCGCCGCCGGGGATGATCAGAACATCGTTGGGCTTAATAGCGTCGGCGGAAGCCAGCTTGTTGTATTCGATGATCTCTTCCGAGTCGACTTTGTATTTTTTGGCCAAAGAGGAAACCGTGTCATTATCCTTGACTTGATGCGAGAGTCCTGTTTGCGGCAGGATGGTCAGCTGATCGCCTGGCTTAATAAAGTCCGTATCGCCCAAACGGTTTTCCCAAAGAATAGTGTTGGTCGAAACGTTGAAGCGCTCGGCAATTTGACCAATCGTATCGCCTCCCTGGACGATGTAGTGTTCGACCGCCTCCCGCGGACGATTACCAAGTTCTGTCGTAGGAATGTTCGGCTTGACGATAGTGCTGCCTCCCTGAGCCACGCTTGTTTCTTCGAGCAGATCGTCCGTACCGCCGATGGTGGCGTCAGTATGTCCCACCAAGCCGCGACGATCAAGATAGCTGACTGGTGTGACGGCAGACGTTTCGGCAGTTTCGACGATTTCGACATCTGACTGACCCAGAAGCTGGGCTATCAGACTGTCGCTGCCGAATTCCACGGCCGATACTTCACGTGATTGAATACTGTGCCAAAAAACGCCCACGGCAATGATAAGCATGAGGGCGTGTATAACGTAGCGGTTGGAAAAGGGATACCACGATTTTCCCTTGATCATAGGGAAGCGCTCCAGTACTCGGCGTTTAATCGGGAAATACGCGGCCAGATAAAGACGGGAAAGGATGGAGTGTAAGAGCCAGTAGCTGAATTTTTTTATCGGCCGACCGACAATTGCGCTTGCCATCCAGGCGATTCCGCGTCCAATATGCAAAACCCCGCTAAGAAAATAGCGGAGGAAAATCAGGCTATATTTTGTCATTCGTATACTAATCGGGGTGCCCTTTCATTAACAGCCGACTTCGTTTTTATGCTAACGTTAGCAACGAAACAGCTGTATTGACGTCCCTTTACAGTAACACAAAGCGTAGAATATCACGAGAGCACTATAGTGTCAAGGTAGACGAATTTCGTGGTTTTTTAACGTTAATAATGATACTATAGAGAGGAATATTGGTTTGTATCGGAATAACGCAGGAAAATGCCTGAATAATCTTATGACACGAAAACAAGAACCACAGGAAGCCTACAATCCATCAGCAATCGAACCCAAGTGGCAACAGCGCTGGGAGAAGGAAAAAACCTTTCAAGCAAAAGACCGGTCGAAAAAACCCAAATCCTATATTCTGGTTGAGTTTCCATATCCTTCCGGCGACGGTTTGCACGTTGGGCACGTGAGGAGCTACTCAGCGCTTGACGCGGTCGCTCGCAAGAAACGGATGGATGGTTTCAATGTTTTGTATCCCATGGGTTGGGACGCTTTTGGCTTGCCGACGGAAAACTACGCTATCAAAACCGGAGCGCATCCCCGGAAAGCCACTGATAAAAACATCGCGACCTTCAAACGCCAAATGAAATCGCTTGGCCTATCGTTTGACTGGTCGCGTGAAGTCGACACGACTGATCCGAAGTATTACAAATGGACGCAGTGGATTTTCCTGCAGCTTTTCAAAGCTGGCCTGGCGTACCAAGCCGAGATGCCGATCAACTGGTGTCCGAAGGACCTGATTGGTCTGGCCAACGAAGAGGTCGTCAACGGAAAATGCGAGCGTTGCGGGACTGAGGTCACCAGAAAACTACAAAAACAATGGATGCTGCGAATTACCGCTTATGCAGATCGGTTGCTGAAAGACCTGGATACCGTGGACTATCTCCCCAAAATAAAAACCCAGCAACAAAACTGGATTGGCCGGAGCGAGGGAGCAGAGGTGCAATTCAAAATTAAAAATTCAGAATTACTAAAGGGGAAGCGACGTTTTGTGCTGCTGCACGGTTATAACGGTACTCCTGACGGCATATTTTTCCCCTGGCTGAAATCTCTGCTGGAAAAACATGGCTATGAAGTAGAAGTGCCAACCTTGCCGAATCCAACGAAGCCCACTGAGGAAGAACAAGTCAAGTATGTCTTGAAAAATTCCACCTTTGACGAGCATACTGTGGTGTTTGGACACAGCCTTGGCGCAGTCGTGGCCATGAAAGTGCTTGAGCGTTTGGACAAGCCTGTAGCCGGGTTAGTCTTGGCCGGTTCCTTTATGCGGCCAAAATTTAAAGACCGTCCGCGCCCCTTTGACACAAGTTTTCGCTGGGAATTTGACATGAAGAAAATACAGAAACTAGCTGAATCGATTACCGTACTGCATGACACGAACGATAATTCCGTTCCACTCGAAGCGTCTCAGGAGGTGGCGAGCGAATTAGGGGTCGTACTACAAACAGTGACGGCCAAGGACAATCATTTTTGTTCAGCTCAAGAACCGGCTTTGCTTCAGCCGTTACTGGGCGACACAGTCTTGGTTGGTACCCGCAATCCGGCCAAGGTGGAGATGATACGCCGGGCATTTGCCCCTTTTACTGAGCTGGAATTATTGACGCTTGAGGAAATCGGCGACGTGGATGATTCCGCCCTAGTGGAAGGCGATGACTTCCGAGCCAATGCGCGGTTGAAGGCGGAATTTTATTTCGCCAAAACAGGCATCCCGACTGTCGCCACTGATCATATTCTTTGGATGGAAAAATGGCCAAAAGATAATGGCTTCATCACTCACATCCGCAAGCTGGCCAACCCAAAATCGAATCGGGCAACGGATGATGAACTGGCCGTTTGGCTGGAGCAATTTGTCAAAGAGCATAGCCAATCCCGGACCGCCTTTCACTACGCGATAGGGTATGCCGACTCAAAGGGAACGCGGGACTATGTCAGCAAGCAGCGGGAATACCTGTTGAAAGGGGAAGCGGCCGAAGCGCGTTGGGAGGGATATGTGGTTGATCGCTTTCTGCGCGATCCGGCTACCGATGCTTTTCGCGCGGATCAGAGTCCGGAAATCGCCTTTGACCATTTTTTTGGTTTTATTCGGGACGAGTTCGTGCCGCGGACTTTCGGGCTGCGCTCGATAAAAGTATTTACGACGCGGCCGGACACGATTTTCGGCGCGACGTATCTGGTGATAGCGCCGGAGCATGCGTTAATCACCAATCACCAATCACAAATTACTAATTACGGGGAAGTTCAGAAATACGTTGAACTGGCCGCCAGGAAGTCAGACCTTGTCCGGACAGACTTGGCGAAGGAAAAAACTGGTGTTGAGCTCAAAGGCCTGAGAGCCGTTAACCCGGCTAACGGTGAGGCGATTCCGGTCTGGGTGGCTGATTATGTTTTGAGCACCTATGGCACCGGCGCGATTATGGCGGTTCCGGCACATGACGAGAGGGATTTTCAGTTTGCGAAAAAATACCAACTCCCGATTAAAGCAGTCATTCTACCGACGAGCTACGCCTTTTGGATCGAGAAAAAGGAAGATGAACAAGAAAGTAAATTACAATTAAAAGCAAAGCAGGATAGAATTATTTCTGGAAAAGAATTCTACAATGGCGATGGACATTTAATTAATTCTGAAGAATTTACAGGCTTAGAGAGTCAGATTTCGAGAAAGAAGATTGTTACAAAACTTGAAAAAAATGGACTTGCAAAGTCAACCGTTAACTATAAACTCCGTGACTGGGTGTTCAGCCGACAGCATTACTGGGGCGAGCCGATTCCGATCATTCACTGCGAGGAATGCGGCGTGGTGCCGGTGCCGGAAAAAGACTTGCCGGTTGAGCTCCCGCATGTCGAAAAATACCTGCCAACGGACACGGGCGAGTCGCCGCTGGCGAATGTCGCGAAGTGGGTAAAGGTGAAGTGCCCGAAGTGCGGTCAAGCCGCTCGGCGCGAAACCGACACCATGCCCAACTGGGCCGGTAGCTCGTGGTATTTTCTGAGCTACACTGATCCGGACAACGATCAGATATTTGCGGCCAAGGATAAACTAGAACACTGGCTGCCTGTCGATATGTATAACGGGGGAATGGAACACACTGTGCTTCACTTATTGTACTCCCGCTTCTGGTATAAGTTTCTCTACGACCAGGGTCATGTACCGACGCCGGAGCCCTACGCGCGCCGCCACTCGCACGGAATCATCCTGGCCGAGGACGGCCGGAAAATGTCGAAGAGCTGGGGCAACGTCATTAATCCTGATAGTATTGTTCAAGATAATGAGCGTGGTGGTGCCGATACTTTACGACTCTATGAAATGTTCATCGGCCCCTTTGAGGACGCGATTCCTTGGTCGACTGAAGGGTTAATTGGAATGCGTCGATTTCTTGATCGGGTGTTTACCGTGTTTCAAAACAACATTCAATGGGGTCTGTTGGACGAATATCCGGATGAGATGATACGGGCTAAGCGACAAAAAGTCATTCATTCCGCCATCAAAAAAATTACCGGAGACCTCGACAATTTTAAGTTCAATACATGTGTCAGCGGTCTGATGGAATGCTTCAACGAGAAAACCAATGAAATTGGTGAATTGGAAAATAGAAAAGACGAGGCACTGCTCCATAGGCGATGGGCGGTAAAAAATGACCTGCAGACTTTTTTGATTCTATTGTCACCATTTGCCCCCCACATCGCGGAAGAGCTCTGGCAGCGAAGCGGCGGTAAAGGGCTGATCGCCGAGCAGGACTGGCCGGAATTTGACCCGGCAAAGATTGTGGAAGATACGATTACCCTCGTAGTCCAGGTAAACGGGAAAAATCGAGACCAGTTAACGCTGGCGGCAAACGTAAGCGAAGCCGAGGCCGTCAAAGCCGCTTTGGCCAGCCCAAAAGTTCAAAAGTTTTTGTCGGGTGATCCGAAGAAGACGGTCTTCGTGCCGGACAAGCTGATTAATATTGTTATCTAAAATGGCTCAAGTATTCGGTAGCTTTTCTTCACGGACAAGATTCTCACCGGATATTATCGCCCTATATTCCCAGCGCATGATCCAGGGCGCCGGCATCAGCCTCTTTGGTATTTTCTTGCCGATTTTTTTATTTGAGAAGCTTAGTTTTTCGCTTGAATCCGTCATGGTGTACTACGCGATCACATGGGCGGCGTACTTGTTCGCCGTTCAGCCAGGAGCCAGGTTTATGAGCAAAGTAGGGCTCAAACGCTCGATGATTATTTCATCTCCTTTCTTGGTTTTGTTTTATATTGCCTTGTATAATGTCACCACGGAAGATCCCTGGCCGTGGCTCGGCGTCAGTATTGCCGCGGCCACGCTTTGGCGCATGACGTACTGGGTGCCGTATCACACGGAGTTTGCGCAGTTTACCGACAGGGCAAACAGGGGGAGGCAGATCGGCGTTCTTGCCTCTATCGCCGCTCTGATAGGCGTGGCGACTCCGATCGTCGCCGGCTTCGTGATCGACTCTTTCGGATACCAAAGCCTTCTAGTGTCGGCCATCATCCTAATAGTCGTGTCGATCTTCCCTTTGTTTCTAACGCGGGACGTGCGCGAAAAATATTCTTTTGGATATTGGAGAACTTTCGCGCTGCTCTTCACCAAACACCGGCGAATACTCTTAGCCTATGGAGCCGAGGGAGCGGAGGTGGCTATCGGGCTGGTAATTTGGCCGCTTTTTATGTATCAGATATTCGAGGGAAATTATTTTGAGATCGGCGCTGTTTCCACTTTGGTGATTTTTGCCACGATCGTCATACGGCTTTTGGTTGGCAGTTACACGGATAAATTTTCCAAGCGGCGCCTGCTGCATTGGGGAACGGTGATCTACGCGCTTGGTTGGATAGGCAAAGCATTCGTGCAGACGGGATTTCAAATCTTCCTGGCTAACACCTATCATAATCTGGCCCAGGCCGTGATGCGCACGCCCTTTGACGCGCTGACCTATGAGCAGATGGCTGATTCGGGACACTATGTGGACGAGATGAGCGTCTTCAGGGAGATCTCGCTGAATATCGGTAAAGTTGCCATGTACATATTGTTGTTCGTTCTGGTCGGATTGGTCAGCTTGAACACCACGTTTTGGGTAGCCGCTTTCGTCGCGTTATTCATTAACGTACTGTGATGGAGACGATTATTCTCAGCCAAAATACAAGAACGCGAGCCATAGAACGGTCCACGGAAGCGTTGCGGAAAGGTAAAGTCATCATTTGTCCCACCGACACGATTTATGGCCTCATTGCCGATGCCACTTCTGACCAGGCAATCCGTGCGGTTATCGAGATGAAGGGGCGGCGGTTCGATAAGGGTATCTCGGTGATTATTGCTTCGATCGAGCAGCTCAGCGATGTGGCCCGGCCGCGCCCGGAAGAGCAGCCGGCGATGGAGCGATACTGGCCCGGACCGGTGACAATCCTGTTTGACGCCAAGCCCGGCCTCTCCGAGTTGTTGACTGGTGGTCGACAGACGATTGCTGTCCGGTTGCCGGATCACGATTTTTGCCGGGCGCTGGCTGAAAATCTGGGTCGGCCGTTGACGGCCACCAGCGCCAATCGATCGGGTACAAAGCCGGCCGTTTCTCCGCTGGAGATGTATGCCGATTTGGGGCAAAATGCCGGGATTGGCCTGATCGTGGATGATGGACTGATTGAAGATCCGACTCCATCCACTCTGATCCGCGTGGAGAAGGACGGAATCAGAATACTCCGCCCAGGACGAGTGAAAATAGAAGACCATGATTGAGAAACGTCTTATCGATTTTCCGCATTTCTTCGCCCACAGGCTCCGGCGGGAAGTAAAAGAGCTTTACTTGTCAGTGGCGATACTGAATTTCGCCGTCGCGGCGGTTCAGATTTTCGAGCCGATGTATCTCTACACATTAGGATATTCGGTGGCCCAGATTATTCTCTTCTACCTTGGCGTCTACGGAGTCTATATATGTATCATGCCTCTGGGCGCGAAGTTCGCCAGCCGCTTCGGTTTCGAACGAAGCATGCTGGTAAGCACGCCATTCTATGTACTGTATTATGTGGCGCTGTTTGCCTTGCCTCAGATGCCGTGGCTGTTTTTCGCGGCGCCGTTGATGTTCGCCTTGCAAAAAACCTTTTATTGGCCCGGGTATCATTCGGATTTTGCCAAGCATTCTGATGAACGCGAACAAGCCAGGGAGATTAGCACTTTGGCGGTTATTTCCAATGCCGTTTTTATCCTGGGCCCCTTGATTGGCGGCTTCATCATCAGCCTTACTAGTTTTGAAACGCTGTTTATAGTGGTTATTGTGCTGATTATTGTCTCTAATCTGCCGTTGTTGACGAGCCGCGAAAGCGTCGATCCTCAGCCGTTTTCTTACACTAAGGCCTATCGCCGCTTGTTTCGGAAACATCACCGCCGAAAATTCGTGGCCTATTTTGGATATGGAGAAGAGCTGATCGTCATGACTATCTGGCCGGTGTTTATTTATCTTATCATCAGCAACTTTGCCACGATTGGGGCGGTGGTAGCCCTGGCCGTGCTGGCCACGAGCCTGGTCACTCTTTTTGTCGGACGCCTGAGCGACAAACACCGCAAGCATCCCATCATTCGCTTTGGGACTGTCATGTACAGCCTGACGTGGTGGCTGAGGTATTTTGCCAGTTCCACCGGGCATGTGTTGCTGATAGATACCTTGTCCCGCGTGGCCAAGGATATGATTGATATCCCGTTGATCGCCATCACTTATTTCCGAGCCAGGAAGTACAACATTATGAAGGGGGTGTTATTCCTGGAAATGGCGCTTGTGATCGGCAAATTATTCGCGCTAGTGGCTACGTTGGCAGTGTTTACCATGTTTGGGATGACTACGGGGTTTCTTTTTGCCTTTATCCTGGCTGGAACGATGTCACTGCTTTATAATTATTTGTAGTTATCAGCTATTCGTCACTGGTTACGAGTGACTGAGTACGAATTGTGTGTTACATGAGCAATCTGAAACAATTACTCATTAAATCCGGAATCAAGCCCAACAAATCATCAGGTCAGAATTTTCTTATTGATGAAAATATGCTCAAGCTGATAGCCGACGCGGCGGCACTTCGCGGCGACGAAACTGTGCTGGAAATCGGCGCCGGTCCGGGCAATCTGACAAAGTACCTGGCTGATAAATCTGGACGGGTGATAGCTGTTGAGCCGGATCGTACGATGGGAAAAATTTTCGGAAGGGCGTTGACCGGCAAAAAAAACGTTGAACTCATCCAGAGCGATATCTTGCGCTGGTGGGACGAGTCTCGAAAAAATTTCGCGAATGGATCATTCATCGTGGTAGCCAACATACCATACAATTTGACTTCGAGGTTATTTCGAATTTTCTTGTCTGAGTCACCAAAACCCGATCGATTGATTTTTCTGGTGCAAGAAGAAGTAGCGGATAGAGTATGCGCCAAACCGGGCGAAATGAGTCTCCTTAGCGTCTCAGTGCGGTATTACGGCCATCCGGAAAAACTGTTTACCGTCCCGCGCACGGCGTTCTGGCCTTCACCCGAAGTGGACTCGGCCGTGGTGAGTGTCAGTACTATTGTGAACAACGCGGAGATGGATGAGGAATTTTTTCGCTTTGTCCGAATTGGATTTTCGGCCAGGCGCAAACAACTTCACAACAATCTCAAATCAGGATTCCCGGAGTTACATAGTAGAGTGATGGGCGCTTTTCAGAGTAGCGGTTTTTCCCCAAATATTCGTCCACAAGAGCTGGCGGTAGATGATTGGAAAACCCTGTTTTTCAATTTTCAAAAAGCCAAAAAGCCATTATAAGTGGTGATTTTTTGAATTTTCAATACAGTTTGACACAACCCGTGGAAAATGATATAATGGACACGTATATTGTGGCCCGAGATCCGAGATTAGGATCGAATATTGCTTTATGAAACCAACACCAACATCAATTACTCTTTTTATCGTTGTTGTTGGTATCGGCGGCTTGGTCCTGGGTTTCTTGCAACTGAGATCGCACATCTCCGGCCCTTTCAATTCCGTCACTGAATCATCAAGCGGACAGACCCTGGCCCAAGATGATTTGCTGGAACTTCGAGATCTGGATACGGATCGTGACACGCTTTCCGACTTTGACGAACTGTATCTGTACGATACCTCGCCCTACCTGGCTGATTCTGATAGTGACGGTTCCAGTGACGCCCAAGAGATAGAAACTGGCGAAGACCCGAATTGTCCGCGGGGGCAAGTGTGCCGCTCAGTGCCGGCTGACACTAATCAAGAGCTGGCAAATATTTTCAACATCAATACTGACGCGCTGAATTTGAACGCGAACGCGAATACCAACACGACGGCCCCCGCCAACCCGTCACCGGAAGAAGTCCCTCTCTCGGTGCTGCGGACGACCCTGATAGGCGCAGGTGTCCCTGAAGACACTATCAACAATTTGGACGACGAGACCTTGCGTGCTCTATATGGCGAGGCTCTGGCGCAAGAGTCCTCCGGTTCCAATCAAAACGCCAGTCCGGCATCGAATATCAACACGAACTCAGGCACTGAGACGCCACTGACAGACGATGTCACAGTCACTGAGCTGCTGGCGATGGACGCGACTGAAATTCGAAATCTGTTGATCGCGTCCGGGGTACCCTCAGCGACCCTGGGGGAGCTCGATGACGCCACGCTCAAAGCGATCTTTGAGGAAGCAGTAAGCGAAAATATCCAAAACCCCTGATGGAGGAAAATCCCAGACAAAGAAAAACACGCAAAGGAGTGAAATTTCTCTTAGTGGGAATTCTCGCTTCCATTGTCTTCACCTCATTCGTGGGCGTGTTTATGTTGTTTGTTCCAACGGGTAAAGCCATCCTTCCCTTCCCTATACCTGTTCCCACTTTTCAAGTAGAAAGTCAGCCGGCATTACGGGAACGAATTTGGGAAACAGTGAAGGATATCCTGGCCAGTTCTGCCGCGGTGGCGTATAAGAAAGGGTTATCATATTTTCTGAACAAGGCGGCGTATGACGCGGCTGTATATATAGGATCGGGGGGGGAAGGACAAACGCCCCTATTTTTGGTGAAACCGGGGAAATACTTTGAGGAAGTGGCGGATGGAGCGGCTGGGGAGTTTTTGGATACCATTGGCAAGTCGGTTTTTGGCGAGAGTCTGTGTACGTTTACGCCTGAGGTTGAGCTCAAGATTCAAGTATTAGCTCGGCGAACGCTTGAACCGGCCAAGCCCTCCTGTACTCTTAAAGACATTCGCAATAATATCAATAGGATTAGCAAATTTACCACTGAGGATATTGCTAGTTTCAACACATCATTCAAGCCTTGGGGCAGTCAAATTGGCGCCCTCCTGACACTCCAAACTTCAGCCGGTGAAGCGGCGCTAAGAGCGCGAAACCAAGCTGAACTCGAACAAACCGCCAGTTCATTTTTAGGAGTAAAGGATCCAGTGACTGGTTTCGTAAAATCCCCCAGAGAGGCGGTCGAATCGACGCTTGATTCTGTTCTTGCCGACAGCCGCCAGGCCGAATTGACATATACCGGGAAACCCCTGGCCGATGCTTTTGGAATATTCACGAATACGCTGGTCAGCCAGCTGTATAAAACGATTTTTGAAAAAGGTTTAGCTCCGCCGACCTCGCGTTACACGATTCCCGGTGCTCCGACCGGCGTGGCGGCGGCCAAGCGTTTCAACACCGAGCTCGGTCGGCCAAGCTTCCGCACTGGCGGCGCGGTAAACATATTAAATGAATTAGCTAGCTGTCCCGATCAATTCAGGGACGTAAACAACTGTGTTATCCGGGACGATTTTGAATCGGCGATTAACGCGCGAATGACTCTGGGGGAAGCGCTTGAACAAGGAGTGATCAACCGCAATAAAACCTTTGGCTTTGACGCGACCGGCCAGGAACCGGAGCCGGAAAACGGCCTGCCGTATCGCAGTATCGTTATCCTGAGAAAATACCGAATCGTTCCGTCCACGTGGGAGGCGGCCGCCTTGTACATCAAGAATTTCCATGACTCATCCATGGGAATCGGCGACCTGGTCGACGCTTACGACAATGAGTTCAACGCCGACGGCACGCCCAACCCTTTTTATCACCTGGTCGACCCGAATTGGGTACTGAAAGCGCCGGAGACGTTTTGCCGTATCGAGGGGCCGGGCGAAGAGATCATCAGCGAGCAGTTCATCCAGTCGGACACGAACGGTGACGGCGCTATTGACTCGGATGATGAAGATACGCGAATCGTTGTTCGGAGAGACTATTGCGCCGACGAGCGAACCTGTATTTCCGAGAATGAAGACGGAAGCTGCTCGTTCTATGGATACTGTGTGGAAGAGAAACCAACTTGGCGTTTCTTTGGCTCCAGCTGTTCTCCGGACGCGAGTTCTTGCCAAACATTCGTCACTAGGGGCGATGATGCCGTTTCGTATATCCAGAACTCCGTCAATTACGATAGCTGCAGCTCCGATAGCGTCGGTTGTCGATGGTATTGCCAGGAATACGACGCCGGGCTCGGAGAATTCACTTGCTCATCGGAAAATTATTTAGCTTCGGGAAACAAAATCAATCTTGACGCTGATGCCACTACCTGTCCCGGCGGTGACGCTTCGTGCGACGAGTACGTGAGAGTGATGCCCGGATCCAATCTCGTGGCCAATTCCGGCTTCGAAATATACAGCGGTATCCTTGATGACGGAAACGGCGACGATATCAGCGCCGCGTATCCGCACTGGTCATGGATCAATAATGGATTGTTCCTTCAGGCAGTGTCTCTCCCCTATGAAGGAGCGGTGGCGCTTCTGGCGGAAGATGTAGGCGGCAATATGGAGTATTGGATAGAGACCGGCTCCTCGGTGGTGAAGAAAACGTTCACCGCATCCGCCTATGTTCGGACCGACAACCCCGCGGACTGCGCGCCGATTGCCATCGGCGTAGGTGCTGATCATGACGGGGACGGAAGCTTCGACAATTATGTGGATCCGATCGCTTTCCCGGCGACTAGCTTGACTAATTCTGACTGGACCCGGATTAGCGCCGCGGCGACGATTAACGATTTTCCTACAGCCAATGAAAACCGCGTTGGCTTCCAGTTAAATGTGCCTGGCGGGTGTGATCTGTTGATAGATGGAGTTCAGCTGGAGATTGGCGATATCACCCAGTATGCGGAATACAATTCTCGCAACCAGTTTTTCATGACGGATCAGTCTGACAACTTCCTGAGCAATGGAAGTTTCAGCCACGATAACGGAACAGACTTTTATCCAAATTTCAACCAGGACGATTACAGTCCTGGCAATGGCCGGGCGGATGGCTGGGTGGCGACCGTGATTGATGATACCGGCGGCTACACCGACGGCAGCGCGGGACGCGGCGGATACCAGGATATTCCGGTCACGCTGGGCACGCGCTACGATGTGTATGGCTGGGTCGTGACGGGCGGCAATACCGCTCCGATCACCACCCAATGTCTCGACGCGAACCATTTGCCTCTCGCGAATTGCAATCTCAACGCCGATGGCGCGGATCCGCGCACTCAGATAGTCGGTGACACGGGCAGCTGGACCTGGGTAAATTTTGGAGTAGAAGCCGATTCTGCTGATGCCGCGTTTATTCGAGTGCGTTTAGAGATTGATGGCGGGGTAAAATACGACGATCTGGGATTGAGTTTGTCCAGCGAGACGTCAGTTTGCCGGGCTGATGAGGTAGGTTGCGAGCTCTACGATCCGGCCGAGGCTGGAGATACCGTGCCCGGGATTGTCGGAGCTGATGACTTTTGTTCGGAGGAATACGCGGGCTGTAAATCATACAAGCAGATGCCGGTTGAAAACGGCGCTGACCTGCTTCTAGTCGACCGCTCTGGCCCTGATCCCGTCAATCTAATTGCCAGCTCGGGCGAACAGTGCAACGCGGCATATGTTGGCTGCGAAGAATTTACCAACCTGGATGAAGTGGAACTCGGCGGCGAAGGCCTCGAATATTATACCTACATCAGACAGTGTCTCAAACCAGGACCTGAGTGCGCCACGTATTTCCGCTGGGAAGGCGATGACGTGCGCGGATTTGAGCTGGTCTCAGAGTCGCTTAAAGGGGGCGGTGGCACCCAGCCAGAGTTGGCTGACGGCACGCCATGCGACTGCGACCCTTCCGAGCCAGGTTGTCTCCTCTATTACGACCAAGGCGGCAATAACTACTACTGTCCGGAAAAGAAGACGATCTCTTGTTCCGACGACTGCCACCCTCTTCGCAACACTCTCGACGGGCAGATCTACAACGCCATACCTGATCAGAGCGTCAGTTGCCCATCCCGGCAAGCTACTTGCCGTGAGTATAGGGGCAGCACCGGCTACAATATCCGGCGTATCATCGAAGAAACCTTTGACGATGGCGACGCGGTGGGCTGGGAGCCCGCTCCTGACGTCACTATCAGCACGGAATCGCTCGATCCAGGAGGATTATCCGCTTTGGTGCAGGGAGGAAATTTGCTCTATACGCCGGTTAACGAACTGGCGGAAGAAGGCCGATCCTACGTTTTGGAATTCTGGGCCAAGTCTTTAAGCGGAAACGTGACGATCTCCGCCAACTTTGATCCTTCGGGCGTGCTCTTTGCCGGAGCGGCTGAATTGACCGAGGATCGCTGGAACAAATACGTACTTGGGCCGGCGCAGTTTGACGCGATTGTGGATGAAGCCAACGAGGTGCTGGCGATTTCTGGCAGCGGCGCTTTCTTTATTGATAACATCAACGTCTGGGAAACCCAGGACAGCGTTTACCTGAAATACAACAGCTACGACACCTGTCCTTTGGAAGAGGTCGGCTGCTCGCTGTATTTCGACCGGGCAGGGGAAGAAAACTATTTGAAAAGCTTTAGCCGTTTATGCCGGCCAGAGAAGATCGGCTGCGAGGCGGTAATCGAGACCCAGAATTCCACAAACCCCTTTGCCACGGATGTGCGAGGTGCCGGCACTATTGCCGACGCCGTCAGACCCATCATCAACGATCCACGGGATTACTGCGCGGAGAGTTCAAAGGGCTGTTCGGCGCTCGGTCTGCCGATTCTGGATGATGAGGGAAGGGCGGTGGATTTTGAGACGGTCTTTATCAACGACAACCCTGACACGTATCAAACTTCAGTATGTGAAGACAGCAAACTCTACTGTGATCAATACCAGTATGGAGAGGGCGGGGCGTCATTCTCGTTCTTCAAAGATCCCAACGCGCAAGACTGTGAATTCCGCAAGGGTGTCAATGTGGCCGGCAATGTTTATGACGCTTGGTTCAAGACCGGCACTGATTCGTTTTGTCCGGTGGAGAAATACAATTGTATCGGTGGAGCCACTCCGGGAGCGGTTTGTTTCGGGCCGGGCGATCCGGTCTGTGGAGCCGGCTCATGCGAAGAGTACCAAGCGCATCCCCAACCAACTACGGTTTGTGGTCCGCAACAGCAGGAATTCTGCCAAGGCGGATATCGAGCCGACGCCACCTGTAATTCATTGGCCAATGCTGAAGACCCGGTACTGGGCTGTGCCGATCCGGATTCGGACGATGATGGTTTTTGCTCAGACTTGACGGAAGTGTGTTACGGCGGACCGCGCACTGGCCAGTCGTGCGACTCCGACGCGAATCCTGAGGATGCATCCCTGGGCTGTGCCGACCCGGATTCGGACAATGACGGGTATTGCGCCGAGCAGGTCTGTCAGAGCGCCAATTACTGCGACAATGATCCAAGCGTTGCCTGCTTTGCCGACAGCGATTGCCCCACGGGCGGCAGCTGCCTCAATGACGAGTGCGGAGGCAATCTTCTGTGCGGCGAATACTGGGTAGGATCCTGTGATGAAACTGAGAGCGGCTGCAGCGAATACCGAGATCCGCAAGATCCTTTGCCGTCTTTGGTTTCATCCGGCAAGATTTGCGCCGGCGGGGCGAATTCAGGCGCGGCCTGCGCGGCTGACTCTGATTGCGACAGCGGACAATGCGTCTACCAGGGCTGCCGGGCCGACTGCCGGGTGGAGTATGACAGCAACGGAAACTTCTATCGTCTGAATGAGGACTGCGAGCCCTTTGCCCATTTCAGCCTGGCGCCAGACCTCTTGCCTGGCTGTGAACCGTATTTCAATATTCAAGACACGGTGGATCAATCCACCTG
>JAUYLJ010000055.1 GCA_030699685.1 bacterium | reverse complement strand
CAGCTATCGGAGGCCCTCCGCTTTCACGAGGCATCGTCAACATAATGGTAATCACTGCCAGTATAGCCGCCGCTTCTACGGCCCCTGATCCGGCAATTTTTTCTCTCAGCGCCTCCAGGAATCCGCCATTTTTTTTAATCTCAACTTCAGTCGGTTTTTCAGGTACTGTCACGTCGAGGTATTCACACACGTCCTGGATAACTTCCCATTGTGCTCCAGTATTCTGAGCGTCTCGGAGACCGAGAAGAAAGGCCTTAAGCACTTCCTGATCCACATACGCGCCGGGCAACTCGGGCATATTCGGATTCTTAATCCGGAATTTTCCTTTTTTATCAACGATCAATCCCGCCCGATTCAGTTTGGCCGGGGGTAAATCCAGCATGTCCCAGGTACCCAAGGCTTCGTCAGGTTTTTTGTCGTGTCCTGGACGATCCTCGGTTAAATATTTTTCCTTGATTCTCTCGCCCGCTTCAGTTCGACGATCGGCATCCTGGGCCTGGTAATCATCGTAGGCTTCTCTCGCCTTCTGCATCAATTCAGGATTGTATTCTCCTGACTGATCAGGCTGTAATTGGCCTATCAATTCCTCGTAGCGTGACTTGGCGGAATAATACTTAATAAAATTCTCTGATGCTTGTTCTCCGTGACGCATTTTTTTGTTGTTACTCCAACGTCTCCGGCTCCGTCATATAGTTCATGGCTGTTTCTCTGGTAACAAATCCTCCTTTGTAAAGTTTTCGAATATTCTGGTCCATAGTGTACATCCCCATCTCGGCGCTGGTTTGAATCACGGAACGGATTTGGGCAATCTTGTTCTCCCGGATTAAGTTGGAAATGGCCGGAGTGTTGATCAGCACTTCGCGCGCGGACACGCGGCCGTAGGTCAGTGGTTCAGCGCTTGGGCTGTCGATCGTTCCTTTCTTCGTCCGGATTCGGGGAAGAAGCTGTTGGGAAATGATGCCTTTCAAAAACAATGAAAGTTGCAGACGAACTTGGGATTGTTGATTTGAAGGAAACACGTCAATAATACGATCTACCGTCTGGGCGGCATTGTATGTGTGCAAAGTAGCCAGAACCAAATGCCCAGTCTCGGCCAAGGTAATCGTAGTGGCAATCGTGTCCAGGTCGCGCATCTCACCAACCAGGATCACGTTTGGATCCTGACGAACAATGCGTTTCAGCGCTTCGGGAAAAGATAAGGTATCGCTTCCTAACTGACGTTGCCGGACAATACTGCGTTTCGACTCGTAGATAAATTCGATCGGGTCTTCCAAAGTAATGATGTTGGCCCGGCGTTCAGTGTTAATTAAATCGATCATTGCTGCCAGCGTGGTTGATTTTCCGCAACCGGTGGGGCCAGTCACCAGAATCAATCCCTGTTTTAAGCGAAGTAGTTCGTAAACAACGGGGGGGATTTGCAGCTGTTCCAAAGAAGGGGTTGTGCTTGAAATGACACGCGCGGCCAGACTAACCCGGTCTTTTTCCCAATGAAGATTCACGCGAAAGCGCGACAGTCCTGTAATCTCATGAGAGAGGTCCAACTCCCTGTCTTTTTCGAAATGCTCTTTCTGGCGCTCATCGAGCATTTCGTAGACTATTTCTTTGAGAGTTTCCGGAGACAAGGGTTGTGATTCCGGTATCTCTTGCAATTCACCGTCAACCCGCAAAATTGGCGGTTGATCGGCCACCAAGTGCAGATCTGATGCGTTTTTTTCTACTGCTATCTTGAGTAATGTATCGATTGTCATTGAGTCTGATCGTAATAATACGAAAAAGGGCTAGGTAAGCCTAGCTTAGATTGGAAAGAATATGCTTTCGCACTTCCGTAATGAGATCATTTCTTCGCTTTGTTTTTATTTTTACAAAGTTAATTGTAGCATATCGAATAAAAGTTGTCAAGTTACCATTGGGGGTGGGTTTTTCTTGACAGAATGACGACTTTGTTTTTTGACAAAATTAAAAAAATGTGATATTATTTAAGTGGAAAAATATAATATTTTAGCGAATATAAGCCAAAAATAGCTTAATGTTCGCGTTTTTTCAATGTTTTTATTGAAGATGAAGTCCTGAGTTGGTTCAGGCAACTCTGAGGAAAATGAAACAAAAGGCTAAAACTGTTCGAAAATCAGCAAAACCGACCAAGAAAGACGGCACGAAAACGAAAACCGTTCGGGCAAAAAAACGGAAAGTTACAGCTACTCGCACGTCACAAGCCCGAAATTTCCACCATTCTTTCAAGGACCAGAATAAAAAAAGAACCCGATCGCGTCTGAAACACGCGCTTGCCACGATACTTGGTGTAGCGCTATTTGTGTTTATAGGCGGCATTGCCTTTATGGGCTGGAGGATCTTCTTTGTCAGTGCCGTCAGTGATACCGTCACAATCACAAGTCAAACCGAGTGGGAATCGGGTGAATATTGGCCCAATCAACTCGATACCACCACTTCACCAGGGGATTTGACTATCGCGGACGGAGGCGTGGGCAGTTGGAGTTCTGAAACCCCCGGCTGGCCAACAGACACTCGTGGGTATTTCAGTGCCGGCTACGAAGGTGCCAACTACGGCTCGGACCTCACCACTGACGGTACCTATGTGTATATGGTGTTGGGCGGAAATCAACCGGGAATGTATCGGTATAACCCGGAAGTGAATACCTGGAAACAGATGGCGGACGCACCTTCAAGTTTTTATCAAGGCAGCGCGATTGAATACTACAACGGATACATCTACGCCGTCATTTCGCAAAACACCAACGCCTACGACGAAAACCCGTATTTTTTTCGCTACAGCGTGGCGGCCGACTCCTGGGAAAAGTTAAACGACGCGCCTGGTACCTGGGGATTAGGCTCTGACATCGTCAACGGTCAGAACGGAAAAATCTATGCCGCCCAGGGCAAAAGCCTCGACACATTCTGGTCCTACGATGTCAACACGGGAAACTGGAGCGACACGCTTCCAACTATCCCTTCGCCATACCAGATTTACACCACCAATGCCCACGCGCTGATATTTGCCGACGAGTCTTATGGCTCTGATCCGGTAAAATGCGAACAAGGCTGCGTGTTTGCTTTCCGCGGAAACAACAACCGTCAATTTTTCCGTTACGACATCGCCCAAAACCTGTGGTACGACAGTTTCTCTGATGTACCCGCAGCCTTAGGCGGAGTCCATTACGGTTCTTCCTTGGCTTTTGACAGTGTTAATGGTGACATTTACGCCTTGCGGGGGGTCAATGGTGATGATGAATTCATGAAATACGATATCGATACTGAAACTTGGGACGCAAACACCGCGGACACTCCGGACGCTCCCTACCCGGACATTTACTACGGCGCGGCGCTGACCTATCTTGACGGCTACGTCTATGGCATTATCGGCGAAAACCGTCCGGGGTTTTTTCGCTTCAACATCGGCAACAATGAATGGGATTCTATTTCCACTCCTGTCACTCAGGGAGGCAATGGTGAAGACGGGCATCTTGTGTATGTGCCAAACGGATCAGATTGTTCCGATAGCGAAGGGTGCTTGTTCACGGTCCGGGGAAACAATGGAGCAGAATTTTACCGTTATGACTTAAGCGCCGAATCCTGGGCGCAGCTGACGAACGTCACCGGCAGTCCGCGGCGTGGATCATCGATGTGCTACGATGGCGACAATACAATTTACATGGCGGAAGGCGACATCACCACCAATGTCTACGCGTATTCCATTAGCGGCGGCTCCTGGTCAAGCGTCGGTCCGGCGCCCGGCACAATCTATTATGGTGGCTCGATCACCTGCATGGGCGACGGAGAATTTTACCTTTTGAGGGGAAATAACCAGAACTCGTTTTATCATTATGACGGCGGCTGGACGACTGAAGACAATCTGCCAGTCACCGCCTACTTCGGGGGGGCGCTATCGAATGACGGTACTTATGTCTACGCGCTGGCTGGAAATTATCGCGGACATTTTTACCGGTTTGAACAGGGGGCCGGCTGGACGGCTATGACTGATCTGCCCAGCGCTACGTACTATTCCTCATCCTTGGAGTACGATGGATCCGGTGCCCTCTACCTTATCCCCGGGATTTTAAACGAGGACTATTGGAAATACGATATTACAGGTAACTCGTGGAGCCGAATGCCCAATTTACCCGGCCGCGCGAATTATGGCACGGCGCTAGCGCATGATAACACCAATGACATCATGTATGCCCTCCAGGGCTGGAGCCTCTACAATGTCTGGAAGTACAACAGCGAGAGCAACGATTACCCAGACAGCGCCAGCTGGATCTCCCGAACAATCGACCTAACCTATGTGACTTCGTTTAACAGTTTTTCGGCTGTCACGACCACGCCCGGTTCCTCCTCCATCACCTACGAAACACGCACTTCCAACGATCAAGTTGAGTGGTCAGACTGGCAAACAATAACGGGTGGGACGACAATACAATCACCAACCAATCGGTATATCCAGGTGAAAGTAAGTTTGAATTCCGACGGTACGAACGCGCCAACGCTTTCGAGTTTCACTATCAATTTTGAAAAAGACTCGGTCAATCCTACTAATCCTTCCGCTGCCGGATACTCGGATTCAAGCAAAGCCGTCGGTATTTCCACGGACAATAGTTATTACCACGTTAATCCATACTTTGAGTTTACTAGCGCCGCTGACGGCGAATCCGGACTGGAAGGATACTATGTCTCCTGGACAAGCAACGCCTCGCATGATCCAACCACCAGCGAAGATTATTTTCAAACGGCCGCTACCTATGAGGTCAACACGAATCTCACCGCCAGCAGCACATATTATCTCCGTCTGGCGGCCAAAGACCAAGCCGAGAATACCGCCAGTGTAATCACAGCCTTTACGTACACGTACAACGGTGTCACACCGGCGGCCACTACCACCTGGACTGAGCAGGAGGACTTCGAACAGGCCGGCGCTACCGCTACGAATTTGAACACTGCCGCCAATAGCGGGGGTTCAGTATCGCTGGCTTCCGTCAGCGATGGGGTGTGGACGAACGAAGCCCCGACGCCTGATCCAACGAATCACGGCGGCCTAATGGTCTATGACGACGATGACACGCTCTATATCCTTCGAGGCACCAATACCACGACGTTCTGGTCATACTCCCTCAGCAATAAAACCTACACCACGCTGACCGGCGCGCCCGCCGCCATCTTCTACGGCGCCAGCGCGGTCTTTATCCCGAACGGTTCGCAATGCGCCGACGCCGATGGTTGTATTTTCGTCACCCGCGGCGGGAATCAAACAACATTTTACCGATACAACATCTCAGCTGATAACTGGTCCACGCTGGCTGCCACGCCAACAGCGGTACACTATGGCGGCTCGCTTACTTGGAACGGTGGCAATTTTCTTTACGGACTGCGCGGCGGGAATCAGTATGATTTTTGGCGCTATTCGATTTCAGCCGATTCTTGGACCTCGCTTCCGGCAATCGAGTTGCAGGCATACTACGGAGCCTCCTTGGTTCACGTGCCCAACGGCGATTACTGCGATGATGGTTCTGGCTGTCTTTTCGCCAGCCGCGGCTCTAACGATTCCGATTTTCTCCGCTTTGATATTTCGGCAAACCGCTGGGTCTTTCTGCAAAATATCCCGATCTGGCAGCAATATGGCACTAGTTCGCTCTACATCGACGGATACGTTTATTTGATGCGCGGCTATGGCAACGATTTTTACCGCTACGATATCTCCAATAACACATGGGGGCGTTTGGCTGAAGCACCAATCTGGAAATACCAAGGTTCTCGTCCGGGAATCATCTATGTTGAAAAAAACGACACAATATACATGCTGCAAGGAGACTCCGGCTACGGGCTGTATGCCTACGACGTTTCCGAGGACCGATGGCGTACTCCGGGCATTCCCACGGCTCTGAATCGAACGGGGTTTTACTATGGAGCCACCGCCTGGGACAGCGACGATGAAAAACTCTACTTCATGCGCGGACAAAATAACGTTGATTTTTACGCGTATGATCCCGCCAGTGAAACTGTCGCGCCAAAGACAAACGCCCCATTCTCCGCCTACTTCGGATCCGACATGGAGTATATCAACGGAGAAATCTACTACGCGCCTGGCTTAGAAAATCGCAACGATAGCGTCGGGTATTTCTATAAATACAATCCAGACACGGACGTCTGGACCCGGCTTGGTGACATGGAAGCGGAGCCCGGATATGGTCTCGACCTTGTCTGGGACGGCGACGACACTATCTATACGGCGCGCGCTCAGAATACAACCACTTTTTATAAATATTCGATTTTGGGAAATTCTTGGTCTACGGTTGCTTCCAACGTGCCCGGTAGCGTGTATCAGGGTGCTTGCGCCGTGCGTGCCCAGGATCCCAATGACTCGAAGTGGTATATCTATCAAACGCGCGGTAATAATCTGACAACGATGTATCGCTATGATATCGCCGGCGCCACTTGGAATGACGAAGGAGGTAGTCCTTGGCAGGCAAACGCTCCCGGAGCGTTACGCTATGGCAGTACTTGCGTGTTGGACAACCAGGGCAATATTCTCATACCTCGCGGCAATGCTACGACTGACATGTACATATACAATATTGTTTCGGATACCTGGTCAACACGAAGCGTCACCCAGTACTACGAGTACGGCTCCCTCTCCATGACTAACGACAATATCGTGCTTGGCTTTCGGGGCGAAAGTACGGCCACCATGGAACGCTACGTAGTCGCGACCGCCACAACCGGTTTTGAGAGCAACGGCACCTGGACTTCGCAAATACTTGATTTCGGCAGCAACCCCCATGGTTATGGCGGCATCACCGTCAATATGACCGAAGCTGACGGAACAAGCATCACTGTTCAGACACGAACCTGCTCAGACAGCGGTTGCGCCGATGATGAAAACGACGTCAATTGGGAAGAGTGGACTGATGTCAGCAACGCGAAGGAAATAGGTGGAACGGATTACTACTCCATCGATTCCACCGTGGCCCAATACGGTCAAGCGCGTCTTAACTTCGTCTCTGATCAGCTCTATTCACCAACCGTGGAAGACATCACCTGGAGTTCGTATTCAGACGCCACAGCACCAACCAACCCCAGCACTCTCACCGCCCAGTCAGAAAACGGAGGAGATAATTTGACCAGCGGTGAATGGTATAATCACACCGGTCCGTATTTCGCTTGGAGCGGACACTCTGACAATAGCGGCGGTATCGGCATCGAAGGGTTCTATGTATACTTTGGCACAAACAGCGATGCCGATCCAGCCACGGACGGCACCCTCCAATCCTCCGCTTCATACGCCGCTTCAGGGCTCAATACTGGCACAACCTACTATTTGCGCATTAAGACGCGCGATTATAACGGAAATGTTTCAGCCACTGCCTGGGCGCCGTTTGTCTACAGCTATGACAATGTCGCTCCCTCGCGGCCAACCAACGTGACCGCTAACCCGGCCGTGCCGAGCGGTACCAATAACTTTGATTTCACCTGGACGGCAGCATCAGACTCAGGCGGCTCGCCAAGCTATGAATATTGCTACAAACGCTACTTTGATGAATCCACCCAGGATTCAGACGACACTTGCGTTTCCAGCAGCACTACTTCACTCAGCGACTTAGAAGCCCTGTCTGAAGGAACGAACTATTTCTATATTCGCACCAAGGATGAGGCAGGCAACTACTCAAACAGCGGTGAGTATGAATCAGTCGCTTTCCGCTGGGCTCAGACCCCGCCCACACTGCCCCAACTGGTGACGCACGGCGCGACAGAGGATGCCTATCAGCACACTTTTGCCTGGAACGCGCCGGCCAGCTCGGCCTTTGATATCAACTCGTATTGTTTCCAGATCAACGAAGAACCAACGTCTTCGTTCTGTAACAACAGCACTTACGGCCGCTGGACCACTAGCAATGAAACTAACACGCGTTTCTTGGCGGCGTTCAACACTCCGAACACTCAGCCGGGGACAAACTATTTCTATATCGTGGCCAAAGACGAGGCTGGCTTGGTGAACTATGACGCCGAGTATGACTGTGATACCGGACTTGGCTGCGTGCCGTTTATTTCCAATACCATTTCGCCTAACGCTCCACAGAATTTCAACGTCTCTGACGCTTCGGATCGCGACGCTCAAACATATAGACTAACCCTCGGCTGGAAAGAACCCGCCGATAATCCCGGATCTCAGCTATATTCGTACCGGGTGTACCGTTCGACGGATAACGAAACGTTCGAGCTTAGGGAAACGCTGCTGCATAACGATGGACAATCAGAATACGCCTACACCGACGTATCATTGTCCAATCAAGCCACCTACTATTACTATGTGACAGCCACGGATTCCGCCGGCGCCGAATCCATGCCTACATTGACGAAATCATTCCAGCCGGAAGGAAAATATACCGAACCGCCGGATCTGGTTGGCAATCCTTCAGTCCAGCCTCGGATTCGCTCAGCCTTGATAGAATGGCTGACCGAACCGTCAACGCATAAATCAACCTCCTTCGTCCAATACGGCCTGACAACAGCCTATGGCGGCGAACAAGGTAACTCTGACCTGGTCGCTTCTCACAGCGTCACGCTGATTGATTTAGAACCAGCCACTCAATACAATTTCCGGCTGAAGTGGGTAGACCAGGACGGAAACACCGGATTCTCCCCCAATTACACATTTACCACGAAAGAGGCTCCTTCGCCGCCGATCAATCTTAGCGTCGATCCGGAGTACAACACCGTCAACTCATTCACCTTTGACTGGGAGCCCCCGGCTGATGAAGGCGTCAACATTGACGGATATTTCTACAGCGTCAACAATATCCCAACGGCTGACAATGCCAGTTTTGTGTCTGATTCAACGATTGGCCCAATAGACGCGGCGTCCCAACAAGGAATCAACACCATATACATTGTGGCGGTCGATGACGGCGGAAATTTCAGCTATGCCAACTATGCCTCGGTTGATTTCGAAGTGGAGACGGCTCCACCTGGCAAACCTCAAAACGTCACGATTATTGACTCTTCAGACCGCAACGCTGAACGGTACAATATTACTCTGACCTGGGATCCGCCGACAAGCGCCAGCGCCGAAGAGGAGGAAGAGCTCTACTACACGATCTATCGATCAGAAAACGATGGCGAAACATTCGCCGACATCGCCCGCATCACTTCGACGGGCTATCTCGACACCGAGCTCAATAACGAGATTGAATACTACTATAAAGTGACTACCTCAGACAAAGCCAACGCCGTCTCCGAAAGCACTGATTCTGTTTCAGAAATACCGGAAGGCCGCTACACCGAAGCTCCGGATATCACGCAAACCCCAGTGGCGACACCAGACTCATATAGCGCCCTAATCAGCTGGGAGACAGGCCGTGAAGCCTCATCATTCGTTGAATTCGGCCTGACGGAGGAACTAGGCGAAGAACAAGGGGTGTCCGAACAGATCGAAGATCACGCCGTCACCATCACCGGCCTTCTGCCTGAAACAACATATTATTATAGAATCAAAAGTATTGATATCGACGAAAACGCCGCGCGTTCGGATATTGGTTCGTTTACCACGTTAGAAGCTCCTCGCGTGTCCGATGTATCCATCACCGATGTCCGTCTCTTCGACGCTATTATCGCCTGGACCACCAACAAAGAGACTACCACTGCCATCGAATTCGGCACCACGACGCAATATGGCCAATCCCTGACCGACGTCGGAGGATCTCTGACGTTCACCCACACGCTTCGGCTGGAAAATTTGACCGACGGCACGACATATAACGTGCGGATGACCGGCACCGACGCGAACGGCAACCCCGTCCAATCGGATAATTACTCGTTTACGACGCTAACCTTCCCACGCGTGGATGGCGTCCAGTTTCAGAATAAGGCCGAAGGAGAGACTGAGGTGACTTGGACGACAAATGTCCCAACTACTTCCACCGTAGAGTATTTCAGCGAAACTCAAGCTCCAAAAACGCAAGGAAACACCGCCCTGGTGACCGAACACTCAATTCTCCTGTTTGGCTTAGAGGACGCCCATGCCTATTCCGCGCGGATTCTCGGAACCGACCAATTCGGTTATGAAGCACTGGCCGACAATCTTACCTTTACCACGCTCGAGGACACCACGCCGCCTATTATTTCCAACGTTCAATCTGAGTCAAACTCCGTCGGTACTGGCGACGCCGCCAAGGTACAAATCATCGTTTCGTGGCAAACAAATGAACCAACCTCCTCGCAGGTGGAGTACGGCGAAGGGCTCGGCTCAACCTCTTACACTGGCGAAACAGACATCAACGGAGAGCTCGTCTTTGAGCACCTGATGGTTGTATCCGACCTGGCTCAGGCTAGAACCTATCATTTCCGTGTAGTCTCAATTGATAAGGCGGGCAATGAATCCGCTTCGGGCTCATATTCCGTCCTCACCTCCCGGAAGCGTGAATCATTCCTGCAGCTGGTCATCGCCAATCTAGAAGACACCTTCTCCTGGCTCGGAAACCTCGGCGGAATATTCCAGTAAACGAGTGGGGAATTCAGGAGGTTCAAATTTCTGTGATATACTATATTTGAAACAACAATTTCGTAAAAGATTTTTCCATGGCTGAAGAAACACAAAAAAGTCCTGGCGCTACGGTGCTGAAGGACGATCAAGAGAACGAAATGACAATCAGCGAACTTGCAGCTTCGCAACGGATCGTTGATGAAAATTCTGTTTTCAAAAAACCCATTATCAAGATTGAAAATGTCGAAAAAAGCTTTCAGGTAGGAAAAGAGTGGGTCAAAATTTTAAAAAACATCAATCTTGAAATTTATCCACGAGAATTTGTGGTGATCCTCGGCCCTTCAGGTTGCGGCAAATCAACCCTGCTGAACACCATGATCGGCCTGGAAAAGGCTTCATCAGGCCGGGTGATAGTTCGCGGTCACGACATCACGAATTTTTCCTTGGATCAACTGGCAGAGTTCCGTCTCAAGAAATTCGGAGTCGTCTATCAGCGTCCGGACTGGATCAAGTCGCTGAACGTGATTGACAATGTTTCTCTCCCACTGGCCATTACCGATATTCCGCGAAAGTATCGCTTGGATCGCGGACTCGAGCTTCTTAGAAAATTCAACATCGACCATAGAGCTAACTACTCGCCAACCACGCTCTCCGGCGGACAACAGCAACGCGCCACCATTTGCCGCGCGCTAATCAACAATCCGTGGATTATCGTGGCGGACGAGCCGACCGGTAATCTCGACTCAGACTCAGCCGATAACGTGATGAAGATTTTTCTTTCTCTCAACCAGGACGCTAAACGCACCATCATCATGGTCACGCACAACATCGACTATGTCCACTATGCCACTAGGACAATTTACATGAAAGACGGCGAAGTGGTAAATAAGAAGATCAATATCTAGCATGAAAACCGGATTTATCGTATTCCTGGCTTCCTCGAACTTGCGCAACCGCAAACTGCGCAGCTTCCTCACGATCGGCGGCATGATCATCGGCATCGGTTCTATCGTATTTCTGGTATCACTCGGCTTCGGCCTGCAGCGCCTGATCAAAGACCGGGTAACCAATATTGAAGCCTTGACGATACTCGAGGTAACAACCGGCGAATCACTGCTGCTCAAAGTGAATGAACAAGCTCTGGATCATTTCACCGGCATCCCTAACGTTGCCGACGTCAGCCCCTCTATCAACCTTTCCGGACAAGCCCTCTATGAGAACGCCGGGACTGATATCGCAGTGTTCGGCATCAATCCCGAGTTTGCCGCCATCGAAGGAACGCGCCTCGTCAGCGCCGGACGAGCACTGAACGAAGGAACCGAAGACGAGGTTCTGCTTACCACCACTGCCCTGGAACTTTTGGGAGTGGAAAACCGTCAGGATATCCTGGGCGACTCTCTCCGGATGAAGGTGTTCGTGCCCGACCCGGAGTCGGAAACAGGAGAACAAATTTCCGAAGACGTGACGGTTGAAGTCGTGGGAATCCTCGAAGACGATGAGCTGAGCATTGCCTACGTGCCAATCGCCTTGCTGGAGCCTTTTGGCGTGACCGAGTTTGATACGGCCAAAATCAAAGTCACAGAGCGATCCAAACTGGAGGAAGTCCGCGTCGCCATCGAGTCGCAAGGCTATCGGGTGGACTCGCTGGCCGATACCGTTGGTCAGATAGACCAGATTTTCATTGTCTTTCAAGTGGTGATGGGCGGCTTCGGTTTGATTGCTATGTTTGTCGCGTCACTGGGTGCTTTTAATACCTTGACCGTTTCTTTGCTCGAACGCACCCGAGAAGTGGGTATTATGAAAGCGCTGGGCTCAACTCGCAAAGACATTTATAGGCTTTTCTTGACTGAGTCGTGGGTTATCTCACTGACTGGCGGTTTTTTAGGCATATTCGTCGGTTGGAGCGCCGGCGCTCTTTCGAATCTGGGACTGAACTATTTAGCCAACCGCTTCGGCGGCGAACCGGTAGACGTCTTTTACACCCCCTGGCTCTTCATCCTGCTAATGGTGACCGTCTCATTAGGGATGGGTTTTTTAACCGGTGTTTATCCCGCCAACCGCGCTTCCAAGCTCAATCCGCTTGACGCGCTTCGTTACGAATAAATTATCAGTAAGCTACATCGCCATGAACGAACGTGGACCAGAAAGTCCAAGACCAGAGGGGCCAAAAAAACTCGTCGAAACTGTGATGGGGAATGAAGAAGTTAAATTGGCTTTTGATGAGTATGTGGCGGAACATGATCTTGATATCTCTGATAACAAAGTCCATGACGATGCCGCACGCCGCTTCGTACTTGAATCCGAAATGATCACTCCGGCCATAACTGGTGCCCGCGTGGCCGAAATCAGAAGTGGAATGAAAGAGTGGGGTAGGCGTGTCTTTGACTTTGAAATTACCGAAGAAATTGCGGCCGACACACGAATCCTGCTTGATAAAATCGAAAGCGGTGTTCGGGAAGTGGGTGAAATTGAGGAGCAGGATCCGAAAGAACAAGCCCTCGCTTTGCGGTCTATGTCAGACGCCCTTCAACGCGCCTTACAGGCCGGCGACCGAAAAACCAGCCTTGAGCTCATCACCTTGATGAGGGGTTTATTGGATCGCGTCGACGCTCAGCGAGAAAGATAAAATACTAACTCCAAGTTTGGAAACGGCGCTCCAGGAGGCAGGGCGCTGTTTTATTTGCAAAGAGCCAACAATAACAGGCTGCGGGAGTATATTAATGTGACATTTAACTGTATCGAAGCCACTGCAAATAATCCGCCGAAGTTCCGAGAAAAATCCTGAAATGATAGTCATATTCTCAACTATGAGTAACTCTGTGGGTAGATAGCAAAAGACGGAGGCGGATATGATTACTTCCAAAGCATACGCAAATTCAGGCGGAGCCTGATCCGCCTCTGGAGGAAATCCGCCGTAGTCCGAATGAAAATCGCAAGATAATAGGGTTTGTTTTAACGGTTCATTACCAAATGGGTATATTTGTAGAAACGAAGGCGGATATTTACTACTTTTCAAGTTCTATGTTAATTCTGCGCATAATCTTTATTAGCTCAAATGCAAAATTTGAAAATTTCAAACTAAACATTGAATATCGTTTGGTACGTAGTTCTTGGAATTTTGATAATTACTCAAACGAACAACTCTCTTTGTAGCCGCAATTCTCACAAATCAAATTACAGGCTTGGGTATCGAGCCAGTACGCTTGGCTGCAGGCCGGGCAGACAAACTTTTTTCCGCTCTCCGAAAGTCTAGAGGCTCTCTGTTTACTTTTGAGTTCACGTTTCACTGAACCGTTCTGCTGTCATTTGCTTGGCGAAACAACAATGCCGATACGAGAAACACGGCGGCGAAAAACGAATTCAAAGCAAACACGCCCAATACTCCCGGCGCCCAAGAAGTGTCTTGGGGCGACCAGATAAGGAGCGCGGTGACAGGCACCAGCATTTGAACAATCGCCGCGATAAACAAGGTGCGCGCCATTCCTCTTGGCTTAAATCGGGCCAGAAGAGAGCCGACGAGTCCAACCACGAATACCGCCCCGTACATCAAGTTGGCACCATTGTCCTCATTGCCAATGATACCAACGGCGCCATTCACCCAGAAAAGGAGGAAAGCGCCCCCGAGCCCAACGCCAAACGCCACTCGATACACGGTTTTTTCGGATCTTCTCGCTATTAACTCATAGGCGAAACCAGCACTAAGGAGGACGACGCCCATTAATACAAAATCGGACAGAGTCCAATGCCACCCATCGCCGTCTACTCCGCTACCGAGCAGCGTCAATACTAAAGGTATGAGTAGTAGAAGCAGAACGACGACTGCCCACACAATTAATCTTCTTGTGCGTTTTTGGATATTCATAAATGGAATATATCATAATGTGAATTGGCGCGCGAATTGAACGCCTGGAAAAATCCCAAATCACTTCTCATAATCTGGTTCTCAAAAAACCGAACTGTATTGTTGGTACCCCCGAGGGGAATCGAACCCCTGTTATCAGGTTGAAAACCTGGTGTCCTAACCACTAGACGACGGGGGCAGAACACTAAAATCAATTGCCATCGTACAGTGTTTTTGCCCGACTGTCAACGATTTTGGCAGATAGCCAAGCGACTGAGTCTGCGATACAATACTCCCATGCGCATCCTCGCTATCGAAACCTCTTGCGATGACACCTCAGTCAGCGTGGTGGATATCACCACGCGTAAGATTAAGGTGCTTACGCATATCGTTTCCTCCCAGGAAGCCATTCACAAGGAATTTGGGGGTATCGTGCCAGAAGTAGCCGCGCGCAAACACGTCGAAAACTTGCCGGCTATCCTACAAACAGTGCTGAAAAAGCATCCGGCGAAAACTATCGAGCGAATCGCCGTCACTATGGGACCGGGCCTGATTACTTCTCTGCTAGTGGGAGTAGAGGCGGCTAAAACCCTTGCCTTTGCCTGGAACAAACCGATTATTCCCGTCCATCATATCGAAGGGCATTTGCTTTCGGCATTGATTGAAAATCATACCATCCGCTTTCCCGCTCTGGGGCTGGTAGTGTCCGGAGGGCATACTGAACTCATCCTAGTGCACGGCTTCGGCAAATATCGAGTAATCGGAGAAACGCAGGACGACGCGGCTGGTGAATGTTTTGATAAAGCGGCTAAGATTCTGAATCTGGGCTATCCCGGCGGTCCGGCGATTGAAAAACTGGCTCTGAAAGGTAAAACTGACGCTTATAATCTTCCCCGGCCAATGCTCAAAAGCGACAATTATCACTTTAGCTTTGCCGGATTGAAAACGGCTGTACTCTATCTCCATCGCGACGGCAAAATACCGAAAAGCGCTATCAACAACTTTTGTGCTTCGTTGCAACAGGCGATCGTTGACGTGCTGGTGTCCAAAACAATTCGAGCGGCAGAGAAGTTTGGCGTTAAGACTGTCCTGCTGGGTGGTGGCGTGGCGGCAAATTCGCATCTGAAAAAAACTCTCGCTAGCGCGCTGTCAAAGATTCATTGCGATTTTCTCGCTCCTTCGCGTAAGTACTCCACGGACAACGCCACAATGATCGCTGTGGCCGCCTATCACAACACGCCCGTCCAGTGGGAGAAAATCAAGGCTGATCCAAATCTGGAATTGAAGTAATAGGCGTAACCGTAAACCTTCGTACCACGGTCAGGCGGGGAAGCTAAACCGGTCTAAAAGCGTTTGCTCAAGAGCGCCTCTTCAAGTACAATAAAAAGGCTTGAATCAGTGTTTTTCTTTTGATGAATCAACTAGAACTCCCAAAAACATACGATCCGTCCGAAGTAGAATCCGACATTAACCGCGGCTGGGAAGAGTCGGGATATTTTAATCCCGATACGCTTCCGACAAAACGCGGAGCGAAAGTTTTTTCCATGGCTTTGCCGCCACCGAACGCGACCGGCGTTCTTCATATCGGCCACGCCGTCATGCTGGCAATTCAGGATATTCTGGCCCGCTACCACCGGATGCGCGGTGAAAAGGTGCTGTGGCTGCCCGGCACGGACCACGCCG
>JAUYLJ010000047.1 GCA_030699685.1 bacterium | reverse complement strand
CTGTTTCCGGCACGCTGCGCGAGACGCTGGGTTCCGATTTTGTCCTGCCCAGCCCCGCTACCGGTTACCGGAACTCTCTGGGAAGATTTGATTACTCTGGAGCGGTTCTGCCCCAAGGAGAAAACCAATATTCAGAGCGGGTAATAACCATTGATCAGAATCATCCACTGGGGGTTTGCCAGAATCCGAATGACAGCGTCAACTGGACCCAGATCAAAGATGCTGTTCTTGGCATCGGAGGTAATCTTCTGCAAAACGGTATCTATCATATTGGCCAAGAAGATATTCCTTGCAATCTGATTATTGATGAAGCAATTTTCTTTGGAAACGGATTGGACAGCTCGGAAAACGGCAGCGGCCTCTTCATTATAGAGGGCGATCTGATTGTCAACGATGATATTACCTATATCGCAAGCCCTATTGATGTCGTCACGCAGCTGGCGAGCGTTGGATGGATTGTGAAGGGGAGCGTGACCATCGACAGTGGCGTCACTCAAATGGTGGGAGCCTATACCGTGATTGGTTGTGATAGCGGTGTGGTTGCGAACTGCCAAGGCGCGCCCTTGCTCCATGATGGTACTTTTGACACAGGCAGTGGCGGCAACCAGCTTGAGGTGCGCGGCCTGGTCTTGGCCAAGAGAATTATTCTTGATCGGAATTTTGCCGATCCGGTTGTTGGCTCTGAAGTGATTTTTAATGACGGACGCCTGCACGCCAATCCGCCGCCGGCGCTAGTCGATATTTCCAGAACTATTCCGCTCATTTCTTCAGTCAGGCCTTAGGCCTGGGGGAGGGGGAGGGGGAGGGTTGATTTGTTAATTGGTTCATTGGTTAATTAGGGGCATTTTAATAACCAATGAACAGATTTACTGGCTCCAAAATAAGCTGCATTCTGTTTCATCAGCTCAGTGTAAGGAAAAAAGGCTTTTTCACGTGTTTGTCCTTGAAATTTTTATAAATTTGTGCTATACTTAACAGCGTGTATAACATAGAAAGAAAATAAACAAAACATGGGTCTTCTAGGAAAAAAGGAAGGATTTGTAGGCGTCGACCTTGGCACTTCAGGGATTAAAATAGTGGAACTGAAAAGTGAACAGGGCAAAGCAAAGCTGGTAACTTACGGATATACGGAGCAGCCGATTAATGTTGTCAAAAGCGATTCTCAGGAAACGAAGCAACAAGCGGTCAAAGTAATTCGAGAGATTTTTAAGAAAGCCCGTGTGGGATCCAAGCGGGTAATTTCCGCGTTGCCGAGCTTCACGGTTTTTAGCGCGATTATCAATCTTCCTAGCATGTCCCGAAAGGAATTGGTGTCGGCCGTGAGGTGGGAGGCGAAGAAATTTGTCCCTATGCCGATTGACGAGATGATCTTGGACTGGAAAGTGCTGTCGGATATCGGGACAGCCAACGTGAAATCTGGAAAAAAAGACGAAAAAAGTGAAAAAGAGGGCGCGGCAGAGACGAAAGACAAGACGGAAACGCTGAACATTCTGTTGACTGCAGCTCCACGAAATTTAGTGCAGCGCTATTTAGATATTTATAAAGAGTTGAACGTTAAACTTGTCGGCTTGGAAACGGAGGCGTTCGCGCTTGAGCGCTCACTGATCGGCAACGACAAATCGGCCGTCATGATTGTCGATATTGGGGGACTGAACACCAATGTTTCGGTTATTCGTGACAGTATCCCGCTGCTGAATCGAAGCATTGACGTGGGCGGTGAAACCATCACTAGGACTATTGCCAATGGAATGAACGTAGATTTGGGCCGAGCAGAGCAATTTAAGCGGGATTTTGGCATGACGAGCAGTGAAAGCGGCGGCCAACAGCAAATTCCTAAGACCATTGAATTCGTGGTTGGCTCAATCGTCAACGAGATTAAATACTGCTTCAATCTGTATCAAAATCAGTCGCTTGGTTCCTCGGGAACGGAAAAAACTATTGAGAAAGTAATGCTGACGGGAGGCTCCGCGTTTTTGCCGGCCCTGCCTGACTATCTTTCTCGGGTCCTCAACATGCGTGTGTATATCGGTGACCCTTGGGCCAGAGTAGCATATCCCGAAGAGCTTAAACCCGTACTGCAAGAACTGGGCCCTCGCTTTTCCGTCGCCATCGGCCTCGCTATGCGAGAACTGTAGGCGTGTTTTCCCAAGTCAGCCAATTGTCCAGCCAACAAATCATCCAATTTCATGCCTGATATCAATCTGCTCAACGACACCAGTGGTGACGAGGAGCGCAAAAAACAAAAGAAAACGCCTCCGCCGATTTCATACACCGATCCGAAAGAAGAAATAAAGGAGGACGTGACGGAACCCAAGCTACCCAAGCGCGTTGGGCCGGGTCTCTTTGGACGTTTTTTCAAAAAGAAAAAAGACAATGAGCCTGTTTCTGAATCATTCCGCGGTACTACGCCTCCTCCGCCCACGCCGCCTATGAGCAACATGAATCGTTTCAGTCGCTTGGAAGAAAAGAAGCGGAAAAAAGGAGAAAGTCTCGTTTTAGAAGAGAAGGTAGTCAAATCGAAGAAGAAAGAGAAGAAGAAAAAAGTTCCGGAATTCGGAAACGATACGCAGTCGTTCCTCGACGTAAACCTGATGCCGGCCGATCTGATTGAGGGTCTGGATCCCAAACGCCGCCTTTTTCAGTACATGATTGCTTTAATTGTTTCGTGTTTAGTCGTGGGAGGAGCCTATCTTGGATTATCGTATTATGAACAATCCATCCATCAGGATTCAGAAAACCTGGCCAAACAGATTAATGAAGTGGAAAAGACCATTGAAGATCTTCGAGATGAACAGAGAGCGGCTCTCGTGCTGAAATCCAGGATTGATCATGTGACGGAACTCTTGGACAAGCACGTATATTGGTCGAATTTTTTTACTTTGCTCGAAAAGTATACGCTCAGCGAGATACAGTATGAAAACTTTTCGGGGTCATTCGTCCAGGGCACGGCCCCGAGTTTTAGCATGAACGCCTTAGGCAAAGATTTTCAGTCCATCGCCAAGCAGATCAAAGCGTTTGAAGAGGCGACTGACTTCATCACCCAAGTGAACGTGCTTTCAGGAAACCAGACGGCTGCTTCGGAGACATCTCCCTCGGCGGTCAACTTCCCTTTGCAAATTTCGGTAAAGGAAGAAATTTTTTACAAGGTGCCTGAATCGGCAGAGGAGGAATAACCATGGCTATAACAAGTCAAATCCAAAAAACAGTCCTCTACTACTTTTTCAAAAACCCCAAATTCATTATCGGGGGTATTATCGTGCTCGTGCTGCTGCTGGGATGGAGTATTTTCCTGGCGCCGAAGTATGAAAGTATCCAGAATCAGGGATTGCTTGACTATGACAAGAAGCAGGATACATTGACCCAGCGTCAAAGTTATCTCAGCCAACTGCAGGAGCTGGCGGATGAGTACCGGGCGATTGATCAAGCGGCGGTTGAGAACGTCAATCAAGTACTGCCAAGCGAACAGCAGCTTCCCGAACTTTTTGTCATGTTGGAGGCCTTTGCTGAAGACGCCGGGCTGACGGTGGAACGAATTACTCTCACTCCCCAAGGGCGGGTCCAGGCAGCCGCGCAGAGCCGTGGTGCCGTAGGGGAAGATGGTCAATCTGAAACGATCGAGTCATCCACTTTGGCTGATCCGACTCAAGTGGGGGAGATCGGCATCGTGATGGGTATCAGCGTGACGGATTTCAGCTATGCCCAGTTCAAAAATCTAATGCAAAGCATCGAGCAGAATATCAGGCTTTTTGATCTCAATACCGTCAACTATGCGCCGGGAACTCAAAGTTTCGTTCTGAACATGACGACCTATTACCTTATTGGCGGCTAATCATTAAACAGCTTTTTCATGGCCCTGGTACAAAAACGCATAAGCAGACGCCGAGTAATGGTATTTGGCGTACTCCTGGTGGCATTTTTTGGTCTGACCGCCTTCCTGCTTTTTTCAAATTATTTGAGTACGCCGACGCCGAATGTGGCGACAAATCAGCCAGACTACGTCGCGCAACGAGATCTGCCCATACCGAAAGATCTGGGCGTCGAAACACTGGATGATCCGCGACTTTCTGATCTGGAGTTGCACGGCAGATTTCCGATAGAGAAGGGGCAAGTAGGGAACACTAACCCCTTTGTGCAGCCAGCCACGGCGGAGTAAGAAACGAAAACAGAACGAATGATAGCAAACACAACAACAAACAATCCAATCACCGGGGTCAGTTTCCTGGAATATCTGATCAAGGAGAGGCTGGCCACTTCGGAACGCGTGGAGCAATGGCGGGCGCAGTCTAAAGCCAACAATAAATCCGTCATTGAGATCATCGAAGAGTCGAAAGAGATCAAAGATGACGTGCTGCTCCAAGCAAAGAGTAAGGCTTACAACCTCCCGACGGTGGAACTTTTCGGGCGTATTGTCAGTGGCGAGGTTCTCCGAACGATCCCCGAAGAAATCGCGATGAATTACAAAATCGTCTGCTTCGGCAAAGAGGAGCAGGAGATAAGCGTGGGGATAGTCGATCCGGGGAATTATAAGGCGATTGAGGCGGTGGAATTTATCGCTCGCAAAAGCAACCTGCGAATTAAGTATTTTGTTATTACCCTCAACACCTACAAGTATCTTCTGCGCCAGTACGAAAGTCTGACTTCGGAAGTGAAGGAGGCTCTCAAAGGAACGGTCGGTGGTAGCGATCTGGAGATAGACCGTAGCTCCAAGGTCGAGGTAGCGGAAAAAGGGTTTGAAGAAGTTGTGCGTTCGGCGCCAGTGGCTAAGATGGTCAATGTCATCTTGGAACATGCGGTTGAGGGGAAAGCATCGGACGTGCATATCGAGCCGCTGTCGGAAGAGACGCGCGTGCGCTACCGGATTGACGGTATTTTGCACACGTCGTTGATGCTACCAAAAGCCGTCCACTCTTCTATCATTGCCCGTATCAAAGTGTTGTCGGATTTGAAGATCGACGAAACCCGCGTTCCTCAGGACGGACGTTTTCGACGCCGTTTCGAAGGCGGTGAAGTAGACTTCCGTGTCTCAACGCTGCCGGTTGTAGAAAATGAAAAAGTAGTGATGCGTATCCTTGATACCTCATCAAACGTACTCAAACTGGAGTCGCTTGGTTTCTGGGGCAAGAGTTTGAAGACGATGGAGGAAAGCATCAACAAGCCCCACGGGATGTTTTTGATCACCGGACCCACCGGCTCGGGAAAATCCACCACCCTGTATGCCTTGCTGCACCTGTTGAATAAAGAGTCGGTGAACATTGTTACCTTGGAAGACCCCGTCGAATACTTTCAAAAAGGCATCAATCAGTCGCAAGTGAATCCGGAAGTCGGACTCACCTTTGCTCGCGGGTTGCGGTCAATCCTCCGGCAAGACCCCGATATCATTATGGTCGGTGAAATTCGAGACGGCGAGACGGCGGAGCTGGCTGTGCACGCCAGTCTGACCGGCCACATCGTACTTTCCACTCTGCATACCAATGACGCGTTTGGCGCCGTGCCGCGCCTTATTGATATGAAAATCGAGCCATTTCTTCTCACTTCCTCGCTGAACCTAGTGATGGCCCAGCGTCTGGTTCGGCGTCTCTGCCCCCACTGCAAAGAGCAGATAAGTTTGCCGAAGCAGTATGAAGAACAGGTAATCAGAGAGTTGAGCAAGCTGCCGCGGGAAGCGCTGCCCAAAGGTATTAAAATTGATCGGCCGTTGACCTTGTTTCAGGGCCGGGGTTGCGCTCGCTGCGAGAACAGCGGGTACAAAGGGCGCGTCTCGATCGCCGAGGTGTTGGAGATTACCGATTCTCTTAAGAAAATAGTGCTGGCCGGATCGGACATCGACAAAATCAAAGAGGAATTCCTAAAACAAGGCATGCATTCGATGGTTCAAGACGGTTATGTCAAAGCGCTGCAGGGAGTAACCACCGTTGAAGAAGTGATGAAGGTGACCAAGGAATAATACTATCCCACACCCATGGCTCCATCAAAAAGCAAAAAAACAACGGCGGCACAAACAAAAAACAAGAAGATATTGTTGGTTGAAGACGATACTTTTCTCTCAGGAATGTATATTGCCAAGATGACGATGGAAAAGCTTGACGTCACTCTGGCCACGGACGGGATAGAAGGCGTCGCCGTAGCCAAGCAAATGAAACCGGACTTAATCCTATTGGATCTGATGCTGCCGAAGCTGGATGGTTATGGCGTGCTCCGGTCGTTAAAGAAAGACCCCAAGACGAAAAACATCCCGATCATACTGCTGACGAATCTCAACCAGAAAAATAACATCGAAAAAGCCCTGAAATATGAAGTCGAGGACTATCTGATCAAAGCCCATTATATGCCGGGCGAAGTGATAGAAAAGGTGAAGAAAATAATGCGTAAACGCAATTCGTAAGGTCAACCATGGACACTACCACGCAAGCTGAATTATCAAAACTTCTTTCGAGAGTGGCGGAGTATCGCGCTTCCGCCCTTCATCTCTCAGTGGGGAATCCACCGATTTTGAGAGTGGATGACCAGCTGAAGCCGGTGGAGGAAGCGGATATTATGACGCCTGAGAAGATGATGAAATTCTCCGAAGTCTTTTTGGACGAGCAAATGAAAAAGACATTGGAAAAAGAGAAAGAGGTCATATTCACGTATTCGTTTGAGGATCGGGCCAGGTTCAAAGTCAATATCTTTTACCAAAAAGGCTACCTCTCAATTTCTTTGAAATACATACCTCCCACCGTCCAGGGTTTGCGCGAGTTGGGATTACCGGCAGTGGTCGAGCGTTTTGCCCAATTGAAGAAGGGTTTGGTGCTGGTGACTGGGCCTTTTGGTTCGGGGAAGTCCACCACGCTGGCCTCCCTGATCGAAACCATCAACCAGATGCGGTCCGAATACATCATCACTATTGAGAAGCCGATTGAGTATATTTTTACCAACAACAAGAGCGTGATCGAGCAACGGGAAATCGGGAGAGACGCTTTGTCTTTTGAAAAAGCCTTAAGCAGTATACCGCAGGAAGACGTTAATGTGGTTATGCTTTCCGATATGGAAGACCCGGAGGTGGTGGAGATGGTGCTGACCGTGGTTGAATCGGGCCGCCTGGTGGTATCGGCTATGAACACCGATTCGGCATACAAAACCATCGAGAAGCTCATCAATATTTTTCCGAAGGAAAAGCAAGAACAAGTTCGTTTGCAGATTGGTGACGCTTTCGAGGGAGTGATCAGCCAGCGTCTTTTACCCAGGGTGGGCGGCGGGAAAGTGGCCGCGGCCGAGATCCTCATCCCTTCGCCGGCCGTGCGCTCGATCATGAAAGAAGGATCGATTTACCAGCTGAATACCATCTTGCAAACCTCGCGTGAGGAAGGCATGATTTCGCTTGACCGGTCTTTAGCCGATTTAGTGAAGTCTGGCGAAGTCCTGCTTGAAGACGCCCTGACTCACGCGGCGGACAAGAATGGCTTAAAGATGATGATCAGAATGTGAGCCTATGGCTATTTTTGACTATAAAGCAAAAGATCAGGATGGCAGCTCCATCAACGGAGTGATTGAAGCCCCCACTGAAAACGTGGCGGCTGAATTGCTGGAGGACCGGCACTATATCATTCTCAGTCTGACACAGCGGAAAAAGGCGACGCTCTTCCAGGGCTCGATCGGTTTCCTGAACCGCGTGCCGATGCGGGAAGTGGTTATCTTTTCTCGCCAGCTGGCGGTGATGATCAGCACGGCCGTGCCGATCGTGCAGGCCTTGAGGATTCTGGTGAAACAGACTCAGACCGTCGCATTCAAAATCATCATTTCCGAAATCGCGGACGAAGTCGATGGAGGCGCCAAGCTTTCCAGCGCCTTGAGCCGATATCCTCAGGTCTTTTCCCAGTTTTTTATCCATATGATCCGGTCTGGTGAGACGACGGGTAAGCTCGATGAAACGCTCAACTACCTGGCCGACCAAATGGAGAAAGACTATGATCTGCGTAGCCGTATCCGCGGCGCCATGATCTATCCAGTATTTATTCTGACCGCTCTCGTTGGCGTAGGTATCGTGATGATGATCTTTGTTATCCCGCAACTTACGGCGGTGCTCGAGGAAAGCGGTGCCGAACTTCCATGGACGACCCGGGCGCTGATTAAAGCCAGCGACTTCTTCCAGACCGACTGGTGGGTGTTAATTCTGGTTCTGATCGGAATTATCGTCGCGTATCGCTTAGTCTTGCGCAGTGAGAGCGGCCGGCGGCAAGTTGATACTATCAAACTTCGTTTGCCGGTTTTCGGCAACCTGTTCCAGAAAATCTATCTGACGCGCTTGGCCCGCAGTATCGCTACCTTGATTGCCGGAGGTATCCCGCTGACCCGTACCCTGGAAATCGTGGCCGACATCGTCGGGAATACCGTCTACAAAGAGCTGACTATTGCCACGATTGATGTGATCGAGGACGGCAATTCCATTGCCACGCTTTTTGCCCAAAGCAAAGAGGTGCCGGCCATGCTGACGCAGATGATGGCGGTGGGCGAACAGACAGGCAAGCTGGACATGATTCTCGAGCGCCTGGCTGATTTCTACTCAAAAGAAGTCGAGTCGCTCATTCATAATCTGGTCACATTGCTTGAGCCGATGGTGATGCTGTTGCTGGGCGTGGCAGTGGCTATCATGATCACAGCCATTCTACTGCCGATGTATCAGCTTTCTACCGCGATTTAAGTAAATTAGTAATTATTCTGTGGTATTTTTGACGAAAATGTGCTATACTAAACATCTTGATTGGTAAAATACAAGGTGGATAAACTACGTTGTCTTCACATAATCATTAATCTTTTGGGCTGGATCTAGAGCAGCCTAAGAGTTGCGAAGAGAAGGGAGGTGAATTCATGAAAAACAAAAAAGGGTTTACTTTGATCGAGTTGCTGGTCGTAATTGCCATCATTGGACTTTTGTCCACGCTGGCGATCGTTTCACTCAACACGGCCCGGCAGCGCTCCCGCGACACTAAGCGGCAGGCTGACATCCGAACCCTGCAGTCGGCTAATGAGCTTTGTATCAACGAAGGCGGATCTCCACCGAACGCAGCCGGGACCTGGGACGGAATGTTAAGTGCGGCTTGCGGATCTGGAACTCTGGGAGATTTTTTGGCGAGTAGCTCCATGCCAGAGCCGCCAGGAACAAGCACCTGCGATGTTAGTGCGGCAGATCCTACAGGGGACTGTTACTTCTATTGTGAGGACGGCACCAATTATCTCATCGGAGCCTCTCTGATGGAAGGTGGTGATCCTGAGGGTGATGTGGACGGAGCTGAAACCAGCTATGCCGCCGCAGCTGATTGCACCTCAAATGAAGACGTGTTTAGCGTTGCCCCCGCTATTGATTGCGACGATAAGTTCTGTCTCGGAACGCTCTAGAAACTCATGTCAACACACAAAGAGGGCCGGGTAATCCGGTCCTCTTGAGTTTCTCGACTCCGCCCGAACCAGGATTCTCAACTCGCCAACGTTCGCCTGAAACAAGTTTTCTTGACTACGCTCGGGATGACCAGTTCAGCCTGACGGAGGTACGAGTATCATGGTTGGCTGTGATTGAGACCGCTCGGAATGAAAGACTGAGAGGTGATCAACGACTTTTAAGACACGCATAGCCTGTCATTTCGACCGACCGGAGGGAGCGGAGAAATCTTACACCACAGGCATTAAGATTCTAAGCTCTTCTTCTGTACCAATCGCTATGCACTGGTGCATGGTTTGCTCAGAATGACAAAGATAAAGAAAACGGATGGAATGAACCTATTGACGCAATAAAACTTCATGGCGTATTGTTCGGCTAAAGGGAGATGGTAAGAGGTGGGTATGGTGCGTCGTGAATTCTACACGTACATTATGAGTAATATTCGAAACTCGGTGTTGTACGTTGGGATGACGGGGAATTTAGAAGGTCGGGTGAGACAACATAAGGAAAAAGAAATTAACGGTTTTACAAAGAAATACAACATAACCAAGTTGGTGTATTTTGAGGTATACCAGACACCAATGGAAGCGATTTATAGGGAAAAACAGATAAAACGATGGCGCAGAGAAAAGAAGGTCTGGTTAATTAATTTGTTGAACGCGGAATGGCTTGATTTGTCAGTTGAGTGGAAAAGGAGATGAATTCGTCATTTCAACCAGAGCGGAGAAATCCCAGGCCGTCGAGATAGGATCTCTCGACTCCGCCCCGATGCCCCGAACGCTACTGCGCTTCGAGGATCGTGGCTCTGCTCGAGATGACAGAAAAAGGGGAGCGGAGAAATCTCTCGGATGGTAGGAAAGTCATCTTTGTGCCCTCAATGGCGCTGTATTGAACCGGATTTAGTCGGAGTGTTATTGCTTTCGATAGTCTGGATAGTGTTGAACTTGAAGCGTATAAGGCGCATTGTCACCGTATTCGAAATAATATATACTAATCATAGTGATATTTTTTGATTTTCAATGAAAAAATCCGGATTTACGCTGATCGAGCTGCTAGTAGTGATCATGATCATTGGCTTAGTATCGACGCTGGCGATAGTCTCGCTCAACAGTGCCAGAGAGCGTTCTCGTGACGCCAAGCGCTGGTCAGATATCCGAACAATCCAGTCTGCAATCGAGCTTTGCATCAACGAAAGCCCAAACCCTCCGGCAGCGTCCGCGACTTGGAATGGGCTGATTACGCAACCCTGCGGGTCAGGAAGGACTATGGCGGATTTTTTCGCATCTGACTCGATACCGGTTCCGCCGACCAGCGACTGCGATAACCCCCCAACTGCCGGGGGCGATTGTTATATGTATTGCCAAGAAGTCGGGACGGATAATTATGTGCTTTTTTCTTCATACGAAGGGAGTCCCCCGGCCGGAGGGCTCACCGGCACGATTGCCAGCTACGCTCCTGCTACCGAGTGCATTTTATCTTCCGATCAGCGACCGACCGCCCTACCCGATTGCGATCTGGTAGAGGGAGGAACCTTTTGTCTGGGGACACTGTAAAAGTTGACGATCACTCCTTTCGCTATTTAGACGAAAGGCCGTCTTTGTGGTATAATTCAAACATGAAGTTTCGCGACGAAGGTTTCCAGACTACTCGAATTATTGCTGGCGTGGCAATTATTTTGGCGGTTTCTTTGTGGTGGTGGTGGGCGATTGGCCAGGAGCAGGCCCAGACCCGTGACATTCAAAGAACGCACGATGCCCTCATCATTCAGACAGCCTTTGAGCAACTGTTCCAGCACGATCGTAGTTATTTGGGGGCGGCGGAGGGCGGCTGTGAGGAAATTGGTGTATCTGTCCGGCGTTGTCGTTTGAGAGACTATTTTCGGGACATTAATCAGCTGGCTGATCCGGGGAAATACGATTATATTATGAGTGTTGTTCCGACAAAGACGGAGTATGAAGTGACGTTTCAGCTCGAGCGTGGGTATGGGGATTTAAAGGCAGGCCAGCATACGATTAGTCCTGAAGGTATACAGCAGGGAGAATTGGTCGATTAGATAATTAGTTAATTGGTAGATTGGTGGATTAGCAACGAGTAATTTGTAACGAGGAATTTGTGAATCTCACTATCGCCATCCTTATTTTCATAGTTGGAATCAGTATTGGCAGCTTTTTGAACGCAGTCATCTGGCGTTTGCATACGAAAGAGAATTTTTTGAAAGGCCGGTCATACTGTCCCAAGTGCCGAGCGCACATCCGAGCGAGAGACCTGATGCCGGTTATGAGCTTTTTGCTTCTCCGGGGAAAATGCCGCGATTGCGGTAAATCTATTTCCTGGCAGTATCCTCTGATCGAGCTGGTGACTGCCGTGGCTTTCGTGATTCTCTACGGAGTATTCGGGCTGACGATTAGTTTCTTTGTGGCGGCGGTATACACGGGGTTCCTGGTTATCGTCTTCATGTTTGATTTGAAGCATTACCTGATACTGGACAGAGTCATGCTGCCAGCCGCGATTGTCGCGTTCTTTGGCAGTTTACTGATTGGCTTGTCGATCTGGAATATTCTGCTGGGCGCGGTCATCGGCGGAGGCTTCTTCATGCTCCAATTCCTTTTATCAGGAGGCAAATGGATTGGCGGCGGCGACATCCGGCTGGGCGCGGTCATGGGGCTGATGTTGGGATGGCAAGGAGTGCTTGTCGCTTTGTTTATCAGTTACCTGGTAGGATCAATCACCGGCGTTATCTTGATATTTTCGGGACGAAAAAGCTGGCAAAGCCGCTTGCCCTTTGGCGTGTTTTTAACCTTGGCGACTTTCATCGCCTTAGTCTGGGGCGATGCTATCGCCTCGTGGTATAGTTCAATCTTAGGATATCAATGAACAGTACGGCCCACAATACACATGGTTATACTTTGGTGGAGTTAGTCGTGGCAGTAGGGATTTTTGCCATCATTGGTTCAGTGGGCATCGTATCGTTTATACGCACGCAGCGTTCCGGCGATCTGAACCAAAGCGCCGCGGAATTTGCCAGTAATGTTCGGACGGTTCAGGGATATACCAGATCTGGACGCTCCGAAGAAGGAGCGGTTCCGCGGGGATATGGGGTCAGCGTCAATACAACGGACAGCACCTACACGCTCTACGCGGATAACGGGGTTGACGCGGACGACTACTATTATGACCCCGTCGATGATGTTGCTCTCGAAACGTATTCCTTGATTAGCAATACGGCTATTTCTGGCATTCAAATTGAAGACGCTTTGATAAGTTCGGAAAGAGTGGATATTATGTATATCGTGCCCAGCTCGGAAATGATTATCATGTACGAAGACGCGGGCGGTTCGTTTTGGCCGTACGATAATCCTTTGGGAGCCGAAAGGATCATCATCACAGTTCGTCATAACACTACCAATGAGACAAAGGACGTGGTGATCGAAGGCGGATTGCTGGGGGGAGTCACTATTGAAGAGGATGCCGGAGGGGGCGCCGCGGCCGGAGAAGATGATGACGGGGGATTTTCGCGTCCACCTCCTTCACCTTTCTTAAACTAAATAGTTTCGATGAAAGCGTATAGAGTAAAAAATCAAAGCGGAGTTACGCTGGTTGAGGCGGTGGTCGCGTTGTTTGTTATTATTGTCGGACTGGTTTCTGCCATGGCACTTATTTATGGCAGCATCAACGCGGCTGGCGAAATTGAAGACGAGCTTCTGGCTGCAAACTTAGCACGTGAGACAATAGAAGTTGCTCGTTCAATTCGCGACTCAAACTGGCTGGAAATTGATTCGGGCAATACAAATGTTATTTGGGATGACGGCCTGTACTCCGGCACGGTGTATCGGGCGATACCTGTTTTTGACGATGACGACGCGAGCCCTACATTTAGGAGCTGGCTCTTAACTTTTGACGCGGCTTACAATATCAATCATGACGACTCCAAAGTATATTTCAACCTGAGAAACGGCGCTAAAGTATATCATCAATGCGATGCGGCTGTTTGCGGAATAACCACAAAATTCCGCCGTGTTGTTACGCTGAATCCCATCTGTTACGATGGTAGCAGTGAAACGCTCATTAGTACCGGCACTGATTGCGCGACGCTGAGCCAATCAAAAATAGGCATTCAAGTAATGGTGACGGTTGAGTGGACTGACAATAATAACACGCGTACGCACGTCTCAGAGGAGCGTTTATATAATTGGAAATGATGAAACTCTTAAGATTGAAAAATCTTTTTGCGCGCTTTCACCGCCAGCGGACTCGTAATCACGGGGGTTTTGGATTGATGGAGATGGTTGTAGTGACGGCGATATTCGGCATTTCCATGACTGTCATAGTCATGATTCTGACCAATTCGCTCCGTTTCCAGCGCCAAGTTCGGGCTGAGCAGCAAGTGGTGAGCGCCGCCCGTGACGCTCTGGAGGTGCTGGCGCGAGAGATCAGGCTGGGAGAGATTGATTATCAGGCGTTTTTGGACGCGGGAGAGGATCTTGATGTGATACAGGTAGATTCAGCGCCCGGCCCATTGGATCATGTCTACATTACCGCCAGTTCGGGCGATTCGCTGCTTTTTGAGCTGGTGGATCAGCAACTGGTTTCAGGAACACAGCCATTGAGTTCCACTGATATCAACATTACAAATTTGCGTTTTTACATTGATCCGACGTCAGATCCATACCATTTGGAGTCCTGCGTTGACGACAGCAACTGCGACCCGCAAAGCATTCCAGTCAAAGACACGGATCCAGGGCTGGGGATAGCAGGCAGCTGCACCGCGGCAGGGATCTGTGAAATTGAGAATGTTCAGACAAGGGTGACGATCATCCTCCGGGCGGAGACGCGCGACGCCGGCCCGAGTCGTTTCGCGTCCGTTGATCTGCAAACAACGGTTTCAGTCCGTAACTATTCACGCTGATGAAATCTTTGCGCTCACAATCAGGCGTTACGCTGGTCCTCTCACTGCTGATACTGGCGGTAATCTCAGCGGTGGCTGTGTCTCTTTCGGTATTGCTGTTCCGTGAAATCGCGGCGACCAGGGCGATCAGCTTCTCCATCAAGTCATTTTACGCTGCGGAAACGGGTATTGAGCAAGGACTCTGGATTGTCCGTGATGTCCGGCGGAGCGGGGGAGATATTTCCGAGGCCGTTGCAGCGCTCACCTCGCCTGACAATGGCACGCTGGAGGATACCCGAGCGGTCTGGACCAGGACAGCTACGGATATTAGTGAAATAATCACTATCAACCTGAAGCAGGACGAATCGGCGTTTTTTGACCTCTACAATTCAGATTCGCCTATATTGCCGCCGCGTTTCATCACTCTTGGCTATAATGAATGCGCCGGCCCCACCTTGATAGAAGCAACATGGACGGGCTGGGATCCGGGAAGCGGCTTCCTTGGCTATTCACGTAAAAATTTCCCCGTGCCGTGCGACGGATCAATCATTCCGCTCGAGGTTGATCCGGGCGATACCCCCACCCGCTTTCGCCTCCAATTACGCGCTTTTGACGGCGCGGCTACAAACCTGACACTTGAAGTACTAGATGAAACGCAAACACCAATCCTTATTCCCAGCGAGGTTCAGGTGAAATCAGTCGGAGTTTTCCCGGACGGAAGCGGTTTGGCCGCCAATCAAGCTATTCAGGCAAACGTGCCCTGGCTACTACCCATCTCTGGCATCTTTTCTTACGTTTTGTTTTCGGAAGAAAATATTGAGAAATAGGTTAATAGAAATTTGTGATTTGTAACTAGCAACTAGGGACTGGTACGCTTAGAATATTCGTATGACTAAGCTTGAAGCAAAAAAACGGCTAGAGAAACTGCGTGCTGAGATTGAGCGGCACCGGTATCTTTATCATGTGAAGGATACCAACGAAATATCCGATGCTGCGCTGGACTCGCTTAAACATGAGCTCGATGAACTCGAACGGCAGTTTCCTGACCTCGTTACTCCCGATTCTCCCTCCCAGCGCGTCGCGGGAGAGCCGCTGGCGAAATTCACCAAACATCAACACTCGCGACCCATGCTC
>JAUYLJ010000042.1 GCA_030699685.1 bacterium | reverse complement strand
TAAAGGCCTTCGATAGTTCCTTGCACTGTGTTGGCATCTTTTGACCAAAAGGTGAATAGTCTTAGCGACAAAATCTTGCCAGTCCAGGGCATATATGATACAACAATGATATATGCCAAAAGCGCAAACAATCACTGAGGTTCAAACGCGAACCCAGACAAGTGTTGGGCAGAAGATTCTCACGGTATTTGTGTATATTTACGCTCTGTCATTGATTGTTTTGTTCGCGATACTGGCGTTGAACCAACCACCCTTGGATCTCAACGTATATCTGGCTGTCTAAAACCTTGACATGACAAGAGCTTGTTAGCCAAGCGTGTTTTTGCTTGAGTGATAACGTAGTTCCGCCATGGATAATCAAGTAGAAGAAATAAAGAACCGGCTCGATATCGTGGAAGTCGTTCAGGAATACCTGCAACTGACCCGCGCCGGAACAAACCACAGGGCGCTATGCCCCTTTCACGGCGAGAAAACGCCGTCCTTTATGGTATCTCAGGACAAGCAGATATGGCATTGCTTTGGGTGTGGGGAGGGCGGGGACGTCTTAAGCTTCATCATGAAGATTGAAGGCGTAGAATTTCCGGAAGCGCTTCGTTTGTTGGCTACCAAAGCGGGGGTGCAGTTGGAAGTCCGCAACCCTGAGCTGGCCAATAAAAAAACCGGATTGCTCGAAATTCACCGGCTTGCGGCCGCGTACTTTCACAAGATTCTTCTGGACTCTTCTCAAGCCGAGCAGGCCCGAGCCTATTTACTGAAGCGCAATATATCGGAGACGACGATTGACCAGTTCCAGTTGGGCTATAGCGTTGATTCTTGGGACGCGTTACTGAATTTTCTGAAAAAGAAAGGCTACGACGAAGACGTAATTTTCGACGCCGGGCTGTCCGTGAAAAAAGACCGAGGCGAAGGATCCTATGATCGTTTTCGTGGCCGACTGATGTTTCCCTTGGCCGACGCGCATGGCCAGGTGGTTGGTTTCAGCGGCCGGACGCTCAAGCCCGATGAAAAAACAGCCAAATACGTCAACACTCCTCAAACTGCCATCTACAACAAAAGTGCCCTGCTCTATACCCTCCACAAGGCTAAAAGCGTTATCCAGAAAACAAAATTGGCGGTAGTAGTGGAGGGACAGATGGACGCGCTGGCTTCACATCAAGCTGGCGTGGAAAATGTCGTCGCTTCCGGCGGTACGGCACTGACGCAGGAACAAGTGAAGCTGATCAAACGATACTGCTCCACCGTGGCCTTTGCTTTTGACATGGATCCGGCGGGCGCGGAGGCGGTAAAAAGAGGATTAGAGGTGGCCTGGCAGTATGAATTAGAAACCAAGGTGATTGTACTGCCTTTTGGCAAAGACCCTGACGAATGCATCCAACAGGATTCGGAGGCCTGGAAAAAAGCGATTTCGGAAGCCAGACCTTTCCTGGACTATTATTTTGATAAAGTATTTCAGGACCACGACCAGACGGCGGTGGAAGGGAAGAAAAAAGCGGCGGTACTGCTTTTGCCGATGATTGCCCGCTTGCCAAACCAGATAGAGCAAACGCATTATCTCCAAAAGCTGGCGGCGATGATAAAAGTGGAAGAGCATTACCTGCGTGAACAGATCAGCCGCAGTCGTCCGTCCGGACCAAAAACTGAAACACCAGCGACATCAGCCGCTCGGCCCGCGCATGACCGTGTTCGTGAAGTCGCCGAGATGGTACTAGGAATCGGCCTGCAATATCCTAACCACCTTGATTACTTAATGAGTAGGATGGAGTCGGACAATTTCACGGATGCCGAGTTGTCGGAGCTTTACAAAAGATTGATTGTATTTTATACTGAATCCACGCGTTTTTCACTTAAGGACTTTTTCGCTTACCTCAGCCAACACGATACAAAGGGGCAATTATCCCAGCTGGCTAAACGATTATGTTTGAGGGTCGAGGCAGAGTTTTCGGAACTCACTGCCGATGATCCTGCGGTGATCAAAAAAACGCTGATCGACGCGATTCCGTTCCTGAAAAAGTCCCGAATTACGGGCGAAATAGGGCGTCTCCAGAAGACGCTCGCGGAAGCGGAACAAACGCGAGATCAAGAACGTATTCGTTCTCTTTCAGAACAGATCACACGTTTGACCGAAGATATTCGACAACTTAATCAATAATATACTAACTTAGTTCCTCCGGGGACTCTGATAGATCAAGCCGGTCGTTATAAGGACATGGTTTCGCGATCTATCGGCAGTTAGCTTTTTTCGTTATGCCAAAGTCAACCGCTCGCAAAAAACCAAAGAAAAAACCCGTCGCGAAACTTCATTCAGCCAAAAAGAAGAAAGTTGCGCGGAAGGACAGCGCCAAAAAACACGCGCACAAGTCTACCAAGAAACAACAGTCTCATCAGAGGAAAACCAAGGCGGAAGTTTCTCCGGCTGCGCTTGACGCTTTGATTCGCAAGGGGCGACAGCGCGGCTTTGTCACGGAAAAGGAAATCCTGTACTCGTTGCCTGAGTTGGAGGAATATGTAGATGAGTATGAGAGACTTCTTGATCGTTTTGAAGATCAGGGCGTGGCCGTGGCGGAGTCCGATGCCGGCATTTTAGACACGCACGAGGCTCAGAACGCGCTGAGTGAGAAGTCAAAAACCGATATGCAGCGCTACGATTTGAGCGACATTTCTGACGACTCGATCCAGATGTATCTTCGCGAAATCGGCAAGGTGCCGCTTCTGAAGGCCGAAGAGGAAGTGCAGCTGGCCAAGCGCAAGGAAAGAGGCGACGTGGAAGCGACAAAACAGATGGTGCAGGCTAACCTGCGTTTGGTGGTGTCCATTGCCAAGAAGTTTACCGGCCGTTCGTTGTCGCTTCTGGACCTGATCCAAGAAGGAAATATCGGCCTCTTCCGCGCCGTGGAAAAATTTGACTACCGCAAGGGCTATAAATTCTCTACCTATGCTACCTGGTGGATCCGCCAAGCGATCACTCGCGCGTTGGCCGATCAGTCGCGTATTATCCGGATTCCGGTGCACATGGTTGAGACTATCAACAAATTTCAGCAGATTGAGCGCCAATTGATTCAGGACTTGGGCCGCGAACCTTTGCCAGAAGAAATTGCCGCGGAAATGGGTGAAGAAGTAGATAAAGTCCGTCATATCATGAAGATTTCGCAGGATACCGTTTCTTTGGAAACGTCGGTTGGCGAGGACGATGAGGATTCAACGCTCGGTGACTTCATCGAGGACGAAAAGACGCTTTCACCAGACCGCGTCGCCTCGCTTCAGCTGCTCAAGGATCACGTGACGGATATCATCCGCGAGCTGCCCCCCCGCGAGCAAAAGATCCTTGAGATGAGATTTGGATTAACCGATGGAATTTCTCATACGCTGGAGGAGGTCGGGCAGGAGTTTGGCGTGACCCGCGAACGTATCCGCCAGATCGAGGCCAAAGCGCTGGAGAAAATTCAAGAACACGGAGGGATGAAGAAGCTGAGGGATTACTGAAGTTTTTGCGAGCGTGTGTTTGGGTTTACCGGTATTGTGTATCCATTGTTTGAACATAAGTATTACTCCCATGCTACATAGCATGGGAGTGTACGTTCATGGCTCTGTTAAACAAAGATGGGTATACCAAGAGTAGATAGTTATTGATTGACGGATAGAAATCTCTCCACTATACTATTGGGGTATTTACATGTCCTTTTTCTCTTTTTGGTTCCGCGGTAGCTCAATGGTAGAGCAACCGGCTGTGATGCCTCTTTTCCTCCACTTGTACTTTTGGTAAGATATTAGTGCAGGGAGATCAAAGAGGATCTCATGGAGAAAAGAAAATATTCCGATCGTGCCGCTTATATTATCAAAGCCGTTCGTTCTAGACGGAGACGTTTAAAGGGAAATGGCCATTGAGAATAAAGGCGGATCGTGTGATATCTGCGGGTATCGAAAGTGCAGTCAGGCACTTAAGTTTCATCATTTGGATGCTTGGAAGAAAGATTTTGGTATTTCCGATAAAGGGTATACCAGAGGATGGCTAAACATCCGGACAGAACTTAAAAAAAGTGCGTACTTGTCTGTGCCAATTGTCACCGCGAAATACACAACGGAATAACGCAGCCTCCGGTGGCAACACCGGAGTGAAAAACAGGGTGAACTGCTGGAAGTCTAAGTCAGCCTCAGGTTGATATGATAATCAGCAGCCAAGCCGCTGCACCACCTAGGGTGCAGGGAAGGTTCAGAGACTATCCCTTGTGGAGTACTCTTCGTCAAAACGAAGGGGAAGCGCCCTGCTTCCGTAAAAGAACGGAAGATGATATAGTCCACCCCTTTTGGAAACAAAGGGAATACGGTGTAACCGGTAGGTTGTCGGTTCGAGTCCGACCCGCGGAGCCAAGAAGAGAAAGATTGGATGACCACATCAAAAAAACCGGGATCAAGTCCGGTTTTTTAGTTTTATTAAAAAATACCGTTCGTTATGACTGATGTGGTTGGCGGTTCTGATCATTGTTTCTGCGCCGGCTACAACAGAGGAAAAGAAACAGAAGTAGAATCAGCAGTATGAGGATAAGCAAAGCTATTGAAACCCAGAAGTACAGGATGAAATATCCGCCAATAAAGAATCCGCTGTCGGCTGAGCGCAGCTGGATCTCGAAACTCATTGCCGATTCACGGAAATTTCCGGCTCTATCGTATGCCGTTACTTTAACCATGTGCGGCCCTTCGTCCAGGAACGGCAGAGTATAGGGATCCGTTTCCGTGGAAAGCAAATACGTCGGATCGCTATCATTCAGTGATAATTCGTAATGATCTATCCCTGAGAGATCGTCAGTAGTCTTGAAATTGATTTGTGGAGTTCGCTGACTGGTAGGGTGGTCTGCTTCGAGTCGGATTGTAAACTGCTCTGGCGGGATAGTGTCAATTCGGATTTGGAAATGGCCTGTCTCACTCCACCCACCCTCGTTTTGAACTTTCACGTGAAAGTACCAGATGCCGTTTCCCGCCCCAGGATAGACGCGCGAGTTCTCCAATCCTTCACTAGTGTTGTCGGGGATAGTGTCAGACTGATCGTCAAAGGCATAACTGAAGCCGGTAGCCCCTTCCAGCGCGTCCCAGGAAAGAGACGGACCCATGTCGGCGTACCAGAGTCCCTCGACTGGATGGGTGCTGGAATATATTTTTGGGGCAGGCAGAGGCGCCACTGGCGGAATTTCAGGCTCTGACGGGACAACAGCAGGCTCGCCAGGAGCCTCAGGCGTAGCTGGCGCGGATTGTATCGTGTATTTGGCAGTTCCGTGGCCGCTCAGTATGTTTGTCCCGTTTCCGTCATTGAGGAGCAAGCGACCGCTCGTTACTTGAACGGTGGCCGTGCCTGGCGATAAAGCCAAAAAGTCAACGGTCATGATGTTGCCACCATTGCCCGTGTAGCCAGGTGTGGGCAGGCCGCCGGCGAAAGAAATCACCCCGCCTGTCGCGTTGCCCTCAACTGGCCAGATACCGAAAATGGAGCCATCCTTTGAAATATGTTTTACCTCCAGTAAATCAGTCGGATAGGTGAGCGTGCCTTCGCCGGAGTTTATCGCCTGTCCGTCTGTGCCGACAACCACGGTCATGCTGAACTGCGTGCCGACGGTAATCGTGCGGGAGGGCGGACTGAGAAAAAACGATCCGCTGGCCAAAACCGGCTGAAAGAGACCCAAACTCAGCAGAATGACGGAGCATACTAATGGGAGAACGAATCTTTTCATGATTTATGTATTGAAGATTGCCGTCGACGGCTCAGATACAGTATAGCGAAGATCACTATAAGAACACAAAGCACAGCGATAAATGTCACTAGCAGCCAGGAAGCCGATTCGTTATCGGCAAAAAGGAAAGGAAGATCGAGATACGCTTCGGTTACGTTTTCCGCCTTGTCATACGCGCGGACAATGACACGCCGGTTCATCAGCTCGCTTTTCAGCTGATACGGGCTGGTGGCGGGCCGAATCCCCTCATTACCCTCAACTACCTCGTACTGATAGATACCGGAAGTTCTGTCGCTGGTGGCGAAACTAATGAACCAATTCCCCCCAAAAACACTTGTCTCCTGAGACAGCTCGATTTCAAATTCGAGAGGAGGGACGGAATCAATCATGACGCGACGTTGACCAACCAGCTGCCATTCATCATCGCGTATTTTCTCGTTGAGAATGAAATAATGAATTCCGTCGCTTACGTCGCTAAACTCAACCCGGCCGGTCTCGGCTTCAGGTAATCTGTCGGGCTCATCCGTTGGTGACCGTGAAAGGGTGTAGCTGTAGAAGGAGTCGGCTTTTTCCGTCCATTCGAAGACGACGTCTTTTGTTTGATACCAGCTGTTTTCATCGGGGTGGCTGGGTGAAGAGATAACCAATTTGTCCGGATTAGGGTGCGAAATTTGGACAGTGCCGTTCGTCAGACGCAGGGGAGCGGTAGTGCCTAGGCCGTCATTCAGGTGCACGCTACTTCCCTGAGTGTTCATTTTCAAATCCGAAATTCCTGTGTGGCGAGCGCGGAATGTAACGCTCACCATATTTGAATCAAAGACATAGGTACCGCCGGGCACGCCGCCGATGAATCGAATCACGCCCGCTGCTTCATTAATGCGTGGCTCTTCCGCCCAGAATAAAAGAAACGATTCGGTTCGCGATATGTCCACCACGCTCAGAAGGTCCGGATCATACTCTATTTCAGCCTGGGCCGCATTGATCAAATCACCGTCACTGTGGAGATGAAATTCGACGATAAAGGTATCATTGACGGCGACCTCGCTCTGTAGCGGGCTGGGATACATCTTGGCTGCCCGTGCTTCGTCAGTAGCGACGAAGCCTCCGGTCAACACCAAAGCGCTTATAATGATGGCGCGTAAAAATCCTCTCATAATCCTGTCCAATAATACAACATAATGCTGAAATCAACGACGTTCACGATTCCGTTGGTGTTGACGTCGGCTCTAGGGTTGCCCGGTTCGGTGGACAGCCACCAGAAAAGCAGGATACTGAAATCAACCAGGTTGACGAAGCCGTCGCAGTTCAGATCGCCAGGCAATGCTCCAGCGCACGCATCAAAGGGCGCGGTGGTTTCGTGCACATCCAGGGCGACGCTTTTGCTGTATTCTGAAATTAAGCCATTTGGCGCGGTGGCGCGAGCGCGGATCTGATACATTCCTGGCGGCAAGTCTGACCCTGCCGTCAAGGCGAGGTTCCAGCGGCCCGATTCGTCAGAGCTGACTTCAAATATTTCCGTGGAGTCGGATGTCGCCGTGATAGTAACCTGGCTGTTTGGCGCCGTAGTGCCGCGTAGCGTCACGCTTTCGCCCAGCTCCAGGTTGCTGGCGTCGGATTCAATCGTTGGACCAAGGAATATGCCGCTGACAGAGGTGGTTGTGCCGGACGATACCGAAACGGAAATGTTAAATACCGGGCCCGCGCGTCCCTCGTCGTCTATCCCGAAGATGCTAAAAGTATACGTACCCGGGTCGATAGAGAAAGTTGCGTCAAACGCGGCATCAACCCCGGCCTGTACCGTCGCGAAAAACACTCCGTTGCGGCTGAAGCTTAGCTCGGCGTTAGGGTAGGCCAGGCCTTGAAATTGCACGATAGTTTGAGATTCCTCCGGCGGGGGAGGAGATGGGACCGTGGCGCTGACCGACACTTGCAGCTGATCCTCGACCGTAGCTGACTGAAGCGGCGCGGCTCTGGCCAGTAAAACAAAAAACGCGCCTACGATAAGGTATGCGCGTTTTTTGCCGGTCGTCATCCGTCTCGTTTAGACTCCGCGAGCCCGGTTGATGATCCAGGAATTGTATTTCTTGAGAATGAAGATAAGTAGCAGTACCAGCAGCGCCAGAACCAATACCGCCAAAGTCAAGACGCGCCACGGCCAAACCCAGAGACTAGTGGTGGCGCTATCCTGAATCAATCCGCCATTGCCGGCTTCGAGCTCCACTGTGGCGCTGTAGCGTCCCAGCGCGAAGTTGCGCCATTCATTGCCGAACTCTGTCCAGAAGCTGGTCCAGACATTTCCATCCGTTTCATCGATCATGGTATTTTCCCAGACAGTTTCGTAGCGGCGGATGGTGTCAGGCAGCGTGGCACCGTTAGTGGGGTTGAGAGGCAGCACCGCGCTGGCACGACCGAAAAGATTCTTCACGGTGACATTGCCCTCGGGGCGCAAGTGGATGTTTCCTGTATTTTCAAATCGCGTAAAAAAAGTGACGGGCAGCCGGTTGCGGGACTCATTACCGTCGTAGCCGAACTCGGAAATAGACCCGGCTTCTTCGACGTCTCCGAAGACGCGCAAGAGGAAGAGCGAACCCAGTTTCGTTCCCACGGCCACGCCAGTGCTGCCGCTAATGTCTGGCGGCTCGGTGCCGAAGAAGACAGTGGCATAGTGGCCGCCTGGCTCGGCGTCAGCCGGAGGAGTGATCTGTACCGGGATGACGAGACGTTCTCCCGGTTCGATGATCACCGGTCCGTCCTGTATCTCAAACCATGTGGCCACGCCCTCGCGAGGCGCTTCAAAATCCCAGGTTGGCCGCCCGGTCTCGCCTTCAGCCGTGAAGCTGACCACTTCAGGATACAGTTCAAGCGCTTCTTGGCCTTCGTTATACAGTTTGATTTGCGTATCAAAAGTTTTTCCGGGATCGACTGACGTCTCAAAAGAAGGGGGGATGAGCGTTAGAGCCTGCGCCCCTCGCGTAATAAAAAATCCCCCGGCCACGATCAGCGCGATAAATCCGATTTTTAATCCTTTGTTGTTGTTCATAATTCTTGTATTTTTCAATTGTCTCTTTGGTGAAATAAGGAAGCGCCGCCTGCCACAACAAGCTGTCAGGAGCATGAGCGTATTATACCATCAAAACGTACCAGTCGCAATATAGGTGATTGAAGCGGAGTAAATTCCCGCTTCCGTGTTGGCCGCGATGTTGGCAAGATAATAGGAACTGACCGTCTCTGTGGCGGTAGGGCCTGTTTCTGAAACGATGGTAACTGGGCTGGTCGGACTGGCGTCATAAGCCCAGTCGCTGTTTGCCGGCGTGCCGGTATCATATCCATACCCTGAAGTAACAGTCGCGTCGCCGTCCGTTTCAAAGCTCAGAGCAAATTGTTCAGTTCCTTGGGAGCCTGCGGCGCTGTTAGTTATCGTCGTATCTCCTGGAGCGTCCGGAATTGTATCGCCACCGCTGGTTAGCGTACCGCTATTGTTGTAGGTGATTACATAGCCGT
>JAUYLJ010000035.1 GCA_030699685.1 bacterium | reverse complement strand
GAAATAACTGAAGTAGAGCCTCATCAAGTGTTTCTTCCATGGATATCCGGTTGTTATAGGCGGCAATGACGCGCTTGAGCTCGGGGATTTTTCCACCTTCAGCCCGCAAGTAAATCGGCTGCACGTACAGCAAAGACGTCTTTATCGGGATGACTAAGAGATTTCCCCGGATTACTTCCGAACCGCGCTGATCCCACAAGGAGAACTGCCTTGAAATTTCAGGATCCTGATTGATACGGTTGATGATTTGCGTCGGGCCAAAGACCAGCGTCTGCTTGGGAAAGCGATAGACAACCAACTCGCCGTAAGAATCGCCATCGTTACGCGCCACCATCCAGGCAGAAAGATTATCTTTTTCGCGCGGCGTGAAAGGCAGCATCAAAATAAATTCCTCGCTCTCTTCCTCGGGTAGACGCATAATCATGTGACGCATCAGGGGGTCCGAGCTCGCCTGGCCTGGCAGTTTCGGCACCTGCCATTGGTCCTCGCGGTTGTAGAAAATCTGAGGCTCCTCCATGTGATATATGGAGTACAGCTCGGTTTGAAAAGTGAACAAATCTTCGGGGTAACGAATGTGCGTTTTCAGGTTTTCGGACATTTCGGCGATTGGAAGGAAGCTCCCATCAAATACCTTATCGTAAGTCTGGATAATCGGATCATCGGGATCGGAAACATACACCAGGAGGTCGCCTGAATATGCGTCAACGACAACTTTGACGGAGTTCCGAATGTAATTCAGTTTATTGCAGCCTATGCCATAGCCTGGGAGGGAGAAGCGACAATCTGAAACATGTTCCGAGTAGGGATAGGAATCAGTGCTGGTGTAGGCGTCAATTATCCATTGTAGCCCTCCGTTTTCATCAACGACCAGATATGGATCTGAATCAAAACTCAGAAACGGCAGCAACTTCCTCACCCGTTCATCAATATCGCGGTAAAACAGTATTCTTGATTCTTCATGAACGTCATTCGAAAATAGCAATTTCAATGATTGAAATCTCAGGGAAAAAAACAAGCGCTTGAGAAATGAATCAATCGGCACTCCTCCACCGCCCTCATATTCAGTAAAAACGTTTTCCTCGCCGGCTGGATAATTGAATTCTTTCGAAGCAGTATTGGTGACAACAAAATCATTCGCCAATTCACCGTAGTATATTTCCGGACGTGAAACCTTGAGAGAGTCGACTTCACTGGCAGGAGGCAAATCTTTGACGAACAAAACGGGTAGTCCCTCCGGCGTCACTTCGTTGACCGGCCCCAATGTTAATCCGTAGCCGTGGGTAAATGTCAGATGTTCGTTGATAAAATTCCTCTGCGGAAGGCTGGCCGCGTTCAGCTCCCTGGGCGAAAGAAGCACCTGCCGATAGTCTCCATCGATTGTGTATCTGTCGTTATCGACAGAAATAAAGTCATAGTAAGTCCTAATCTCTTGAAGCTGGCCAAAAGTATCCAGCAAAGGATCGCGGTCCCAAAGGCGCACGTTTTGAATTGTCAGCTGATTTTCCTCGATGTCGGAATATGTCAACGTCGATTCTCCGGGGAGGTCGCGCTTGACGATGTTGTCGAGTCCGAAAGCGCTTTGAGTCGCTTGGATATGCCGCTCAATGAATTTAGTTTCCTTCACCAGTTCGTTCGGCTGTACGATGAATTTCTGGACGCCCCAGGGCAAAAGCCAGGTACCAACAATAATGAATACTATATAGAGAGTCAACGTCCAGGAAAAAAGACGCTTGAAACTACGAAAAGAAGAGATTAACAACGCAAACGAAAGCAGCAAAGCCAGAGCGGCGGATATCTGCAAGACTGGGATTTGGATAGTCACGTCAGTATAGCTAGCGCCCGTAAGGGGACCCGTATCACTATAAACCAGCCGGGGCAAGGATACAAAATACGCGTGAGCGGAAAGAAGGGCGAAAAAAACAAAACCAAGAAGACTGACATGTCTTCGCGCGGCGCCTACAACCGACCGAAAGCGGCCAAAGATAACATTACGGACATTTTGACGCATCTCATAGGCTCCTAAAGCCAGATAGACCATAAACACGGATATCGTCGTTGCGACCACCATTGTGAACGCGATACTGAGCACCGCGGTAATAAATGGCAAGGTAAAAACATAATAGCCAATATCGCGTCCAAATTGCGGATCTTCCGTTCCAAATGGAACCGCATTGAGAAAAGTCAGCACGGTTTCCCATTGGGCCGCCGCGGTGAAGCCAAGAATGACACTGATCAATCCGATGATCGGCCAGGACAATCGTCCAATTACACGCCCTACTTCAATAGTGCGCATTCTCGATCGATCTTTACCGTCAGGAAAAGTAATCACCCGGGAGCTTAAAGGTGAAGCCCGCCGAGCGAAAAAAATATTCAGCCACAAAAACAAAAATACAAATGCCGTCACAGACGCGCCGATAAGAACTTTCGCGCTAAGGATTGTAGTGAAAATTCCCAAGTATCCCAGCTCGGAAAACCACCACCAGTCGGTCACAATTCCAAACAGACTCGTCGCTAACGCCAATAGTATCACGAGAGCCGTAACAACCAGGCTGATAATTATCTTGAGGCGCATAATCTTGTATCAATGAATTCAAGCCAATCCAATAATAGCATTTGCGGGCTGCAAAGACAACAAAACCGACCAACAATCGCGATTTGTGGGATAACTTCTTTGGTACTCTTTTTCAGGGACAAAGGCCCCGTGATATCGAGATGATGCCCGCGGGCAACATCGATCGCTGACGTTTCAACCGTAGATAATTAACACGTTTGGGATGACGCCTTGTAACTTTACTCGGCAAAAGGTTCTACTCGAATTTGCACCCGTTTGTTTTCGCCTATTCCTTCCCCTGACACGAGGACAAATTTAAC
>JAUYLJ010000039.1 GCA_030699685.1 bacterium | reverse complement strand
TCTTGTAGATCGGACGTTTCAGCCGCAGGTGGCGGATGATGCCGGCAGGAGTGAGATCGAAATGCTTCCGTACTATTTTCTCCAGTTTCCTGTCGTCAATTTTTCCCGTGCCAAAAGAGTCAACCAGGACGCTGACAGGTTCGGCGTAGCCGATCACGTAGGCAACTTGAATCTCGCATTTAGAGGCCAAGCCCGAAGCAACAATGTTTTTGGCCACATAGCGCGCCATGTATGAGGCTGACCGGTCGACTTTCGAAGGATCTTTACCGGAAAAACACCCGCCTCCGTGGCTGCCGTGACCGCCATAAGTGTCGACAATGATTTTCCGTCCGGTTAGTCCCGCGTCAGCCGGCGGCCCTCCTTTGACGAATTTTCCAGTGGCGTTGACAAAAATCCTGGTGCGCGAATCCATGAATTTACCGGCCACTGGTTTGAGCACGTGCTTCACGATATCGTTTTCCACCCGTTTTTCGCTTACATCGGGATTATGTTGCGCCGCGATAATCAGTGTGTCAATGCGTTTAGGCTTTCCGTCGATATATTCAACTGCCACTTGCGTTTTTCCGTCTGGACGGAGATACGGGACTGTTCCATTTTTTCGCACCTGAGCCAAACGCCGGGCCAGTTTGTGCGCCATAATGATAGGCAACGGCATGTATTCGGGAGTTTCATTGGTGGCAAAGCCGAACATCAGCCCCTGATCCCCCGCTCCCTGGGACTTGAATTTACCCTTGCCCGTATCAACTCCCTGGGCGATGTCCGGGCTTTGTTCGTTAATCGCTGAAATTACTCCGCAATCTTCCCAGTGAAATCCGTATGAATGATCATCATAGCCGATTTCCCTAATTGTGTTGCGAACTATCTTCTGCACGTCCACGTAGCCCTTGGTGCGGATTTCTCCCGTGACTATCACCAGTCCCGTAGTGGTCATTGTCTCGCAGCCGGAATGGCTCTCCGGATCCTGGCGCAGCAGATCATCCAGGATGGCGTCAGAAATCTGATCGCAAATTTTATCAGGATGACCTTCAGTAACGGACTCTGAGGTAAAGACGTAGCGTCTCTGATTCTTGGTGTCTCTTTTTTTTGGCATTTGAGATTACTGTTACTTGCTTATATTTTTACTTCATCGATTCCTACGACATCGCTGCCGCGCAGATCGTCAATCGTAAATTTCAATCCCTCGGACAACGGAATAACCGGAAACCATCCCAGTTTGTTTTTAGCAAGAGTGATATCCGGCACTCCTCGGTGGTGGGTATAGGGCGACTCCGGCTCAAAATTGATTTCTGAGCTGGCGCCCGCCAGGCTTTTGATCGTCTCAGCTACTTCTTTCAGCGTCACCGCCGTCATACTCCCCACGTTTATCGGACCGGAGAGAGTGGACTTCATCATTTTCCTGATGGCCTCAATCATGTCAGTGATGTAGCACAAGGTTGTGCTATCACCCGCTTCACCATAGATTACCATAGGTTCGCCTTTGATAGCATTGGTAACCAGACGAGGCACCATTCGGTTATCATTCATGCTCATCCTAGGACCATAGGTCTGGAAAAGACGGAGGATGCGCGTTTCCAGCTTGTGCTGCTCACGATGGATATCTACCAGCGTTTCCGCGTAACGTTTTCCTTCGTCATAGCAGGCCCGAGGTCCCAGTTGGTTGAGGAAACCCCAGTAGTCTTCGGTGTAGGACTGGCTTTTGGCGTCGATTGGCTCTCCATAGACGGCGGAGCTTGAGGTGAAAAGAAACTTCGCGTGGTATTTTACGGCGATATCCAAGGCGTGCTTCGTCCCCAGTCCGTTGCTCAGCACTGTCGCCATCTGGTGCTCGTGCTTTTCGTAATGAGAAGTGGGACAGGCCAGGTGATACACCTCTTGTATGCCGTGAAAAGGCACTTTAAACTTTTTGAGTTCGGGTAACGCGTCCAAGTCAATAGGCTCGGACAAATCATGCTTGATAAATTCAAAATTCGGCAGCTGGAGCAAATGATTTATATTGGCAATGCTGCCGCTGATTAAATTATCAACACAGATGATGTTTCCCTCTTTTATCAAGGCGTCGCACAGATGGCTGCCGATAAAACCGGCACCACCGGTCACAACGATGTTTTTTCTTTGTACGAGATCAGCGACTGACATGGCGTGATTGTGAATGATGAAAACGAATAGCTATTAAGGCAATAAACATATTCCAACTTGTTTTGATTAATTTACCGAGTGAGGCGAATTGCTCCGAATTCGTCTGATCAATCCAAACTGTGGGCACTTCTTCTATGTCATACCCTGCCATTTTGCACGCATAGAGAATCTCTACGTCTATCGTCATGTTCTTCACCCTCAATTGTGGCAGGATTTTCTCAATGACGTGCCGCCGGAATATTTTTGCTCCGCACTGGGTGTCGCGAAAGGGCATCCAGAAAAGTAATTTCATAATGATGTGGAATCCCTGGCTGGCGATAGTCCGAAAGAATGATGTTCGGGCAATCACCTTGGAACCTTTTTTCCAGCGTGAGGCAATCGCTCCATCGCGCCGTCCGTGAATAAGCGCCTGGATAAGCTTTTCGTATTCTTCCGGCGCGGTCGCTCCATCGGCGTCCAGGAAACCTACCAGCTCGCCACGAGCCTCCTTGAATCCATGCCGAATCGCCAAGCCCTTCCCTCCCATCTCAAGCTCATGGATATGAATAGACTCTCCAAGCTCAGTCCGCGCTTTCTTCACCACCTCGCTGGTATTGTCCGTGCAGCCATTGAGCACTACCAGATACTCTACTTTTCCGGGATAAAGCGAAGGCACGTAACGATCGAGGGTTTTGCGAATCCGGGTTGCTTCGTTGTATGCCGGTATGATTATAGAAATGAACATGCTCTTTATTTCTGCGTCGCGAGGATAACCTCCACCGACCTCTTTTTCCCGTCACGCTGAACCTCCAGCTCAACCCGATCTCCCGGGCCGTACTCATGGATCAGATCTGCCAGTCCACGTATCTCGCTCAACGCCTCTGAATTGACGCGGGTGATGATATCCCCCTTGGCTAATGCGGCGGTTTCCGCGGGACTGTTGGGTTCAACCGCCAAGGCCTGATTCTCCGCGTCGCTATAGACAAGCGCCCCGGCAGTGAGATTCTCGGAAAAAATCGACGGCATTCCCTGAGTTTGCGCCAGGTCAATATACTGAACCCCGAGCTTGGCCCTGATTACTTCGCCGTTTCTCAGAAGGCTATTCAGCGCCGAGCGGATGTGGTAGGCGGGAAAGACCTCGTTCGCCGGCCAAGCAGAACTGCCTACGATACCGACCAGGTTTCCGCGCGTATCAAATACCGGCGCCCCCTGGAATTCTTCTCCCAGAGCCTCGGACAGATGGTAGCGCGTGCCAATTTCATCGCTCGTATGATAATACCCGCTTCCATCCCTCGGCGATACCTCCCCGAGCTTAGCTAAAAACGTGGGCAGAATCTCGGAATGCCTGCCATTTCGCTCAACCACAAAAACCGAATCACTGGGAATCAGTTCTTCTTGCGAACTGAATTCTGCAGCGGGGAAATTTTCTCCCTCGACATGAAGAAAATACAGCCACGAGGCAGGGTCGGCTATGATCCTGTCGATCGGATACGCCGAACCCGAGCTGTCCACGGCCACATAATTCAAAGTAAGGTCGCCTACTGACCAGCGCGGCGCCGTGATCCATCCGTCGCTGGTCACCCACACGCCGGCAGACAGCTGCTCCCACGGATGATACAGATTGGAAACTGGATCAGAAGCGTCTAAATCCTCCTTCGCCAAATAGACTCCTACCGTCTGGGATTGAAACTCATCGCTCAGAACCGTGCCCGGATTCCGGCTATTTCGATCCACCTGTATTGATGGCACGGATTCAGTCAGCTCTGTCGAAAAAAATGTGTAGAAAAAATACCCGCCAAAAAACCCGGAAAATACGCCGATGACAATAGCCAATATTGCCGCAAACACGCGCCCATTAGCCGCGGGTGGACGATGCAATTGGGACAATTCCTTGTCGGAATACAGCTTTTCCAGCTCTCGCTGGCGTTTGGCTTTTGGTGATGTAGGTGTTGGTTCTACGTCCATGTCGTATTATTTTATACCCAGCGGGCGGTTACAACGGTTAATACTAACACAGTTACGCTGATCACAAAATACCGTATTATCACCGCCCGATGAATCCGGCCCGACAAATAGTAGCGCCCGATGTTGACCATGGCATAGTAGACAACCGTCACGATGAGGGCGTTCACCAGAAAGCTGGACGGTAAAAAACTGACCACCCAGTATACTTCAGTCAAAACCAGTCCGCTAATCAGCGCGAAATACATGGAGGTACTGAATTTGATCTTGTGCATCCAGGTCGTCTGGAATGAAAGCAGCGTGGCCAGGGCCCACAGTATGATAGTCGTGGTCCAAGCCGGCCAGGCGAGATAGATGATCAAACTGAAAAGCACGGCGCTACCGGTGAACGCGGAGCTCAAATTGATGTAGCTGGAAACGTTCTGTAGAGCGTTCAGCTGATATCGATCGGTGCGGAAGTGATAATTAAAAAGATGATGAAGATAAATAACATTCAAAGCGGTGACCCCGGCAATAATAATATGACGGTAGAGTTCTCCTTGAATAAAGTAGATGAACGCCAGCGCGCTGATATTGAAAAGCAGCGCGTTGAGGAAGAAGATGAATTGCTCCGACTGGCGGGGGCGCTTGGTGATAACTGAAAACACAACTACGCCCAACATGCACAGGAGGGAAAAAAATGGAAACACCTTGTCGGGATAAACTAAGGCGAACTCCATAATCCCCCCGATCAGCAGAGGCGCGAGAAATACTAGAATTCGGCTTTGCAAAATCATACTATTTTCAGAATGACACAGTCGGATTAATCACTTCCCCTTTGACTCGCAACTCTCCCTTGTCAAGACGCAGCTCGCGTACGCGTAAATAATCATCCAGGCTCGCGTTTAATGACTGCAGGCTTCCCCCAATCAAGGCCTCAATCACTCCTGAAGCCACCGCGCCAGGCACTCTCACTCTCTCAAGCTGCGCGCCCGTGACACGCATACCGAGTTTGCCATCATCCAACTTGGGTTTGGCCGTGACAATAAAACGATGCTTCGCATTTTCCTTTGGTATAACACCGTAGAATTCCATCTCGGATGGAGTAATAGCCACTTGTATCCGTTCTATGGGCCATTTCTGAGCCAACACTAAGGACTGATGCAAAAGAATAGTCAGCTCCGTTTCGGTCAAAAGGATCTCAGGATCCCCTTTCAGGGACTGTTCGGTGAATTTCTTGGTCAAAACTGCGCCGATGCCGTTCGCTTCCGCTTCGGTAAAGACTATTTCTCGCGTCGGCGAAAGAGGCTGGTACAGTATTTTACTTAAAACTGGAATTTCCGCGAAACCAAAGTAGGCTACTATCGCCGCGACGGCAATTCCAAATAGGAATACTCCTCCTAGGAAACGGGTAAAACAGCCGCCGAGGCGAAAGCGGGGAAAATGAATTAAACGCCGCTTTGCCGAGCGAGTCGAATCATCAGATTGTTTTGGCTGAATAGAAACGCGTGCCATGAATATTGCTACGGAACAGTCAGCCAATTATTTCCCTCAGTGGTGATTGCCTCGCGATAGTTGCCATCAGGGTACATACGCCATATCTGGGCTGTCGCCTCTCCGCTTCCCAGACTAAGCTGATTATACCAAATAGTCTCTTCGTCAGCGCTCCACTGCGCGGCAATTCCAGAATCCGAAATAACCTCAGTATTTACCGGATCGGCCAGTGAGAGGAAGCCAATCTGTCCCTGAAGGAGCTGGTAGTCGGTCACTGCCGTGTACACCGCTTGCAGCCCGTTTGGCGCGACGTCCATCGTCCAGCTCACAACCTGCGGGGAACCAGGCAGAGAGATGAGCAGCTCATTTGACTGGCCGCGCAACCCAGCGCGGTACAGCCCAACTCCCCCCTCTTCTTCGGATAAATACAACGCGCTTCCATCAGCCTGTAATGAGGGCGCCCAGATTGATCCTGTCGCCAGCTGCAAGGCATCGGTCAGCGTCCCGATAGTCAGCAATTCGCGATACCATAGCCCTGATGCGCTCGCGTACACGAAGCTGCGTCCATCCGGTGAAAAAGACTCTCCCCGGATTTCCTGGCCAATTTCTTCCACTTCGCCCGTGGAAGTCGAGAAGACAAAGCTTCGTCGACGAATTTCCGGTGAGTTTTGTTCTATAGTGTAGATGCCGTATTCTCCGCTTTGGGAAACAGTAAGACGCACAGGGCGGGATCTCAGCGCCATCACCATCACCGGTTCTTCTTTGGTATCGGCCATCCGCCATAATCTATAAAACCCGCTTGATTCAGTAAAATACCAAAGCTCGCCTCTTCCATTCATCCGAGGGAGAAACTGGTCCTCAGTTGAAGGTAGTAGGCGCAAAGACGAGTCAGTCGCTTCTGAATATATCATAAGCTGCTCAGACCCCGTCCTGTCAGAAACGAAAGGCGTCGTATTATCGATGATGATGCTTTGGCGTTCTGGTTTGTTTCGCTGGCTAAGCACGCTTCCTTTTTCCTGTTCAGGCGCCCGAAACCAAAGCGCCAGCCCTGCCAAGGCCAGAAGTGAAATTACCAATAAAGCAATTCTCGTTTTCATGCGGTGATTCCTATTATTCTACTTCTTCAACCGGGGTTATCAGCTTACCTTCGCCGACGGGACTGTATCCGTTCTCCACTTCCTCACCGTCAAGAAACCCATCGGCATCGCTATCAGGGTTATTCACGTCCGTTCCGTAAACCTCTTCCATTAGGTCGGTCAGTCCATCACCATCGGTATCAAGCGACGGATCAGCAAAAAAGATATCTGACTGTTCCGTATCCAGATAATCGGCTCGAATAAATTGCTCGATAAATTCAAGAGTATCCATCGCGTCTTCCGGCGCGGTGATATCCAATTGCGGATTGACTTCAGTAATGTTTAATTCCATAGTCAAGGACCCTTCTGTTTCAGGCTTCGCGGTCAATGACATCTTTCTCGGCCAATGAGTATCTTTCTGCACCCAGACTTCGCCACCCTGCACATTCAGAAATTCAATAAGTTCAGTTCTGATTTTGTCATCCTCAAAAGCTATCTCAATCATGTCTTGCGGATAGCCAAGAATTTCAAAAACAGACGGTAGTAATTCCTTAATAAACTGTGAAAATTTCTGTGTATCAACCTCGTATACATAATGATAGCACTTGACGCCGGAAATTTCTTCATCCGGCAAACGTTTCGTCACAGTGACAAAAACATTTTTTGCCAACGTTTGTTTCAGCACGTTAGCTAATTCCTCCTGCTCCGCTTCATTAAAAGTCATGTCCAGAGATCTTACCTCCTCAAGGAAGGGGTCAGCTGAATTACTAAAATTTTCCTGCAAAAAAGCTGTCAGTTCTTGAGTGTCAAGATAATACCAGCGCCCGACCAGCTCGTTGAGCTCCTGCGTCTGAGCGTCAGAAAAGGGCAGACTCGGCAGTGAATCAACATAAAAATACATTTTATCACCAATTGACTTCGTTTGAATTTCTATGTTTCCGGCCAAATCAGTATCGATGCGCATCGTTGTTTCGCTGGAGCGAGTAGCGCTATCCGTCGCTGCGCTCACTGTCAGGCTGTATCGTCCCTCGTTTCCTCCAAAATCCATATTCATAGCGGCATCTATCTTGGTCGATTGCATTTCGGAGAGACTATTGAACGCATCAGAGACAACCTTCTCTGGCGGATCCTCAAGAAAAGGCTTGGTAAAAACGACATCGGTAAACGGGACCTGTCCATAAACAAACAAGCTACCCCCAGCAATAAGAACTATGGCAATAAGTACTATGATAGTGATACGCGTGCGCATATACTTTCTGTGCAAATTATTAGCCAGCGCTGACCGATCCTCCCCCACCGCCGCCGCCGGAAGAACCACCAGAGAATCCCGATGACGATGAACTGGGAGAATGACTTAATGAGCTTGACGTGGCGGCTGTAAAACCGGACAATTGGGCGGCGAAATTCGTGACCGCAAAGGCTCCCGCGGCCTGGCGCGTTCCAACGTACCATGATGGCGGCTTAGTATAGATATTCTCGAAACGGCGCGCCCACTGTTTTTCCACCCCTAGCACCATAGCAAAAGGAAGAAACTTTTCAAAAGTCTCGGGCGTCATCGCCGCCAGTCTGAATCTTTCGGCAGTCGAGAGATATTCTTTAAACCCGGCTATCCACCACTCCGCTTCAGCCCCTTTCTCGGTCTTCTTCGGCATCACCAGAGAAAAAAGTAAACCGATCACACCGGTGAAAATGATCGGCAGAAACAAAACCGTCGCCACTGGCCAGAGCGCACCACCCAGGATCAATCCGGCAAAACCAAACACTAGGATAAGTATTGGTTTCAAAGCGTATTCTCTTCGCACTTTGTCAGGCTGACGGTCAAAATATCCCTCATGCACCACCGCTTCATAAATCGATTGCTGGAGCGTCGGTATCTTTTTGTAAAAATCAGCGCGTAAGTCCGAAAGCCGTGCTTCTGATTTCTTTCCAAATATCTCATCAAACATCTGGCGCTCGTATTCCCGCCAGTCGGGTCCCGCCTCTCCCAAACGGATGAGTTTATAGTCTTCGGTTTTTTTCAACAACGACTGTTTTTTGATTTCTTCGATTCGCAAAGCTCCTCGCACGGCGAAATCCACGATCATCGGCGTGATGTCCTTAATCTGCACCCTCTCGTCAACGACCGTTCCCATTTCGCTCGGCCTCATTCCTTTTGGCGGTTCATACTGCGCGATAATGGTCTTCTTGGTTTGGGGATCACGGCCCAGCTTCCGCCAATGGGTGTAATATTTCCAAAAACCCCAGATTGGCAGGATCCAAACCAAGACAGCTAAGAGACCCAGCACAATCCCCGCCACCTTCCACCACCAAGCAGGCGTTAGCGTAAACATATAGGATTCAGTTTGGCCCGGCCGGATAGTTAATTCCTGGGCTTCAGCGCTGTGGCCAAGTCTTTGTACGGTAATCAAATACGTTATCGCCTCTTTGCTAGAAAGCTGGAAGGCATGAGGCGTGACAAAGCCCGTGTCATCCCCGTTGAAAAATATTGGCACCCCTTCTGCGCGTTTTCCGTCGACCTGCGCTTCAATCCGCAAGGTGCCCGGATCCGCCACGATGTCTTTTGGCCAACTTGAGACGATCGTAAAACCCTCATTGGACAGGATGTTTTCTCCCGTAAAGATGATGGTTTTGTCATCCGGGAAACCCTGAATTTCAACCTGATCGGTTGATCCATAGCTCCCTCGATACACCGTCTGAGGATAGGTGGACAAGGCCTCTGCCGGCTCTGGCAAGCGAACTGCCGCCTGCACCCGGCCGATCGGCGCTTCGTGTTCAAGAGGCACCACGTTCCAATACAATTCGTCGTGGTCCTCAAAGAATCCTATACCGCCGATAACCGTGTACTGGATCACCCAAGTCTTGGTCTCGTCTTGCGCTGAAAAGTTCAGACGAATATGAACACGGTCCGTGTAGTTGGTAATTTCAGCTTCCGGAGCGGACAATTGATTCTCGTTTTCGTCGAATATCACCACGTCCACAATATCATCTACCCGCTGTTTCAGTATCTCCGATTCCACCCACGTAAACTGGCCTTCAAATTCGAAAGTCCGCTCTTCGCGGACGATGATACTTGCATCCGGTTGAATTTGTATCTCAGATCTCCACTCGGGAATAGACCATGATTTTGCCTCAGCAATATCAGGAAACAAGAAAAAGCAAAAAGCGGCAATCAGTAAAAAATATGTGGATATTAGTTGCTTGGGCAAAGTCATAAGTGGTGCTATTGTACCACTTTTGAGTCTATCTCACAAACAACAAAAGACTCCTGGTTGAGACCAAGAGTCAGCGCTGTTTGCTCCAGCGACGCTTCTTGATAGCGGGCCGGAACACGCCACGATTGCATAACCACAATCCAAAGCCAGCGCAGCAGAAAACAACAATGAGCTCCATCGAGACGTATACGAACTGTTCACACGCCTCTTCCATCGACAGGAATCCATCCTTAGCGCCCTTCAGCTGATGCACGATGAGCCAGCCTAGCGCCAGAGATAGCACAAGCAATTGCAGACCGAGGGAACGAAACCATCTCGCACTACGGCTATACAGCCTGGGCATCCGTGAATGCTGTTGCCGATCTCGCCTCTGACCTGTTTCGGCGAGTACTTGCTCATATCGGGCGGTTTCTGCCGAAGCCATCTTGTAGCTCCTCCTCTTCTCATTTGGACCAAAGCGCAGCCACTAGATTAACAGACTAGTATAATTTTGCAACACCGGGTGCAAGTTACAGTAAACGAACGATCTGTGTATCTTGTTTCTTTGTAATAGTTATAAAACCATCTTTTTCCAAACCCCCAATAATCCCATCAAACCAGCGAGCGTCATCTTCATTGAAGTCTTTTTTTACCATTGGAGCCAGTTTTCTTATCGCTAAGGAATGGCGTGGCGCCTGACGAAGGGCTTCGATCACTCGGCCGCGAAAAATGCGGTTCGGTATTTCCGGCTGGCTGGATGGCCCAGGCTCCACCCGATCCCACCCTTTGCGCTTTCCCTTGACATCAATGAGAATCTTTGGATAGGCGCGGCAGTTTTTCTGCAAGGGGCATATTGCGCAAAGCGGCCTCCTCGCCGTGCACACCAGTGAACCAAAATCCATCATCGCCTGATTCCAGTCATGCCCTTTCCCCTCGGGAACCGCCATATTGCCCAAGTCCTCGAGCCAGCGGTCGTTTTTTTTCCAGTCGGGAAATTCCGATCCGACAAAATAGCGATGTAGCACTCGTTTAATGTTCACGTCCAACGAAGTCACGTCTTTGCCGAAGGCGAAAGCAAGCAGCGACCCGGCGGTGGCCACCCCTACTCCCGGCAAGCGCATGAGTTCTTCTTTCGTTCGGGGAAATCTGCCACCGTATTCTTTCATCACCATTCGCGCCGCCCGCTGCAGATGAAGTGCTCTTCGATTGTAGCCCAAGCCCGACCACGCCAAAATCACCTGCCGCTGGGGCGCTTGAGCCAGCCGCTCAACCGTGGGGAATCGGCGCAGCCATTCCTGGTATTTCGTCACCACGCGTTCGACTTGAGTTTGCTGGAGCATCACTTCCGAAACCAGAATACGATAGGGATCGCGCGTTCGCCTCCACGGCAAATCACGCCGGTGTTTGGCAAACCAGCGCAGTATCTTCAGTTGAAACTGTCTCGTATGAGGCAATCTTCTCACGATGATAGCTTATTTTCCTAGCTTGTTGATATAGCTTTGGGCGGTCAATAGCGCCGTCACGCCTTGTCCCACGGCGATCGAGATTTGGTTGTACGGAATATTGACTACGTCGCCGGCAGCAAAGAGTCCCGGCACTTTCGTTTCCATCAACAAATTCGCTTCAACAAATCCACCCGGCTCCAGCACGCCCAAGTCCACGACCATGCCAGTATTCGGAATGATGCCTATATGGACGAAAGCGCCACTGACCTCAATCTTCTTAGCCGCACCGTCCTTGTCCTTGTATTCAACTTCCTTGAGCATCTGATCACCGATAAAACCAGTTGTTTGCGCTTCGGAAATTATCTCGACATTTTTGAGCTGTTTCACCTTTTCAATATAGACCGCCTCGCCCTTGAAATCGGCATTTTTGTTGATTGCGTAGACTTTTTCGGCAATATTGGAAAGCAAAAGAATTGATTCAAGGGCAGTGTTGCCGCCGCCAATCGTCGCGACTACTTTGTTGCGGAATAAGGGTCCATCGCAAGTGGAACAATATGAAACGCCCTTTTGATACAGGTTATCTTCGCCAGAAACCCCTAAATGGCGAGGATGGACTCCGGTAGCCAGAATCACGGACTTCGCTTCATAGCTTTTGTCCTGGGTACCGTGTTTGCCCCGGACTATAAAATGAGTACCGGTTTTTTCAATTTTCTCCACCATCACTCCAGTTTCAACGTCAATTTCGTTGAACTTCAGCTGATCGTTGAATTTTTGGGATAGCTCAATTCCGTTGGTTTCGTTGAAACCGGGATAGTTACCGATTTCGCCGGAGTTTGCCACCTCCCCTCCCAGATCGTGGGCGATGACTTTGAAGTTCATTTTCGCGCGAGCGGCATAGACAGCCGCGCCGGTTCCGGCAGCCGCGCCGCCTACTATAATAAGGTCAAGCATTGACAAGTCTTTGTTAATCAAATAAACCCAAAGGCTTCAATATTGTACTGCCTTTTTCTTCCTTTTTCAAGCACAAACAAGTACTAGCCAGAAAAAAAGCTCACACCGATGGTGTGAGCGTTCCCGATGACCCTTGTTCCGCGGAACCCCGTCTAGTTCACGCCGTTCACCAAGGCAACCGGGTCTGTCTCGAGAAAGGCATGGCCGATCCAGCGAAATTCCCGCTGCAAGCCCGCACCGTTGAAACGTCGACGCAAGCAAGCCACGTAGATGCCACCACCGGGGTGACGGAACCGTGTACCGGTGCCGAAGACACTCAGCTCTCCCCACTCCTGGGGAGCCAATTCCGGATTATCCAGATAGAAGTCGATGAAGCAGGCATTGAGTTGAGGATGCCCCTCGAGCTCAGTGCACAGTTCGGCGCCGAAGATACAGCGCCGGCGCTGCTGCAACCAACGCTCCCCGACCCTCCTGGTAACAACATTTGGCGAACGATAGAGCGTGATAGCGCTTGGGCTGATAAGCCCTAGAGGCTTGTGCTCTACTACTTCCCAATCCGGCGGGCAATACGGTGGCTCGTTGCAATCAATGACGATTGCCAATTCGTTTCCGGACATTCGTACTCGTACTCCTTCCCCCAATTTCACAGTCCTTGTTTTCACTTGCTAGAGGGCAGCCGAGCGGCGGCCATAGCTGGCAAACGTCAATGGATTAACGTCTTTCAGCTATGGCTGCTTTCTCAAGGCAACAAAAAAGAGCGTGTGACAGTAAAAGTATTTCTATCACATGAGAGATTTTTGTCAACAGACCTTGACGCAGGCATGGGAACATGCTATACAGGTTGTCAGGCACATTTTTTCGGTTGAGTGCTGCAAGCCTGGTACGTTGTTGCCCCTGAACATCAGTTCACGGACGCTAGTTCCCGGGGATACCACAAACCCCGGGCTACTGCAAAACAGTTTCGGGTGCGCGGCCTCATTCTTTCGGAGGGCAAAGAGGTTTTCTTTGGTAATACGAATGGGTAGCGGTGGTTCCAACGGCCAAGTCCGGGGATAAACCGACGCTGTCCTGTACGGGGAAAAGCTCCGAGCCCTCCGATCTCAAAACCGGCCCTTGGCGTAGTCCATTGGCCGGTTCTTTTCTATTCAGAAATAGCGACAGATGAAACGTCGGCGTGGTAGAGAATCGAGTTTTCCAGAGCCAGCCGCGCCCCATTCGCTCCACCAACAATGGATTAAGAATCCCCTTCACAGCTCCGGGGCAGGGATTCGAACCCCGGTTACTAGGGCCAGAACCTAGCGTCCTACCACTAGACGACCCCGGAACTGTAAAGGCGTTCATATTTACGAAAGGAGAGAAGCGTGGCCACGCGTAATTCAACGCTAAGAACTAAGAGCTCAATACTTCAGGCATAGCCTGACCCTGCGCCAGAGACGCGTCTCCCTTAAGCACGAGGCTCCCGCCGGGCAATTCTTAACCCTCACTTCTCAATTTATCCAACTACTTCTCCACCAAAGCTCTCCAGTATCGGATTCAGTGTGTTTGCTCCACCTTCCTTCTTTTCCTTGAGTGGCGTAGTTTCAACCACCGTCGTCACGGTCAGGGCAACACCGTATATGTTGGCCATAATCTTCTGTATCTGATCACGTACTGTTTGGCTCTCAATTCTCTCCGCGTGAATAGCATAGCCGCAACGAAGCACCAAACGATTTCCCTCAATACTAACCGGTTCCGATAAACGTAGCGTGAGGCCGAGTGAAGGATTGGCTTTCTGGAATTGTTCTTGCACGTCGTTCCATCGCTTCCGTATCTCGTCAATTTCCAATACCGCTGCCGCCGTGCTTGAAGAAGTTTTTGGTTTCTTCGCGGCCGGTGATACGGCACCGAGGTTTCCAGCGGAAGTGGCGGACGACGAATCAGAAGGCGGCTGGATTTCCACGGAGGAATCGCTATCACCGCAGATTTCAACGATCGCCAACTCCAAGGGAAGCTGAGGGATGTCAGAGTATTTTATCTCACGCTCTTTGTCAAGAAAAATATTGATGGCCGCGACCAGACGATTAAGCTCTATGGTTTCCGCCTGATCCAGAGCGGATTTTTCCATTTCCTGCGTCAGCTCAAGCGAGGAAAAAATATCAAGACGGCCATTCACCTTGAGTAAAAGGATCTTGCGCAGAAACTCAATCAGGTCCTTGGTGAATTGGCTGAAATTCACTCCCTCTTCCGACAATGCGTTGATCAAATCAAGCGCTTGTCCCGCCTTACGTTCCGCCAAAAAACCGAAAAGTGTGGCGATGGCCTCCAGATTCGAGCGTGGTAAGATCAGCTCAGCCATCTCAGCCGTGATTTTCTTGCCGCCGAGCGTCAATACCTGGCCAAGTAGGCTTTCCGCGTCACGGGAAGACCCTTCGGCGCGACGGGCGATATTTTTCAGCACCTCGTCATCAACGCTGATCTTTTCGGCACTGGTGATGCCTTTCAATCTTTTCTCAAGATCAGCCTGGCCGATTTTCTTGAAATCAAACCTCTGGCAGCGAGAAATAATTGTCTCGGGGAGACGATGAACTTCAGTGGTGCATAAGATAAAGACAACGTGATCCGGCGGCTCTTCCAAGGTCTTCAGCAGGGCGTTAAAGGCCGCCAGCGAAAGCATGTGCGCTTCATCGATGATAAACACCTTGTGCGACCGGCTAGCGGGACTGAAACGGGCGTTCTCAATAATATTGTCACGGACATTGTCGACGCCGGTGTGCGAAGCGGCGTCAATTTCAATCAAATCAAGCGACCTTCCCTGCTGGATCTCCAAGCAGGCATCGCAGGTACCGCAGGGCTCGGACTGGGAGGGTTTTCTTGCAAGACAATGCAACGCTTTGGCCAGCAGGCGGGCGGTCGTGGTCTTACCGACGCCGCGCGGTCCGGAAAAAAGATACGCGTGCGCCACAGTGCCACTCAGCAGCTCGTTCTGCAAAGTGATTTTCACGTGCTGCTGACCAGAAAGTTCAGCAAACTTCTGCGGACGATATTTACGATAGAGTGTTTGGGACATTGATTGCAATCAAATACCACACCCTATCTTAGCAGATGAGGTGCGTGAGCACAAATCGCTTTCGGCCAAATACTCAGATATCTTCAGGCAGCTCGGTCTCGGCCAATGCGCCAGTCTTGCGGATAATATTCTCTACCGCCGCCCACTTTGATTGCTTGTCTTTGGGTACCAGTACCACCACCTCATCACCCGACTCGCCCTTGAAATAGGTAATGCTGGCCAGCAGCACTTTGTAACTTGTGTTGTTAGCCAAGACGCGAAATTCACTAGTTTGTTCGTCCCTGGTAAGAGTGCCAATAAGCCGCTGACGGTCAATCGGCCCGATTTGTTTGTACACAAAAGAGCCGTCGGGAGTGATAGTCAGTTTGAGCGTGTCTCCGTCCACCAGCTTGGATTTCGAAGCATAATTTGCCGGGACGGAATACTGCTTGCCGTCGGGTCCAATCATATTCTGCCCGTCGAATTGTCCTTCAATAATTTTTCCTTCAGGACCCTCGCTCATTGTCCCGACAAGCGGCGACTCAGCCGACTGATCAAGATCTTCAGTGATATCACCAACACCCAGTTCATTGAGAAGCTGGCGGGCTAACTGCAGCTGAGATTGGGCGTTTTCAATCGCTTCTTTTATTTTCGCTAATTTTGCGTCTGTCATTCCTTTGGGTATTTGCTTAGTTTTTTGGTTTATTCTGGCTTTTTTGGTATGGACAGTATACCACCGGGCAACAAGAGGGTCAACGCCGGTAGAGAAAGATGGGGATGTCGTCCGAATGAGGCCGATCGATCCGGGTTGCCTTGATTTCAGGTAATGAAAAGGTGTAGGAGACCAGGCGACTGCCAGGTTTCATTTCTCTTAGTATTTTTGGTTTGAGTTTTTTCATCGCCCAGGGCGTGAGAAAACACACAATCACGTCGGCTTGCGAAAAATCCGCTCGGAAAAAATCCTGATAGCGGACCCGGGCGTTTGACAAACGGGATCCCCGCAACCGAAGCTGCGACCAGATCCAGGGCACCAATGAGATTTCATAGCCTATAGCACTGATCCCCGGCTTGCGAGCGGCGGCGGCAATCAGCCTGCCATCCCCCGACCCTAAATCAAATAGCATTTCGCCTTCACGAAGCTCGGCCATCGAGAGCAGACGTTCCACGTCTTTCGTCCTAGTTGGAAGCCAGGGAGCAGCTCGTAGACTACCGACTAAGGCTGTACCGAACGCGGCCAGCAGCACGATGAGGATGACTAGGCTCAATGCGGGTGTCATGTATGCATGATTACAACTTCGTTTCCGTGCCCAACTCATTGCTTGGCGCGCCGCTTCCCAGCTGTCCTCGTTCAGCGATTTCCGCCTCTACGCTACTGCGTTCACGTCCATACACCATTCTCGAAAGCTGCCGTAGCCGCTCTGCTAACGCCGGATCACCGGGCAGTGGCGCCATAGTCTGAATATTGAAAGCCCGCGAAGACTGATTATCGATCAGTAGTTTGACGTAGGCGTTATACTTCTCAATGTTTGTGGCATCAAATTGATTGAACACAGGCGCGAAAATCTTAGCCACGGTCTCGGAATCCTCCACTCCAATCTTGAAAGCGATAATCGTACCGACATTGCCCAAAACCGCGTCACGGATCTTAGCGTCCTGGTTCTGCACCAGCTGGCCGATATACTGATGGGCAATCGTCAGATCAAGCCGGTATTTTCTCGCTTCGGACAGGATTGTGGCGATTGAGTCAGTAATGAAATTTTGAAATTCATCGATGTAGAGGTAAAAATCCGGCCGCTGGTCAGCCGGCAAATGAGCGCGGGCTAAGGCCGCCATTTGCAGCTTGGAAACGATGATCAAACCAAGCAATGAACTGTTCACTTCGCCTGTTTTACCTTTCGAAAGATTAACCAGCAATATCTTGCGCTCGTTCATCACCTTCTTAAAATTCAAACCGGAGCGCGACTGGCCGATGATATTGCGCATCATTTCGTTTTCGACAAAACGGCCGACCTTGGAAATCAGATAGCCCAGCATTTCGGACTTGTGAAAGTCGCTTGTTTTAGCCATCTCTTTTTCCCAAAACGCCCGGACAATTGGGTCGCTGACGTGCTGCAGTTTTGATTTCTGAAAAACCGGGTCCGTAAACATTCTGGGGATCTCCACGATAGTGCCGGGCTGTTCACGATTAGCCATAAGCGTGAGCATAACGTTCCGCATGTTGTGTTCAAACATCGGCCCAATCATTTCCGGCGGAAAAAGTTTATAGAAAATCGCGATCATTTCCTGAACGGCAAAGTCCATTTCTTCAGGCGTGTCGGCTTCCAGCATGTTCAGCCCGATCGGACGCTCCATGTCCGATGGGTTGAAAATTATGACGTCATCACGGCGCTCAGGAGGAACGTGAGGCAGTATATCGTCAATCAAGTCGCCGTGCGGGTCAATTACGCAAATGCCCTCTCCGTTTTTGATGTCCTGGATCGCCATGTTGGTAATCAGGACGGATTTTCCGGTACCTGATTTACCAATGACGTAGCAATGCCGCCGGCGATCGTCGGTTTTAATGCGGACCATCTCCTTTCGGCCGCGATAGGTGCTTTCGCCAATGACAATTCCCTCCTTCGGTAGATTCACGGGCGGCGCCGAGCGTTTGGCCGCCATCCAGCGAATGTTGGGCGTTTCGGTGCCAGGAGCCGGAAAATGAAAAACGCTAGTCAGTTCCTCAGTGTTTAAAATAACGCGATTCCGATCCCGGAAATTCCGGTAAATGAAATCGTGGATGAATCTGTCGCGGCTGGCAAAGCGTGATTTCCTGAATCCGTTGCCCACTTCTTGTTGGGTGTATTGAGAAAAAGTGTTGACGATATTATCAAGATAAAGATCAGCCTGGCCGGAATTGGCCGCTGACACGACAATACGAATATTGGTTTCGAAGCCCAACTTGCTTGCTTTTTCGCCGACCGCCTTGATCCTTTCTTCTTCCAGTGGCGACATCCGATAGCTGCGCTCTTTCTCCTGATCAAGCTGGGTTCGCGACTGACTTGGGAAGGCGGACTTCATTACGTCCCTCATTACTCCTGACCCTTCTTTCCCCTCAATTACCTGCCGGGCGTATTTGTGGCCGCTGGACTGCCAGCCCTTGGACGCCGGACGGATCAAGAGCTGGATGGACGCCCCCTCGCCTTCACCTATCTTGCTCAGAACATTGGTTAACGAACTCATCGGATCGGATTCCAGTTTTAGATACGTCCTGATAGGAAATATCTGCCGCTTGATCAGTTTCAAGTACGTCCCGCGGATAGCGCTATTCGGCGTGAAAAGGTTGTAGTCCTTTTCTTCCTCAACTTGCGCTTCGGGATACTGAGCGTGTATCTGCTGCTCGACAAATTGCTGAAACCGATACGGCACCACCACGTAAAACGAAATCAGACCCTGGTTGGCCACAATCTCCAGGGCAATATGGTCTTGCCTGCCGAAAAGCAAACGGCTCCACCAACGCTGCTGGCGCACTAAACCGCCAAGATTGGCGTAGAGTGATTCAGCCACTCCCATCAATTCTTTCACGTCACGCCGCTGAGTATCGGTCTGCTCTTCCAGCTCCATATGCTCTTTCGGCATAGTAACTAGCAATACCACCCGTTGGAAAGCGGAAGGAAGTCTGCCGCTGGAAATCATAATTTTACGGAAGATCCATAAACCCGCCGCGACAATCACCGCGAATACCAAAACCCCTCCAATGGTGGCGACAATCGCCGTCCCGGTAGAGATAAGGTTTGTCTCGGCCGCCGGCAGAGTCACGAGTATGCCCGTCATTGGCCTTGTGATTTGCGTTTTATCGCCAGAACCTTGTCGGTCTTGATTTTGGCTTCCTGCTCAATGAAATGCTTGTTCAAGCCAGGTATGATCTTCAACCATTTTTTGATCAGACTGAGGACCTTCTTAACTTTCACCTTCGTTGCCTGAAGCAGGATGGCTATTGTACCGGCAGTCTTCTCTCCTTCTTGTTTGAATTTTTGCCGGGTGGCAGGATCTAGTTCGGCGTAAATCTCGCGTAAATCCTCTTCCAGAATGTTTTCTACTTCCTTAGCCGCGCCTATTTCGGTTTCTTCCTTCACCGCTGGCATTGGGGCGGGACTTGAACTGGGGCCTTCCTGAGTTGGTTCTGATTCAAAACCAGGACGCTCATCCAGCTCGGGACTTTGTTCGCGGCCAGTTTCGACTTGGGGTTCTTTTTCTTCGCGCGGGCGAAGCTCTCCCGGCGGACTCAACGGGGAAAGTTCCGGCAGTAATCCTGAGTCGGGTTTATTTCGTTTCGTTTCTTGTGGATCGGGCATGTGTCTTTGTTTGGTATGTGTAGTATATCACAAAATCGCCTTTTTTGCAAAGTTTGGTATTGACAACTGCGCACATTCATGCTAGTATGTCCGGTCCATAAAGCTGTAAACTGAACACACGGAACCTGGAGGAGGGTGACAAAATGAAGTCTGCGCGGCTCATTGTATTACTGGTTGGGGCGTCATGCGTCCTCATGTCCTCGGGCTGCGCAGTCCGGGGAATGGTAGGATTCGCGTTTGATCCGATCACCTTGTTTTGTGGCGGGTCTTACATGAGCATCAAGGACGGCCGGGACTGGCACGTCCTGGCTGCCGACAAGGTAGAGCTCGATGGCCCTGTCGTCGAGTACCTTTCCCCGAATGTCCAAGCCTCCGCTGGGACTTGGGTGGTGGAGATGGTTGGGACAACCAACCGGAACATCCACCTCGGAGTCACGCCTAATGCTCCAAGTGGATACTACATCCACAAGGTGGAGTGGAGATACTCCACCCCGGAGATGAGCTGGCGAAAAGCCAGTCATAGCCAGGGACGGTACAAGATCAACCTCGCCCGGAAGTCATTTGGGGATTTCCAGGTCGAAGTCAGGGTGATCTACCGCCCGGCCATCGAGCGGGTAGCGAGTGCCCGTAAGGTGGTCGTCGTGGACTCTGAGAGGCCGAAATACGGCCTCGAGGAACACGATCGCGTGGATCTTTTCCTCGTGCCAGTGAGGTTCGCGCACGACTTGTGCGACCTCTACTAGGCCAGGCAACTCCTCTCTTGCGCCGGTCCGGCTTTGCTGGATCGGCGCATTTTATTTGAAGAAGGCCCTTGCAAAAATTCAATAAATATGCTACAATCATAGTAGAGGTGGAGTGATCCATCTTCAAAAACAGAAACAAACACACTATTATGTTGAATATCCAGACCGTTACCCACAACGGCTTGCGCTGGGTCAATGTCGTCAAGCCGACCGAGGAAGAGATGAATTACCTTCGGTCGAATTTTCGTTTCCATCCGCTGGACCTGAAAGACTGCCTGTCCCCCGCCCAGCGCCCGAACCTGGACAAGTACCCGGAGTATCTCTTCATGATTCTCCTTTTTCCCGTCTTCGATCGGAAGCGCCGGGAGATCAAGCCGGCTGAAGTGAATTTGTTCGTGGGCAAAGATTATATCGTTACGGTACACCAAAACACGCTCCCGCCTCTGGTAGACCTCTTTGAGCTGTGTGGTGTTAATGATGAAGCCAAGGATAAATATTTCCAAACGGCGGAGAGGCTTCTTTACTCCCTGCTCAACTCCCTGCTGATGTACTGTTACCCCATGTTGGATCATGTCAGTATGGATATTTCAAACATTGATTCGGGAATATTCTCGGGAAAAGAAAAAAAGATGGTCAAAGAGATTCTGATGATTAACCGCAACATCACGGATTTCCGCCGCATCATGCAGACGCATAAACACGTCTACAAAAAATTGATAGACGAAAGAAATGAAACGCATTTCCGGCTTAACAGCATGAGGGCGTACTTCCAGGAGCTGGTGGAAGACGCCAAAGACATCTGGGATACCCTCCAGGGCTACAAAGAAAGCATCGAGACTCTCCGCGAGACAAACGAGTCGCTGATCTCCTTCCGGATCAATGACATCGTCAAGACGCTGACTTTGATCTCAGTATTGGCCTTGCCTGTCACGGTCACCGCCTCCGTCTTCGGCATGAACGCGAGAAACATGCCCTTCATCGGCCAGCCGAACGACTTCGTTATTCTGTTGGCAATTTGCGCGACAGCGGCTATCAGCATGTTTTGGTACTTCAAACGTAAAGGTATGTTACAATAACACTATGGATTTTATTTGGTTCATCTTGGCTATAATCGCGGTTTCCGGAGCGGCTTTGTGGTTTGTCAACGGCCATGGCAGCAAAATCCCCGCCGGAAAGACTCCTTTGCTGAATCTGTACGCCCGCGACCTGACTCAGCTGGCTCTGGACGATAAGCTTGATCCCGTCATTGGACGGCATCATGAAATCCAGCGCGTGATTCAGGTGCTTTCGCGCCGCACAAAAAACAACCCGGTATTGATCGGCGAATCGGGAGTCGGAAAAACGGCCATCGTCGAAGAACTGGCCAATGAAGTCGCCACCGGCAAAGTTCCTGATCCCCTCAAGGGAAAACGCGTGTTGCAGCTTGACTTGTCCGGTCTGGTAGCCGGGACAAAATACCGCGGTGAGTTTGAAAAGCGGCTTAAGGGCATCCTTAACGAGATTATTTCCGCCGAACGAAATATTATCCTGTTTATAGACGAGCTGCACACTTTGGCCGAAGCCGGTGAAGCGACCGGCGCCATCAACGCGGCTGATATTTTGAAACCAGCGCTGTCCCGCGGCGAGCTGCAGGTGGTTGGCGCTTCGACTGGCCACGACTACAAGAAATACATAGAACACGATCTGACTCTGGAGCGGCGCTTCCAGCCAGTCCACGTGGAAGAGTCCACACCGGAAGCAACGGTGGAAATTTTGAAAGGAATTCGCAGCCGTTATGAACAACATCACCAGGTGGGCATCACTAATGAGTCCATCGATGTGGCGGTAGAACTGGCCGACGAAGTTCTGAAAACCCGCACTTTTCCCGACAAGGCCATCGATATCGTCGACGAAGCGGCGGCCAAAGTCCGTCTTGACGCCATCAACAACCCTGAGAAATACAAAGGGGGTATTTACCCCCAGGTAACCGCCGACGACATCCGTGAAGTAATCGCCGAGTGGCAGAAAGACAATAAGGCCGTTATCGAAGAAGAAGCAGACAAGAAAATGCTGGAAGGTCTCCACTCATAGCAATTTTAACATCATCTGAGAAGAAAAAGCGCGATCAAGCGCTTTTTTCTTATGCCAAAAACTGCTACACTTCAGCTGATGCCACTCACTCTCTACAACACGCTTTCCCGCGAGAAAGAGGTATTTATCCCAATTGATAAAGACTTAGTCTCTTTCTATGCCTGCGGGCCGACCGTCTATAACTATGCTCACATCGGCAATCTCCGCACGTATATCTTTGAAGATATTGTCAGGCGCGCTCTGCAATATAACGGATTCTCGGTCCGACACGTGATGAATATTACTGATGTCGGTCACCTGACTGACGATGCCGACGCCGGTGAAGACAAAGTGGAGGTTGAGGCTCAAAAGTCGGGAAAGTCAGCCAATGATATTGCCGAGTTCTATACCAACGCCTTTAAAAAAGACTTGGCTGATTTAAATATTCTGGAGCCGGTCACCTGGCCAAAAGCGACCGAGCAAATCAATGAGCAAATTACTCTGATACAAAAACTGGAGGATAAAGGCTACATTTATCAGACATCAGACGGCGTATATTTTGATACCTCAAAATTCAAACACTACGGACGATTAGCGCGGCTTAACTTGAAGGGGCAGCAAGAGGGCGCCAGGGTTGTGAGAAACGAGGAAAAGAAAAATCCAACAGATTTCGCTTTGTGGAAATTTTCCCCCAAGGATCAAAAAAGACAGATGGAATGGGAATCGCCTTGGGGCACAGGCTTTCCGGGCTGGCACATCGAATGCTCGGCTATGAGCATGAAAGAGCTTGGTGAAACCATCGACATTCATGCCGGCGGAATTGATCATATTCCAGTGCATCATACCAACGAGATAGCCCAGTCTGAGGCGGCCACCGGCAAGAAATTCGTGAACTACTGGCTGCACGGCGAGTTTCTTTTGATTGATAAAGGACGCATGGGCAAATCAGAAGGAAATTTAATCACCCTGGAAACGCTGAAAGAGAAGGGATTCAGTCCCCTCGCCTATCGTTACTTCGTGCTGCAAGCTCATTACCGCACGAAGTTGAATTTCTCTTGGGAGGCAATTGAAGCTGCTCAGTCGGCACTTGACAGGCTCTGCGAACGCGTGTCCGAACTGGGAAAGCCAATAATCGGCTGCGCGGAGTACGAACAGAAATTTTTAGATGCGATCAACGACGACCTGAACACACCGCAAGCATTGGCCGTGGTTTGGGATATGCTCAAGTCGGATAATCCTCCCGCGGCCAAACAGCAGTCTATCCAGAAATTCGACCGCGTGCTAGGGCTGGGTCTGGACAACGTGATACACAGACCAACCCTTATCCCAAAAACCGTGCAGAAACTTGTTAGCGAGCGCGAAGAGGCTCGGGCGAATAATGAGTGGGAAGAAGCCGACCGCTTGCGCGACAAGATCGAAAAGGCCGGATTTGACGTGGAAGACACGGCAGAGGGGTCAAAGCTAAAGAAACAATAAGATAATCAGAATGATATCCGTCGGTGTTTGTGACCACAGGGGTTTTTTAAATTCATGCCAAACGACCGACCTTTTGGTCAAATTAGCTAATAAATGTATGTTTCCATATAGTCAGCTATATACAAAAAAACAGACTACAGCTCTTTTTCTGCTTTATTATTTCTTACTTGTTATTTCTTTTTTGAACCCTAAACGTCGTATTTGTACTTCTTTTCGCTCCCGCCCTTCAGCACTATCATCAGGACGATTGGTGCCACGATCCAGGTGAAGCGGCCAAGCTCACTCGTGAAAATTGACCGGGTCAGGGGGGAAAGCGAGACTTCGGATGTTTCCGGTAAAAATGAAAGCGTAATACTGATCAGCAATCCGACGTGCAGCACGCTAAACACCATCACCTGCCAAAACCCGCCCGCGCCTTTATCGTTGGCGATGGTACTGAGCAAGGCTGACCGGGACAACAGGAAAAATAAGACGATGAAGCTGCCCAAGAACATCGAAATCCGTACCACAAAGAACTGGTCAATACCAACCTCAGTAGAGAATGTGCCGATATACGGCGCCGTGTTGACGACGGCCAGTGACATATAAATACTAACCAATATCACCAAGATACGGTCGCGCCCCAGTGAAAGCCCGTAAAGAAACGCGGCAATAATAAAAAACAGGATAATAAAAATATCCCAGGTGGGTTGAGACCAGTCGAAATTAGCGATAAAAGATGTGTCGACGGTCACGGGAGATGCTAGCATGTGTTTTTGCTTTTTCCTCCGAGTGATTAATCAGCGTACCTGTGTACAACTGGATTATAGCACAAATATCATAAAAAAGCAATTGAATGAATCCCCACTTCAGTTGCGCAGTCAATAACTGCCCAAAACCCGCTTACATACCGTACTGCACGTAGGGCAATGTTTTCTTTTTTATCGCGCACGGCGTAGCTAGCAAACTGGATTTGGCGTCGATATTTCCTCCCCAGATCCCACCTTCCGCGAGTGGAACCGAACTGCTGAGTAAAATCTCTCTGATCACTTCGGACGACAAATCATATTGATCCGAGCGCGACAGCATCAGTCCGGCTAAACCGGCAACAAAGGGGGCGGCTGGAGAAGTGCCAGTAGAATATTCATATCCGCCAGCAAGATCGGTAGTCATAATATTCACTCCAGGGGCAGCCACATCCACCCAGTCGCCGTAATTCGAAAAGCCGGCCAAGGTTCCTTCATCGTCACTGGCCGCTACGGAGATTACTTCCGGAAATCCTGCTGGATACACGGGAGATGACGATCCGGAATTTCCCGCTGAAGCAACTAAAACCGCGCCGGCCTGACTGGCTATTTCAACCCCTTCATGTAATATTGTGCTTTCATTGGTAAAACGGAGGCTCATGGAAATAACATCCGCCAAATAAGGGTTATGAGGAATGCCTTCTATTCCAGTGGGATTACCGACGGCGAAGGCTAACGCCCACTTAACCTTACCGGCTGAAAAAGTAACCAATCCGCCATTGTCATAACCCGCCCTGATGGGCAGCAATGAACACTCAGGACAGGACCCGGCAATACCAATCTCGTTATTCGTAGTAGCGGCGGCGATTCCTGCCATTTTTGTACCATGACCATTGTCATCCGATGGGTCATCATTCCAATCGACAAAGTTATATCCTGGCAGCAATTTATTTTGCAAATCAGGGTGTGTAAGTTCCACTCCGGAGTCAATCACGGCTATCGTTATATCATTTTCACCCATTTCAATATTGTACGCTTCATCAAAGCGGGAGTACTCTATTCCCCATTGTGCCGGTAAGTATGGATCGTTTACTTCCGTCGCGTAGCCAATATAGTTCGGCTCCGAGACTACTCCAGGGATTTGAGATAGTTTTTCAGCAACTGACGCTACATCCTCATTTTCACCTAGCTTCAAGGTGTACATACGAGGGCCATAGGCTGATTCGCGATCTGGTAAATCCTCTCTATGAAAAGACTTCACAGCACGGATATTACTTGCCTTAGTCCGTAACAGTTCAACCACTGCCGCGTCTCCCTTCCGATTCGGGCTAATTTCCACAATTACTTCCCCTTGTACGTATTGAGGGAGGATGTCGGCTGAGACATGCTCGGTCTGCGTGATATGAATACCCACAAAGACTGCCACTATTAGTGGCATAAGAGTTGTAAAAAATGCCTTTTCTAAATATTTCCGCATAGATAGCTTGATAATTTCAAAACTGGGCATGATAGCATCTTTTAAGAGATTTGTCAAGCCCGTACTATAACGGGTTCAAGCAGTTATGCTGGTAATATGAAAATACCATAAAGCCTCTTCGGCAGAAAGAGGCTTTAATAGATTTCTTTTTTATCAGGTTACCTAGTTGACAACCGCGGTCAGATCAGTGATGGCAGCCGGAGGAACCAAATCAAACTCTTGGCAC
>JAUYLJ010000068.1 GCA_030699685.1 bacterium | reverse complement strand
ATTAGCTTTTCGGTGAGTTATGGAGACGAATATAATTTTGCCACTGCAAAGCGCGGAAGTGTTCGAATCGCGGGCTCTTCGGTTGTACTCAGCGCCAGCGCGCCGCGCCAGGTAACTAGTGACGAGCAATTTACTGTCAGTACAAGTATACAGAATTCTGGAACTGAAACGTTTCCAACCTCAAGTATAAACTTGGAGCTTCCAGGGGGTTTTATCCTCCTGGGTTCGAATATCCCAGACTCAGACCATGACGGCTGGCTTGTGCCCGAATTAGAACCAGCTGCTGCTTGGGAGCTCTCCATACGAGGGAATTTCCCAGGCTTGCAAGAAGGTAATGAACTTTTTAGGTTTACTCACAGCGTTAGTATATCATCCGGTCCGGTTGAGCTGGAAAGCGCTGAGGTATCAGTCCAACAAGTTCTTCCCGCGCCTGAAGAAAGCGCTGATGTTGATGACATCCTTAATCCTGACCAGCCATCACTCGAGAACCTGAGTCTAGCCTCGGATGCAGTCTATACCAGCCATTCAGGTGTAGAGCTGGGCTTTGGGCCCAATCCGCCACGAGCCGGTCAGCGGACCGGCTATCGTATCATCTGGGCCGTGGGTAATCCTGGACAACATGTTGCTGGAGCCAAGGTGGAGGCAAGTTTGCCGTTCGAAGTCGACTGGGCGGGAAACGGGACAGTCACGCATGGTTCAGGTATTGTTTACAACAGTCAATCTCGCCTCGTGACCTGGACAGTAGGGGAATTAGAAGCATCTGACTCCAGCTCTTCAGCGGGTTTTGACGTTATCATCTCTCCAACTCAAGAAGACGAAGGGAAAACATATCTATTACTCAATCAATCGACACTGACTACTACAACCACGTCAGTTATTGCTCCAGGCCTCAGTACGGACGAGTTGGTCGAGCCATAAGTTGCACAAAAGCTCCATAGCCTTGACAAAAACTCCGAACGATGTTACCATCCGGGGTTAATTTGAGATAAAGCCAAGATTCGCATGAAAATAGCCATGGTTGGAATCAAAGGAATTCCCGCGCACTACGGCGGGATGGAGCGGCACGTGGAAGAGCTTTCACTGCGATTGGCCGCCAGAGGCCATCAAGTGTCGGTCTACACGCGTCCGTACTACACTCCAAAAAACCGGAAAAACCTCCGGGGCATTCGTTTGATCAGTTTACCCACGATTCGAACCAAACATCTTGACGCGATCACCCACACAGCTTTCGCTACTCTTCACGCAATTCGCAATGGCGCTGAAGTTATTCATTACCATGGCGGCGGCGCCTCTTTGGTTTCTTTTTTGCCCCGCTTGCTTAAGCCCTCAATCAAAGTTGTGGCAACGTTTCACAGCCTGGAGCGGCTTCATCAGAAATGGGGTTTCTTTGCCCGAATCATGCTGAAACTGGGAGAGTGGTCTTCGGTTACCTTTCCGCACGAAACCATTGTCGTTTCTCGGCCGCTGAAGAAATATTTGAAAAAAAATTACGGTGCTGATGCGATGTATATTCCGAATGGAATTGCCAGAGATTTCACTAAGAAACAACCAGCTGAGATAATCAGTAAAAAATTCGGCCTGGTTACTGATGAATATATCCTGACAGTCGCGCGGCTCATTCCGCCGAAGGGAATTCATTATCTGATCGAGGCGTATCATCAGTTGAAGACCGACAAGAAGCTGGTGATTGTGGGTGGATCATCGTATACCGATGAGTACGTGACTCAGGTTCGCGAAGCCGCGGCCAACAATCCCAACATCGTCTTTACGGGTTTTCAGAATGGTAAAACGCTGGCTGAGCTCTACTCCAACGCGTATGTTTTCGTCATACCTTCCGAAGTTGAAGGGTTGCCGCTTTCTTTGCTTGAGGCGACGGGGTTTGGAAAGCGTTCTCTGGCCAGCAACATTCCGGCAAATCTTGAAGTGCTGAAATCAGGAAAGGAAATCCTGGGATATACGTTCAAGAATAAAGACGTGGCCGATTTGAGAACCAAGTTACAGCAGATTATCAGGCAACCGAGCACGAGCCAAAAACTTGGACGAGCCGCCCAGAAGCTTGTTTTCCGCAAGTTCGATTGGAAGTCTATTACCTCGCAAACTGAAGAAGTATATCGTCCGGTTGTTTAACTTCCACACTTGGGAAGACTCAATAAAGTATGTTATACTCAGTACATGAGACGACTGCTTAGCATTATTGCAATTCTTGCCGGCGTTGCTTTCGGATTGACAGCCTTTGCCGGAACCTTGACCGAACGCGCGGTTCATCTTGATGAAGCCACAATACGCCGTGGCTATACCATCTCAGACTCGGAAAATCACTTCCGCGTTGGAATCCTGCCTGACGTATTATCAGACGCTGCCTGGGTAAAGGTGCGGAAACTGGATTCCGCTGATTTTCCCATGCCGGAGAACAGGACTTTGGTCAGCGATATTTTTCAGTATGACATTCGTGTGCCGAATCCGCAGGTTTTAATACGACCAATCGCCCTATCGCTTCAATATGATTCTGCGATTGCCAAAGGCCTTGAGTTTCGTTTCTACAATCGAGTCAGTGGCGCCTGGCAGCTCATCCCGGCCAATTTTGACCACGCACATGGCACGGTGCGAGCACTGATTCATTTCCCATTCGCCCAGGTGGCAGTATTTGCACCACAGATTGGCGCACCCGAATTGGCCTCTGGTTCGGCGATCGTCATTGATCGGGCCAGCGGCAAGGTTTTGTTTGAAAAATACTCGGACGAAATCATGCCTATCGCCAGCCTGACAAAATTAATGACGGCGATTGTTTTCCTCAAGCATAATCCTGGCTGGGAGACGGAAGTGGTCTTAGCCGAAGAAGACATGGCTGGCGGCGCGAAACTCTACGCTTCAGTCGGCGAGAGCTTGACGGTGAGGGATCTGTTTCATACCACGCTGATTGGGTCGGCGAACAACACTGCCAAGGCTCTGGCGCGTTCCACGGGGCTGAGCAAGGAGGATTTTGTGGCTGAGATGAATGCCACGGCCAAACAGCTGGGAATGCCCTCAGCCATGTTTATAGAGCCTTCCGGACTTGATCCGAGAAATTCTGCTTCCGCGCGGGACATAGCTCGACTGGCCGACGAAGCGCTGAAATTCTTTGACATTTCGCAGGCGACCAGCACCCGGTCCTACTCATTTGCCATGAAAAACACCGGTCGCCCCCACAACATCAAAAACACTAACTTGCTTGTCCACGAATCCTCACTCTATATTCTCGGAGGTAAAACAGGGTATCTGGAAGAAGCCGGCAATTGTCTTGTCACCAGAGCCAGAAATTCAGAAGGAAAAGAAGTGACAGCGGTTGTACTGCAGCATCCATCAATGTGGAGAAGCGGAGCCGCCGGTGAAGTGGAGGCTCTATTGCTTTGGTCTTTACAGCAATAAACAGGCTTGGCGATCACACGGAGGGTGTATGGAAGCCAGAATGGTCAATATCGATAGGGAGCATTGTCGGATCGACGTCGAAGTTGATGGGTATATACTCTCCTATGCCTGGAACCGAAAGAGAAGCGAGCCGATAATCGTCTCGGTTGGCGGAACGCCGGAAAGTGATACTCCGGAGGCGGTAAAGAGAGTCGGTGCAAGCTTTGCCTTGAAGGAATTTCGGCGTAATTTTGGCCTGGGCGGCTCGTCGCAAACAACTCTTTGCCTGATTCCAAATCACAAGCCTTCTGCGTGATGAGCCCGTCTCTACCCGTTCAACTCCATAGATGACAATGTCGATTCGGAGGAGTGTGAACGGATTTTTTATCCAAAACCCAAAATTAGCACTCTCACTTGACAAGTGCTAACAGAGTGAATAGTATTATATATACAAGATTAATTGTGGGGAAATGAATCCAAACAACTTCACTCTCAAAGCGCAAGAAGCGATCCAGCGGTCAGAGCGCATCGCCTCAGAAAAAAAACAGCAGCAAATAGACACCTTTCATCTATTGGCGGCTCTGATTACGCAGGAAGGCGGCGTAGTTCCGCCGATTTTGCGCAAACTTGGGAGTGACACCAACCGGCTGAAAACCGATGTTTCAGGAGAAATTGACAAACTCCCGCAGAACACCATACCGACTACCGGAATTGCTCAGGTGTTTATTACCCAGGAGCTCAAAAACGTGCTGGACCAGGCATTGAAAGAGGCTGAAAAATTGAAGGACGAATATGTCAGCACTGAACACCTCTTTTTGGCCATGCTGGAAGCAGATAAGCGCGTTGCCTCGCTGCTCAATTTACATGGTGCCAGTTATGACGCCGTGCTTAAGGTTCTCAAAGACGTACGAGGAACACAGCGTATTACCGACCAAGATCCCGAAAGCAAATACCAGGCGCTGGAAAAGTACAGCGTGAATTTAACTCAGTTGGCGAGGATGAAGAAGCTAGACCCGGTTATCGGCCGGGGTGACGAGATTCGGAGGGTGATGCAAGTGCTGTCCCGCCGAACGAAAAATAACCCGGTGTTGATAGGCGAGCCTGGTACCGGCAAAACCGCCATTGCCGAAGGTCTGGCCCAGCGAATCGTTTCCGGAGATGTACCGGAAAGTTTGAAGGATAAAGACGTGGTGGCGCTGGACATGGGTTCGCTGGTGGCCGGAGCAAAATTCCGCGGTGAATTTGAAGACCGGCTCAAAGCCGTCTTGAAAGAGATTAAAGCCAACGGCGGCCGTATTATTCTTTTCATCGACGAGCTCCACACGATTGTCGGTGCCGGTGGGGCTGAGGGCGCCATTGACGCCTCAAATATGCTGAAACCAGCACTGGCGCGCGGAGATCTCCATGCCGTTGGCGCGACCACACTCAAAGAATACCAGAAATATATCGAGAAGGACGCAGCTCTGGAACGTCGTTTCCAGCCGGTGTTCGTTTCTGAACCATCAGTTGAAGACACGATAGCCATCCTGCGCGGAATCAAAGAAAAATACGAAATTCACCACGGGGTGAGGATAACCGATCCGGCCATTGTGTCGGCGGCGGAGCTGTCTCATCGATATATTTCCGATCGCTTCTTGCCGGATAAAGCGATTGACCTGATCGACGAAGCCACGTCGACCTTGCGCTTGGAAATCGACTCGATGCCTGAAGAACTAGATAAATTAAAGCGACGGGCTCGCCAGTTGGAAATCGAAGAACGGGCGTTAAAGAAAGAAGACGATCCCGATTCCAAGAACCGGCTCAAGGTGCTGCGGCGCGAATTTGCCTCCATCAATGAAGAGGCGAAGAAACTTGAGATTCAGTGGCAAGCGGAAAAAGAGGTAATTTCCGCCAATCGTAAGCTGAAGTCTGATATTGAAAAATACCGCGGTGAGGCTGACATGGCCGAACGAAAGGGCGGCCTTGAGCGCGTGGCTGAATTACGCTACGGAGTGCTGCCCAAACTGGAAAAAGAGATGCTGGCTCAGCAAAAGAAGCTTGACATCCTGCAGAAAGAAAGCGCCATTCTCAAAGAAGAAGTCACCGAAGAAGACATTGCCGAAGTTGTTTCCCGATGGACTGGGATACCGGTATCAAAAATGCTGGAGAGTGAAACCAAGAAGCTGGCTCGCATGGAGGACGAACTTCAGAATCGCGTCATTGGTCAGGGAGAGGCGATTGAAGCGGTGTCCAACGCCGTGCGCCGTTCTCGCGCGGGTATTTCGGAAGAGAAACGGCCGATCGGATCATTTATTTTCCTGGGGCCAACCGGTGTCGGCAAGACCGAGTTGGCTCGGGCGCTGGCGGAATTCATGTTCAATAATGAAGACTCCCTGATTCGGCTCGATATGTCAGAGTACATGGAGAAACATTCGGTTTCAAAAATGATCGGTTCGCCCCCCGGCTATGTCGGATATGATGAAGGCGGCCAGTTGAGCGAGAGGATACGACGCCGGCCGTACTCAGTGATTCTCTTTGATGAGATAGAGAAAGCGCATCCGGAAGTATTCAACATCCTTCTTCAGATCTTAGATGACGGCAGGCTGACCGACGCCAAGGGGCGGGTAGTAAATTTCAAAAACACGATTATCATCATGACGTCGAATATCGGCTCTGACGTGATCCTCGAAATTGCCAGCCGGGGAGACATCGGTTTCGATGAATCAAGACCGACGAAGGATCCCGATGACACGATTCGGGAAAAAATTATGAACATGCTGCAAACTCACTTCAAGCCGGAGTTTCTGAATCGTGTTGATGAAACGATTATTTTCCACAGTCTCAAGCGCGAGCATTTAATGCAAATTGTCGGTCTCCAGCTTGAGGCGGTGAAAGAGCGCTTGAAAGAGAAAAGAATTTCTATAAGCGTCACGGAAAAAGCCAGGCAGTATTTGGCCGGCAAAGGCTACGATCCGAATTACGGAGCTCGACCTCTCAAACGCCTGATACAGCATGAAATATTAGACCCTCTGGCTATGGAAATAATCAGCGGCAACATTGCTTCAGGACAAAAAATTACCTTGGATTCAAACACGAAAAAAATTACAATCAAAAAGTAGTATTATTGCACTTGACAGACATTGACTGCCTCGTTTAGACTGCTACAATACAACCATGCGATACCAGGAGGAAAGAACATTCTATCGCGGTTTCTTGATTGTCTTTGGAGTATTTGCTACGCTGATTGTGCTCATCGGATACTGGATAACTTCCTTGAATCACGGCTATTTGGCTTGGGCGCAAGCAATACTCATCATTGAAGAAATAGCCATAATTGCTATTATTTGGACGTTCTGGAGGTACAGGGTCACAATTTCGGGAGATTTCATAATTTTCGGCTACGGACTTCTCAAAAAAAAGGTCAGTTTGGATGACATTGTCGGTGTTGATGCAGTGAAGCTAACGGGCAGAAAAATCATGAATTTTGGCATATTTCGCAAGCCAAATCTTTCAGCAACAGTTTACGCCGCCTTTGCGGAAAACGCGCTGAAATTAGCAGTACGCAACGACGACAATTACATAATTGCCAGTCAGTCGCCGAGAGAATTGGCTGAAATCATTCGGAATCACCATAAGCATTAAGGTTCTGAAGGGAGGTGAAAGTTGTGATCAATTACATCGACGACGAAGGCCAGACAATGCCCGAGGGTGGCGCGGAGACACCAACTCCAACTGAAGAAACGCCGGCTGAGTAGCCCTCCATTTAGTCTTCAAAAAGACCGGCTCGAACAGAGCTGGTCTTTTGTTTGAGGTTGAATAAAAGCCTCAGAATTGCTAAGATGAGAAACGATGTCTTTCATATTACTAAGCTCAATTTCCAAAACGTTTAACCGGGAAACGGACAATCCTTTTCAGGCCTTGTCAGACGTGCACTTTGACGTCGAAAAGGGCGATTGCGTTTCTATCATGGGTCCATCCGGTTCGGGAAAATCAACGCTTATGAACATCATAGGCATGCTTGACATCCCGGATTCGGGCAGCTATCGATTAGACGAGCACGACATCACCAAAATGAGGAAATCCGAGCTGCCCTACTTTCGGCGTAATCAAATCGGATTCGTGTTTCAGACCTTCAATTTGCTTCCAAGAATGACTGTCGCTCAGAATATTAGCATGCCAATGATGTATAACCAGGTGCCCCGAGACGAGAGAAAACAGAGGATTGAAGCATTGTTGGAAACGGTCAAGCTGTCCAAGCGTAAGGATTACTATCCAACAAAGCTTTCCGGTGGCGAACGCCAAAGAGTGGCCATAGCCAGAGCGCTAGTCAACAATCCCAGTATAATATTAGCTGATGAGCCGACAGGTAACCTGGACTCCAAATCAGGGCAGGAAATTATTAGCGCGTTATTGGAGCTGAACCGCGCGGAAGGAAGAACTTTAATTATCGTCACGCACGACCCCTCAATTGCTGAGCAGACTGACCGCCGCTTTGAGATGATTGATGGGAGATTAAAGGAGCTAAGTCAAAAGACATGATTGTGGATCTTTTCACTATTTCCGCGGTCAGCATCTGGAACAACAAGCTTCGTTCCTTTTTGACCATGCTAGGGATCATCATTGGGGTTTTTGCGGTGATGACGTTGATGTCAATCGGCGAGGGAGTGCGAGACGATGTCAGTTCCTCAATCGAGGGTTTGGGAAGCAATATAGTCATGGTCGTACCCGGAAATGTGAATTCCGAGGAATCTGGAGGTTTTACCCCTGGGTCCGTCGTCGGTGTCAGTCCGCTCACAAGCGAAGATGTTACAGCCGTACGAAGTCGCGTGGATCACATTCAGCACCTCGACGCGGGGACGATAGTGACGGGTAATTTGCAATCAAGCGACGGCCGTCCGGTCAACGCCTTTGTTGTTGGCACCGGCACATCGCTCGGCCAGATCTTGGAAAAAAAGATCGCTGCCGGTCGCTGGTTGAATCAGGAAGATATTGATGTAAAAGCAAGAGTAGCGGTACTTGATTCCGTTCCCCAGCAAGCCTTGTTTCCGGATCTCAGCCCAGAAGAAACCATTGGCCAGCGAGTCATAATTTTGCAGGAAGAGATTACAGTCGTCGGCGTGGGGGAGTCGCTACCAAACACGGATTCATTGCTTTCATCTTCTACTCCGCTTGATACCATGGTGGCCATCCCTCTGACGCTGGCTCAGGAGCTCCAGGGGAGCGAGCGCGTGGATCGGATATTTATTTCGGTTACTGACACTGATTTGGTGGAAGAAACTGTTACTCAGACCGAAGAGGTTTTACTTGACCAGCATAAAGGCGAGAAGAACTTTAGCGTGCTGACGCAGGAAGATTTGCTGGAAATATTTAATGAAGTATTAGGAATCATCACCCAGGCGATAGGGGGGATTGCCGCTATTTCGCTCATCGTCGGCGGTATCGGCATTATGAATATTATGCTGGTTGCGGTTTCCGAACGCACCAAGGAGATAGGCATACGAAAGGCCGTGGGCGCGACTGACGGCAACATACTCTCTCAGTTTCTTATTGAGGCGAGCGCGCTCAGCCTTTTCGGGGGGTTGATCGGATTTTTGCTGTCCGTCATTGTATCGACGGTGGTAGAACGATATTTCAACATTCCTACGGCAATAACTGTTAAGGCGATACTTCTGGCCGTCGGTATCTCTATTGGCGTGGGTATTATCTTTGGGATCGCACCGGCCACAAAAGCGGCCAAGAAAAACCCGATTGACGCGCTCCGATACGAATAATTAACGATTTTACCATGCTGTTTGGAATGTTTCTCATACTCACGGGATTGGGTTTATTATTGCGTTCCAGCGGATTGCTTTCCGCGGAAGTTTGGCAGTATCTTTTTCCCATCATCTTAATTCTTTGGGGGCTGACGTATTTTTTGCCTCTAAAGGACAAACAGCGCTCCAGTCGGCCGGATCAAAATCTTCAATAATGGAATACGAGCAACAGCGGCTTTTTGCGATCGTTTTTCTTCTGCTGATTATTGTGGTTATCGGGATTAACATATATTACCTTCTATCAACATTTCTTTCCAAGAATGGCGCTTTCTGACTATAGAAAATACAGACTATTGGAAATGATCCCCGGGGCACTGGTCTGGTTTACCTTTATTGCCACGGTGCTTTTGATAATTTTCAAACCGCTGTGGGCGATTTATTTTATTATATTGTTTGATTTGTATTGGCTGGTACGGGTGCTGTATCTGATCGTCTACATAATTTTGTCGTTCAGAAAATTCCGCCAAGACTCAAAAGTCATCTGGCGTGAGAAAGCGCAGGTTTTACCGAGATACGGTGATACCTACCACCTCATTTTCATGCCAACCTACAAGGAGCCGATTGACGTGCTGAGGATGAGCTTCCGCAGCCTGGCCCGAGTTGATTATCCTCATGAAAGAATGATGATAGTCTTGTGTCTCGAAGAAGCTGATAAGGAAAACGCGTTGCGCAACGCCGAGATTCTAAAAAAAGAGTTTGGGGATTCATTTTTCAGATTTTTTGTCACTCTCCACCCTCCAGGATTGTCGGGTGAGGTGCCGGGCAAGGGGAGCAATACTTCCTGGGCGGCTAGACAGACGCAGAAGGAGATTGACGCGCTTGGCATACCCTATGAAAATATAATTGTTTCTTCATTTGACGTTGATACCTGCGCGCACATACAGTACTTCAGCTATGTTACGTATCACTATCTCTCGTCAAGCCAGCCAACCCGCCAAAGCTACCAGCCAGTGCCGCTGTTTAACAATAATACCTGGGACGTGCCCGCTATCATGAGAGTGGTTTCAAACAGCACGACCTTCTGGCTGATGAGTGAGCAGTTGCGTCCGGAAAGATTGTTTACTTTTTCGTCTCATAGCATGAGTTATCGAGCTCTCGCTGATGTGGGATTCTGGCAGAATGACATCGTGACCGAAGACTCAAGAATCTTTTTGCAGTGCCTGTTGCGTTACGATGGGGACTATGAGGTCAAATCACTGCATATCCCTATATCCATGGATGCTGTAGCTGGCCGGAATCTGTGGCAAGGCTTTATAAACCTGTACAAACAGCAGAGACGCTGGGCTTGGGGCGTGGAACATTTCCCATACTTGATTTGGAATTTCAGAAAGAACCACAAAATACACTGGACAAAGAAATTACGGTATCTCTGGAATCTGACCGAAGGGATGTATTCCTGGGCGACCGCTCCCATCATCATTTTCCTACTCGGCTACATTCCCACAAGGCTTCCGCTGGAGTCCGTTGAGAACAGCATCATCGCCCAAAATGCTCCACAGGTGCTGCAATATCTTATGACGGCAGCCATGCTCGGCCTGTTAGTTAGCGCCGTGCTCAGCGTGCTGGTGCTGCCTCACGAGCCTAAAAAGAATTTCTTATGGAAATTCGGGGTGACAATTCTGCAATGGGTGCTTTTTCCGGTTTGCATGATCGTGTTCGGATCATTTCCCGCTACTGAGGCGCAGACACGGCTGATGTTGGGGAAATACCTAGGCTTCAGGGTGACGGAGAAGCTCCGCAAATCAGGATAAGCTTGAACCCACAAAGCCGGGCCTGCCTCTGACGAATTCATCGATGGACATCGCCTTTTTCCCCGAGGGTTTGACGACTTTGAGTTTAAGACTGCCCTTGCCGGTGGCCACAAAAACGTGACCGGCGTTTTCGAATATATATCCGGGAGGCTTGGGACGTTTTTCACTGAACTCAGCCTGAAGAATGTCGATTTTTTGATCCTGCCACTCGAAGTAAGCTCCTGGCCACGGCACAAACGCCCGGACCATTCTGGCAATCGAAGCTGCGTCTTGGCGCCAGTCGATTTTTCCATCTGTTTTCTTAAGAAGAAAAGTCTGGGTGGCCAGCGAATCGTCTTGCGGCGTAGGTTTGAAAGCGTTTTCCAAGTAGCCCAGGGCGGTTTCAGACAAGAGCCGCGGACCATGATGCTGGATTTGCGCATACAGAGACTCTGTTGTGTCTTTTTCGCCAATTGGCAGTCGCATCTGTTTCAGTATTGGACCGGTATCCATGCCTTCATCAAGAAGCATCACGCTGATCCCGGTGATTTTTTCGTCTGCTAAAATTGCCGACTGAACAGGACTAGGACCGCGAAATTTCGGCAAAAGCGACGGGTGCATATTGATCGTTCCCGCGCGGGGAATCTTCAAGACTGACAATGGAAGCAGCAGGCCGATTGCTACCGCGATGCACAGATCAACCTGATACCCCTCAAGAATCTTTTGTAATGCTTGGTTCTTTTTCAGCGACGCGGTTTGATGAACAATCAGGCGCAGTTCTTCCGCGGCGATCTTCACTGGCGGCGGAGTAAGCAGGTGTTTGCGGCCGGCCGGCCGATCGGGCTGAGTAACTACTGCTTTGACGTCGAATCGCGGATGCGCCGCAAACTCATGCAAAAACGGGACTGCCAATTCGGGCGTCCCAAAGAAAACCACTGAGAATCGTGACTTAGCCATGCTTCTCTCCTTGATCCACTTGGTGGGTAGAAGCTGCCCGGTCGATGAATAGAATACCGTCTATGTGATCAACTTCATGCTGAATAACTCTGGCAAACAAGCCGCTGGTGTCCAGCTGTTGTTTCTTCCCGTCGCGGTCCGTAAATTTGACCGTTACTGAGCGCGCACGTTTCACCGGACCGAATACCCCGCGAACGCTGAGGCAGCCCTCTTCAGCTGTTTCCGCGCGCCAGGATTTTTTCAGAATTTCCGGATTGACCATCACCAGGGGTCCGTTGGAAGTGGAGATAACGACCAGGCGGATATTCTCGCCAACCTGCGGCGAGGCAATGCCAATGCCGTCTTCCTCATACATGGTCTGAGTAAGGTCCTCGACGAATTTTCGATAGCGTTTGGGTTCGTAATCCGTGATCGAGGCTGATTTGTTTCTTAAGCGAGGATCGCCCTCTTGGATAACTGGTAACCTCATCTCAAAGAAGATTCAAAGGATTAATATCGACAAGCCACTCGTCGCCGCTTAAGTTTATCAGGTTTTTGACTTCCGGCCAATGTTTATCTGAAAATTTGATGACTATCTGCCACTGGTACTGGCCGCGAATCTTTTCCGTGAAAGCCGGTCCGGGCTGCACGACATGAATTCCAGCCGAGGGCCGCGCTGTCGAAACCTGTTCATAGTATCTTTTCGCTTTTTTGACGAGAGATTCCCGGCGGGAGTCTTTCAAGATAAGCCGAACCAGTTGGGACGAGGGGGGGTAAGCATATTGTTTTCTGAATTTGATTTCCTCCTCGTAAAACCCCCAATAATCTTGCCGCGAGCCCATCTGTACGGTGTGGTGCGCGGGAGAGTAGGTTTGGATGACGCATTGCGCTTGGCTTGCCGCCGCTAAGCCTACTAACCTTGAAATCGTTCGAAATGCCGTTTCCGCTGCACTGAAGTCAGGCAGCTGTAAATCCTGGTCAGCGTTGAGTATGCCTATCACCGAAAATTTGGGCAAGTCAGAAAGGCTGAATACTTTTTGCGTGGCAATGATAATATCAGGCGTTGGACGGGAAGAAAGGCCGGTGCCGGAATCAATGACTTCCGTGACCGCTTGAGGAAATGAAGATTTGACCTGATCGGTTATTTTCTGGATTCCCGTGCCACGTTTCTTTAAATCCGTGCTTCCGCATTGTGGACACTGAAGGCTGACGTCCTCTTGATGGGAGCAAAGATGGCAGCGCAACAGCTGGCTTTGTTTTTTTGCGTTTTTTTTATGGACGGCCAGCGGACGCCGGCATCTCGGGCAAGAATAGGTGAATCCGCAGTCGTGGCACTTCAAACTATTTGACTCTCCGCGGCGGTTGAAATACAACAGGCTGTGCCTCTTATTCCGTATCGCCGAGTGCAGGGCTTTTTCCATGGAAGCGCTCAATACGCCGTAGTTTCCCAATTGCCGTTCTTCAGGAAGCGAGGCAATTTTCACGGAAGAAGGTAATTGTTGCTTTTCTCGCGCCTCAACTATCCGGAGATTGCCACCTTTTACGGCTGAAAGCGTCGTCATCCTGGGAAAGGAGGAAAGAAGACTGACCGAACAGCCATGAACAGTTTGCAGAAGTCGGACAGCCTGGTCAGTATGATATCGGGGGTTTTGTTCTGATTGACGGTGATTCTGATTCTCTTCATCATCAATGATGACGTGCCGCAGAGTATGGAAGGGAAGGAAGAGGCCTACTCGCGTGGCGATGATCAACCGGCTTGGTTGGCTCAGCTGACGGGCATAGCGCTGCCAGTACTCTTGGGTGGGTAGCTGCCGATGAAACGACAAAGGTAAAAATTCAGCAAGCGCGTGTTCCCAGCGTTTAACTGTTTGGATTTCCGGATGGATGAGCAGAACGGTCCCGTTTTTGGAAGCTCTTAATATGTTTTTCACGAATTTAATCCTCTCATCGGTATCGGCGACCACCAGGCTGTCCGAAGAGACTTTTTTCGCGAGTCGGCGATTTGCTGTTGTGCCGCTGCCCGACTTTGTCCCGAAATGGCGATACGGCAAGGTGCGTAATAGCATGTTGGCCACGGTGCCGGGACTGACAAAAAATTCTCTGGCAAAAAGTACCAAAAACTCGACCTGCATACGGTTCAGCCGCAGGTCCTGGCGATGCGCCAGCACGGTTTTGAGCACCTCTCTGGCTGATTGTTCCAGTACCAGCTCTTGGACGATTCCCCAGGCTTTCCGCCGCCGAAACTCGATTTTTACCACATCACCCGGCGCGATGTCATGTTCTAGCTTTGGCGGTACCGCGTAATCAAAATACTGAAGCCTCCGCGGCAAACGCAGACTCGGAATTATTCGCGCGTACATGGACTAATCGACAGTCAGCACGGCACCCTCAGGATGGATTTCCAGTGCCTTCTGTGAGGTGTAAATAATATTGTCCCACTTGAAACCAAGCTGGTTAAACACCTCAGCCGAGCCAACGCGGCGTTTTTGACCGTTAGAAATGACGTAGACTGAGCTGATTTCCTTGGCAGTGACGAGTTCGCCGTCTTGGAAGGTGATTGGATCGCCAACGGGGTATGAATCAATTTCCGACTGCTCGACGATCGTTGCTCTATGGTGGGGGAATCGCGAAGAGAGGATCTCTTTTGACCAGATGGGATGCCGCACGCCGTTTTGGATGAAGGCGACCCCGCCGTTCTGCTTTGATTGCATCAGAATTCCCACAGGATAGAGGCTGGCGGCGTTAATCGGTTCACCATTCAGATAGCTGTCCACGTCGCTTTGTTCGACGTCGATTACTTCCTCCGGATTGAAGCCGATTTTACGGAATACTTCGTCAGATTCAATCATCCTTTTTGAATCGCCATTCAGCAAATACACTTTTTGATCGGGTGACTTAAGCAGGCTGTACTCCGGAAACTTGATCGGGCGGCCGTCATCATAGGCGTCCAGGGCAGTTTGGGAGACAGTGATAATATTGCGAGAATTATAGCTGGCGAGAAACGCAGATTTTGACCAGAAAGGCCTCTTTTTCCCGTTTTGGATCAAGTAGACGCCTGGCTTGTTCTCTGCCTGTAACAGTGTTCCGTCCGGATACTCGGTGGTGAACCAGCGATGCCAGAGCGAATGGAAAAGCTGATTTCCGTGAATGTGCGGCGTGTAGGTGTAGAGGTTAACTGTGGCCTGGTTGTCCATAATGACAGTTTGTCCGTCAATCTGGTAGGTTCCGCCGACTTTGAAATGCCATCGTCCGGCTTCTTCAATATACTGGCGATTTCTGCGAGCGGCCCAGTTTACCTGGTTGAAGAAACCGCGATATTGCTGAATCCGCGGATCGGATTTACTGCAACTGTCGCATACGGCGTAGCCGGTAGCCCAGTCATACTGACCCTCATTCGGCGTTGGATCAGTGATCAGGCTTTGTTCTTTTTGCAGAAGAACCAGCAAGTATTTCGGGCTTATCTGATAAAAATTTGCCGCGTCATAGATGACCTCGGCTGCCGATTTTGAGACGCCGTAGACATTGCTGTGATACTGTGAGAGGAGCCCGGTCTGAGTTTCCAAAAATTTCTGAATCCGGTCCCGGGACATGGAACGATTATTGGTCAGCTCCTCGGTGGAAATGATGTTATTGGGATTGAAAACCGCCGCCAAGAGAGCTTGGGGCAGGATGAGGGCAGTAATTGAGACGGCTAAAAAAAGTCGTTTCATGGCGTTTTTGAGGCTGGTCACTTTTTATGAGGCTTCATTAATACTACCACAGATTGGGAAAAGGGTAAAATGTTCTGTCCGTATGCTTCTATTATAGCGAAAACCGTGATATATTTCAATTCTGACACTTGCCTATGATTGATCGCGTTTTCATTGCTTTGCCGATCAGTGGTCATTTGCTGGCCGAATTACGATCCAAGACAGTGGCCAAGCAATCCCAAACAACAGGCTGGCGCTGGGCCCGTCCCGATATTTGGCACATCACTGTACGGTGGCTGGGAACTTTAAGCGATGATCAGGCTGCTCGCCTGGCCCAATATTGCCATGAGCTGTCAGCAAAAATTACCGCGCCAATGAACGTTGAAATCACCTCGCTTGAGCTTTACCCAAGTGAACGACGCCCGCAAACACTCAGCTTCATTGTGGGACTGAATGAGCAGATGCTTCGCCTTTGGTCTGAAGCTCGCGACTGGTGTTATCAAGAGGGGATAGGAGCATCCGACCGTAAAGGATTCAAACCCCATATTTCCGTTGCCAGGTTCCCAAAAGGAATGAAAATACATTTTCTGTCAGAGAGAATGAAGATCCTTGGTGAATTGGATACGCTATCTCTATTTCAAAGCGAGCTGCGTGAGGATGGGCCGGAATACATATCATTGACCACCGCGACGTTTTCATGAAACCTTCTACCCACATTCTGGGAGTCCCAATCCATAATCTCTCCACAGAGAAGCTTGTTGACCTTTTGCAAAATTTTTTGCTCTCAACGGAATCGCGGCACATCGTCACGCCTAATCCAGAATTTTGCGTTGAGGCCAGCCAGGACGAAGAGTTTTTGAACATTTTGCGTTCAGCCGAACTCTCGCTCCCTGATGGATTTGGCTTGCAGCTTATCGGTCGATTACGCGGAGAACGGCTCAACAGGATTACTGGCGTGGATATGGTCAGTACGCTAGCCGAAGTGGCTGCCCGTGAAGGCTCCCGTGTTCAGCTGCTGGGTGGACGCGACGGGGTCGCATACGCTGCCGCGGTTAGGTTGAAACGCGATTTTCCGGAGCTGCGGATAGTAGGTGCGGAAAACGAACGGACCCCCTCCGGCCGATACCGAAGTGAAAGAGAGCTGGTTGAGCACATTGCCCGCCGCCGTCCCGATATTCTATTGGTTGCTTTTGGAGCGCCCAAGCAGGAAAAATGGATTGCGCGCAATCTTCCAAGCATGCCCAGCGTGAAGGTAGCGGCCGGAATTGGCGGAGCGTTTGACTATATCTCTGGTCGGACGAAACGCGCCCCGAACCTCATGCGTCAAGGTGGCTTGGAGTGGCTTTACCGGCTCGGTCGCGAACCCCGCCGCCTGAAAAGGATACTCAACGCTACCGTCATTTTTACCTATAAAGCTCTTACCGAGAAAAAATCATGAGCGCGCAAGTAGCCGAAAAAGAATCACTGACCTGGATGCACGTGACTGATCCAGGTGAAGACGATCTGCAAAAACTGAGGGAGTATAAGTTTCATCCTCTTGATATCCAAGACTGCCAACCCCAGTCCGTCCAACACCCGAAAATGGACATTTACAGAAACTACGTCTTCCTGGTGTTCCATTTTCCGATCTATGACGCCAGGGAAAGGAAAGTTGAGTACCTCGAAATCGATGCCTTTGTACAACACGGCCTGCTGGTAACAGTGACAAAAGGAAGACTAGATCTTCTGGATAGAATGTTTAAAAGTTACCGGAATCTCAGATCCTCAAAACACACGGTGCGCAACAGTGCGGGGTTTCAGCTATATAAAATAATGGACAGGCTCTATCGAATGAGTACGCCTATTTTGAATGAAATTGGCGAGAGCGTGAACTGGTCCGAGGAAGAAGTGTACAAAAGCACGCCCAAACAAATCGCCTATGAGCTGGCTATTACCAGGCGAAACATCCAGAAGTTGTACCGTATCTTGGATCCTCAGCGATCGGTGATGCTTCGTCTGATCAATGTAAAAAAGTCTTTTTTGCCGGAACAGATTTCAATCTACTTTGATGACGTGCATGATTATCTGAGCCGTTCCATTACCCTGCTTGAAAATTTCCGCGATAGCGTCGAAGGGGTTCATCTGACGAACGATTTCCTGATGTCACAAAGGATTAACAACGTTATGAAGTCGTTGACGATTATCTCCGTTTCTCTCTTGCCCTTGACCCTGCTCACTGGCTTATATGGCATGAACGTGGAAGGATTGCCGCTGGCAGACAACCCCTTTGGCCTGGGTCTGGTCGGAATTGGTCTCCTCGGGGTAATATTAGGAGTGATATTTATCTTGCGTAAAAAAGAGTGGTTGTAATATAATTTTCATGGATAAAGAATTACGCGTCAGATTCGCGCCCAGTCCCACTGGCAATCTGCACATTGGCGGGTTGCGCACAGCTTTGTTTGATTGGCTGCTGGCCAAGAAGCACAAGGGATGCTTCATCCTTCGGATAGAAGACACCGATCAGCAACGGGAAGTAAAGGGCAGCGTAGATGGCATTATCGAAGCTCTGCGCTGGGCAGGGTTGGACTATGACGAAGGACCGGACAAGGATGGGGGTCATGGGCCCTACTTTCAATCACAACGACTCGATATCTATCATGACCATGCCCAGCGCCTCTTAGCCGAAGACAAGGCCTATTATTGCTTCTGCTCTCCTGAACGTTTGGAGAAAGTGCGTCAGCAACAGCAGGCGCAGAAACTCGCTCCTCGTTACGACCAGCTTTGTCGAAGCCTATCTGCTTCTGAAGCGAAAAAAAAAGCCGAGGCGGGGGAGAACGCGGTCATCAGAATGAAGTTGCCGGGGCAGGGGACGCAGAGGCTCCGCGATCTGATTCGTGGCGATGTTGATTTTTCATTCGCGACGCAGGACGATGCCGTGATCATGAAGTCGGACGGTTTTCCGACCTACCAGCTGGCCAACGTGGTGGATGATCACCTAATGGAAATCAGTCACGTGCTGCGTGCCGAGGAATGGCTGCCGAGCGCGCCAAAACACCTCTGGCTGTATCAGGCCTTTGGTTGGGAAGCGCCATTGTACGCTCATTTGCCGTTGATCCTCAATCCAGCCGGAGGCAAGCTCAGCAAGCGTGACGCCGCCGTTTCAGTGTTTGAGTATCGTGATCAGGGATACCTGCCTGAGGCGCTGTTGAACTTCGTGGCCTTTCTTGGCTGGAACCCGAAAACAGAGCAGGAGTTTTTTACCATTGATGAACTGATCCAGTCCTTTGAATTGGAAAAAGTGAATAAAGCCGGCGCTGTTTTCAATATCGATAAACTGAACCATATCAATGGCCGCTACATCCGTCAGATGCCGACCTCAGCGCTGGTTGAGAAACTCAAACCATATTTTCAATCCGTATCGGTGCCCACGGACGATGAAGCCCGGCTTCATAAAATTACCGAGCTGATTAAAGACCGTTTGGTGAAGCTGACAGACGCTGGCGATCTGGCCGCTTTCTTGGTCAGTCCAATCGACTATGACGGGGACATCCTGGTGCCAAAGAAAGGCAATAAAGAAACCACTATCGAAAGGCTCAAGCAATCCCTGCAGATTTTCAGCGAGATTGAGGCGGGGGATTATACCAAGGAAAATCTGTACAACTTCTTCTTGAATAAAATTTCGGCGCTGGGCGTAAAAACGGGTGAGATTCTTTGGCCCTTGCGCGTAGCGCTGGCGGGTCAGGCCAATTCACCCGGAGTGTTTGAAATTACCGAGATTTTGGGCAAGGAGGAGGCTATGAAGAGGGTGGAGACGGCGCTGGGCAAATTGAATGACTCCATATAGGATAAATTATCCAAAGAGTTTTTGTATCAGCTCGTAGTTGATGTACATATAGGGATATTTATTGTTTTCACTTAACAACAACCCGTGTTTGATCGGGTTATAGCGCAGGTATTCAACGTGTCGGTTGAAGTCTTTTTGGTCACGGATGATGTGGTCATGAAATGACGATTGCCAAAAGAATTTCTTTGTTTGACTGTGACTTCCGCCCCGCAGGCGAGGATGATCATCCTCGCCTGCGGAGGTATGGAGCAAGATATTCGCACTTCGGGACGTGTTGCGTTTAATATAATGCATACTATCGGATACAGTTGATGTTTTGAGAGGTCGAAACAATATATGGAGATGGTCAGGAATAATTACATACCCGAACAACTGAAAATGAAGCTGTTCTTGAGCTAGCCATATTTTTGCCTCGCATAAATTTGCTAAACATATGTTCGCAAGATATGGATAATTCCACTTAGTTTTTGTAGTCACAAAATACACCGCGTTCTCGAGAGACAAGCGTTTTTGTGAGTTTTTATGAAACATAAAAGCAGGTAAGATTCCCTGCGGCCTTTGTTACATAATACGTCAAGGCGGCTTGCTGTTCAAGTTTGTCCTGGAAGTTTCTTTCAAATTCTGCTATACTATACAAAGTGGAGAAAACCATAATGCCAAGACAGAACAAATACCGAACAATAATTTCTTTGCTCCTGGCGACTGTTCTAAGCTTGGGGGTTTTTGGCGTAATACAATATACGCAGGCGGCTGAAGGCGATGAGGATATCACTCCGAATGAAGCTGAGGGTGTCGCGGAAGAAACAGCCAGCGAAGGGGAAAGCGACGAAGAGTTGGACCAGACCATCCTTGAACTTAACCTGCTTATTCAAGAAAGGAAGCAGGAGCTCGATGAACTGAACACCCGCTTCGATACTCTGAAGAAAAACATTTCTCTCAAACAGCAAGAGGGAATCACCTTAAGCAAACAAATAGAATCCATTGACGACCAGGTAGCCACGACGGAGCTGGAAATTCAAATCACTGAAACTGAACTCGATACTCTGGAGTTGCAGATTCGCGAAGTGAAGAGCAAGATTAAGGACAGGGAAGACCAAATAGTCGATCAGAAAGCGCGCTTGGCGGAACTGCTTCGGCGTTTGCAGACCTATCAGGACAAGAACTTTCTTGAAATATTATTGCGAGAAAACCGTTTTTCCAATTTCTTCAACGAAGTGAATTATGTTGAAGAAATTCAGCACAAACTGAAAGGGTTTCTGGACGAGGTGATACAGCTCAAAGATGATCTGGGCGTGATCCAGACTGATCTTGAAAGCAATGAAGCGAATATGCAAAATACCGTCCAGAAGCTGGAAGTGGAGAAACAAAGCCTCGAGGGACAGCAAATCTACAAAGCTCGTCTGCTTGATGAAACTCTGCAAAGCGAAGATCAGTACCAGGATCTTTTACGCGCCGTGCAAGTCGAGCAGAACGCGGTCAACTCCGAGGTTCAAACTATCGAGGAAACCGTCCGCAAAACTCTTGAAGGGGGAGATTTGCTTGAGGCTGATGATGCATCAACGCTTTCCTGGCCTGTCAGTCCTGTCGGAGGAATCACGGCGTATTTTTACGACCCTACGTATCCCTTTAGATCCTCCGGTGAACATGATGCAATTGATATACGTGCGAAACAAGGAACGCCAGTTAAGGCCGCCGCATCGGGATATGTCGCACGTGCTATATCTCCCCAAGACTCTGGATTAGGTCTATCGTGGATTATGATTATCCATGCTAATGGCTTGTCTACGTTATACTTACATATGAGCGATGTAAAGGTTGAAGAAGACCAATTCGTCGCAAGGGGACAGGTGATAGGTCTCAGTGGCGGTATGCCAGGAACTCCCGGTGCTGGTAGGCAGACAACGGGTCCCCATCTTCATTTTGGCGTGAGACTCAATGGCATTCCAGTTGATCCGTTGAACTATCTTCCTTGATGGAAGGACGTGAAGCTGGGGAACATCCTGAGGATGAGTCCTCAGTATCGAAAGAAAAGCCTGTTGAAGAGATGAGCGAAGACGAATTAGCTCATGAAGTAATCCGCTTGATTGGAGGATTACCATCCGCTTGGAAGTTTTCTGATATTAACCGAAAAAGAGGCACCCTTCGGACTTTCCGAAAAAATGTTCCGGGAGTAGGGGAAATACCTAAAGATAACTAGAAACTAAAATAGGCGGGCAATAATCTACCCGTTTTTTATCTAATCTTCCTCAGGGACAACTTCGTAGTCCTTGATTTTTTCAAAACTGAGAAGTCTCGTATTGCCGCCCTCAGTCCTGACGTGAACGCCTTTACCCTCAACCCACTGACTGACCGTGCCTCTGACTTTTTCCCCAAAGCTCATTTCAAACTCAAGCATTGCTTTGCTTTCATGCTCAAGCCGCTTCAGCATGTTCTCATGTTCAAGCTCGGCGTGGCTTGGTTTTTCCCCTGTTTGTTCATTCATACGCGTACTTTAATTGATTTAGAAGCCTAACTATATTATAAGGCAATTCGAGCGGGGGGAGAAGTATAGTTGTGTCGCACAATATACAATTTGAGACGCTATAGTCTTTTTTAGCTTTGAGGCATTACGGCCCGACCAAGGCTTGGGTGTACAAAATATCGAGCTTCCCCCGTACCCGAACGTGTACGCGCGCGAGTGGTATAGGGTAGCTCGAAGGATATTAAAAAAGAATATCATTCGAGCTTGTCGAGAACATCGTTGAGTTATCCCAGCGCCATACAGGCGCCAGAAATGAGTTTATACATTTTGTAGCTCATTAAACAACCGTTTGCCGTATCCTGAGGTGCTCCATCCAAGTGTGACAAACAAAATGTACAGTTATAGCATATTATAGCTAATGTTAGCAAAAAAGAGATAATACGGCCTAAAAACAAGCCTCCCTGCCCTATTTGTAGTAGACGCGGTTCAGATATCGTAAGTCGATATATTCAAGCCCAGAAAGGCCGTTTTTTATGGTTTCGTTGATGGTGAGGTAGAGGCTGTTAAGCTGTATTTCTATAGCCGCATCAGTAGAAAAGTATATTTCCGGCCCCTCCTTGAGTCGCAAGGCAAACTCGTTCAGTATTGGCTCCGGACAAGGAACGACAATTCTTTCCTGGGTGTTGGTATTGGCTGAGTTTATATTCTTGGTGGAGTTGGTATTAATATTGAGATTGGTGTTTACGTTCGCGTTGGTTGTTTCTGAGTTACTGTTGAGAGAATTGTTTTCGTTATTTTCTTCATCGACAGTCTCGTCCTCAAGTACAAATTCCTCGCAAGGCCGGTCAATCGTACTGTATTGATCTATGGAAAATTCAGAAAAGCGCGAGGGGAAACGGTCTTCAAGATCAATAATCGCCTGAACCAAAGCGGGCGGCACCACTTGATGGGCAATCAAAACTTCTTCAATATCGGCCACGAGTACAGGATACTCAGGCTCTGTGTTGTCTTGCTGAGTGTCTGTGCTGGCTCCATCGGGTGCTGGTACGTTTTCGTCATTGTTGACAAACACAGGCGGAGCGTATTCACTGATAACCACGCCCTGGGAGTCAACGGAGAACAATCGCTCCTCGTTCATGACAATAATTTTCGCGGTGCGTTCTATATACTCTACGGTTATTTTTTTTGGAAAATCTTTTACTACCACTAGACTTTCAAGGGCAACGGTATCGGCAGCGGCCTCGATCAACGCCGACTCCATGACATCCGCCGACAGCCACAAACTGTTATCCTGAGGCAATACCCCCCAGATACGCGATGACAAATACTCATCCGCCTCTTGCTGCAGCAAACCGCTGTGCGCGGTATTGGGTCCGGTGACGTCCAGTTCTGAGACGCGAAAAATACTGGAATACACGACGATATACGCTACGGCTATTATCACCACGGCTACAATCCAATAGCGGAGGCGCTTGTGACGATGGTTTTTTTGCTCCGGCGATTCGCGTTGAAAGTAGGGATTATGATATTCCAGGTTGCGGGTTACGAAACGGCGTGGTTGTGAAGCCTGATATGACATCTCAGTAAGTGAATTTCAATGACTTTCTTTCGGCCTGATGCTTAATGGCGTATCCGATAAGCTCGTCGCATAGCTGGCCAAACGAAACTCCGGAAAAATTCCATAGACGCGGATACATGCTGTGGCTGGTAAATCCGGGCAACGTGTTAATTTCGTTTAAAAGGATTTTACCGGTTTTTTTCTCCAGGAAGAATTCAACTCTGGCCAGGCCAGAACAGCGTAAGGCGTGAAAGGCGCTTAGAGAAAGTTTCTGGACCTCAGCACGGACTGTCTTTGATACGCGCGCGGGGATGATTATCTCCGTGTCATCATCAGTATACTTGGCGTCATAATCATAAAACTCTCTTTTTGTCTTCACCTCACATACTTCGGACGCCCGGGCGTCTTCATTCCCCAGAATCGCGCAATTTAACTCTCTTCCAAGAATCCCTTGGTCTACTATTGCCTTCGTGTCGTATCGGAAAGCTGTTTGGAGGCCTTGGGCCAATTGTGAAACATTCGCACACTTCCGTATCCCGACGCTTGAACCAAGGTTCGCCGGTTTGGTAAAAACAGGAAACTGTAACGATTTTTTTATGTGTCGCAAAATACTGGAATTTTTGCCCTTCCATTCTTTTTTCAGTACCGCTTCATAGAGCGGGACCGGGAGCTTGTGCGCCTGAAACACTCTCCGCATGATTTCCTTGTCCATCCCGGCCGCCGAAGACAGGGTGTCACTTCCAACGTAGGACAAGCCAGCCAGCTCTAGAAGCCCTTGGATTTTTCCGTCCTCGCCAAAACTGCCGTGGAGTATCGGGAAAACAACGTCAACCTGGTCTTGCCATCGTTTTTTTTGGCCGCGCGGCTCCGGCTGCAGCGAAACACTTTTCGCTTTCCCTCGACCGCTTCTTAGATACGCCACCATATCAGGTCCGGCCAGCCATTCCCCTTCTTTCGTTATGCCGATTTGCAGTACTTCGTACTTGCGGGGATTCAAAGCAGCAAGGATTGATTCGGCGGAATCGATCGATACTTCGTGTTCACCGGACCGTCCGCCAAACAGAAGCGCGACGGTAATTTTTCTGTTTGGTAATGTTTTCATGGAGACTACACGATAATACGGGGTAACTCAGGCTGAATTCTAGTTACGATTTCATAGTGAATCGTCTGGGCCTTTTCCGCCAGTTCTTCAGCGCTTATGCTTTCTTTACCCTGTTGGCCGATCAAAGTGGCAATATCCCCTACTCTGACATTTGGCCGGTCAGTTACGTCCAACATAAGCATATTCATGCACACCCGGCCCAATACCGGGCGCCTTTTTCCACGGATCAGGACTTCGCCGCGATTTGACAGTCCGCGATCGTATCCGTCCCAGTACCCCACGGGTATGACGGCGATACGGGTATCCCGTCTGGCGCGGTAGGAACAGCCGTAGCCGATAAACGTATTTTTGGGAACCTGTTTTATTTGAATCACCCTAGTGTGCCAGGAGAGAACCGGTTGAAGCGTGAAATGGTTGAATTTTTTCTCATACAGTTTCTTCGTCTCAATCGAGGGCCAGAGGCCGTAGAGACCAATGCCGATTCGGAGAATATCAAATCGCGTTTGTGAATTGATCAGTGTGGCCGCGGAACAGGCCAGATGCCGATAGCGCAATTTGATGTTTACCTCTTCAAAGAGCTCCAGCGTTTTCGTAAAAATTTCAACCTGAAGCTTAGTATATTTTTGATCAAAATTCTCGGAATCAGCCAGATGAGAATACGCGCCCTCTATGCGCAATCCTGGAAGCTTTTTTATCTGTCGTAAGAATGCCAAGGTCTTTTCCGGTCGAAGGCCGAGCCGCGACGTGCCAACGTCCAGTTTGACGTGAACGGGAAATGTTTTTCTTTTTGCCTGAGCGGCGGCGGATATTTGCTTCGCCATGGTTAACGTATAGACGGGCAAAACTATGTTTTTGCCGACAGCTAGCGATATCTGGTTCGGGTCAAAAAAACCCAACACCATCAGCTTCTTGCGAACTCCAGCCTGGCGCAGTGCCAGCGCCTCGCCTACATTGACCACGGCCAGCCAGTCGGCCTGCTTTTGCACGATTTGGGCAATGGCAGCCAGCCCGTGCCCGTAGGCGTTACCCTTCACTACTGGCATCAACAGCGGTGAGCGTCCTGCCAACTTTCTGAAATTTTTCAAATTATGTTCAAGAGCGGATTGGCTTATCTCAATCCAGGTGAGTTGTGGCAGGCGATGTGGTTGGCGATTTCGCATTCTCACTGATTGCGCCTATTGGCTCCCGCGTATTTCAATTTCGAATTCCGGAAAATGTTTGGTGATGGTTTCGAGCTTGAATTCCTTCATGATGCTCTCTCTCGGCTCACGTCTCAGAAGAAACTCAAAACTTTTTTTCATAAGCTCTTCAGGTGTAATGTTTTCCTCAGTGAGCTCGCTGTAAAACGTTTTATCGAGTATGACAGTGTGAGCCGTGGTGGTTCCATTAGAAACTGTTACCTCAAACACCCAATGGTCGCTTTTCTCTGATTGCTGGCTGACGCCAATTGTATCCATGTTTTCTAAAATGCTTATGATTAATTTGCTTTGATTACTGTAGCGCTTTAGGGACCTTGAAACCGCCGTCTTTTTTTTGAAAGTTTTCAATAATAGCGATCAAGGTTCGCGGGATGGCGAAAGCGGTTCCATTGACAGTATGCAAAAACTCTTTATTTGTCCCCGCTCTGAATTTAGCGTTCAAGCGGCGGGCCTGAAAATCCGTGGAATTTGATGTAGAGTGTGTTTCACGGTACTCTCCTTTGCCGTTATTCTGGCCAGGAAGCCACATCTCGATGTCAAATTGTTCAGCGTCGGTTTTTACCATATCACCGGTCGAGATATGAATTACGCGGTATGGGAGGTTCAGTTCCTGGACTAGCGCCTCCTGAATTGCCAGAAAAAATTGATGCTCCAAACGTGACTTTTCCGGATGAGTGAAACTGAACATTTCAAGCTTATCAAATTGATGTACCCGCAAAATTCCTTTTGTATCCCGACCGTAACTCCCAGACTCGCGTCTAAAGCAGCTAGAATAGGCAATATAACGCGTGGGCAGCTCTTCGGCGTCCAAGGTTTCATTCATGTGGAGTGGCCCGATCGAGTGTTCGGCGCTGCCTACTAAAAAAAGCTTGTCTTTCGGAATATAGTAGCGCTCTTCCTCCTCACCGGGGTCGAGTTTGCCCATCGCCCGAAACGCTTCGTGCGTTATCATCACCGGCGGGACGACGGGAATAAACACTTTGGCCGGCACTTCAATCTTTGCTTTCTCCGCTACTTCAGTCAGCCAGTTTTCGTCGGTTAGCCTGTCCAGCACGAGATGAACCAAAGCGAATTGCAGCTTGACCAAGTCACCCTTAATATACCCAAAGCGACTGCCGGATGTTCGCGCTCCCCGAGACATATCCACCCAGTCGTTTTTTTCCGACAGGGTCAGGTAGTCCCTGGCTTGAAAACTAAAGGCCGGTTTTTTACCAACTTTCCGCAGGACTTTGTTTGCCTTTTCATCTTTACCGACCGGCACATCTTCAAATGGCAAATTGGGCAGCTTGTACATCAGATTCTTGAACTTCGCTTCTGTCAGCTCAAGATGCTGTTCGCTTTGCTTCAGCTGCTCTTTTAGTTTCTGGGCCCGTGAAATAGCTTGTGGTCTTTCTGAGGCCGGGACCTTGGAAATGCTTTTTGACGATTCGTTTAAGTCGGCTCTGATTTTCTCCGATTGAGTTCTGGCTTTTCGGTATTCCTCGTCTGATTTTAAAATATCATTGACGGATATTTTACAGCCCCGCTTCACAAAAGCTTGCGAGGTCTTTTCAGGCTCTTGGCGAATGTACTGAATGTCCAGCATTTATTTACCTCCCTCCTCTCTCAGCGGCGGAAACATCACTGTTTCTCTGGCCGGCTTGTCCATCAGTACGGCAAACAGCCGTTCGGAAAGTCCAAAGCCGGTACACGGAGGCATGCCATACTCCTGAGCTTCAAGATAATCTTCATCAATCATTTGCGCTTCCGTATCGCCGGCTTCGCGCAATCGCATTTGCTCCTCGAACCGTGCTCGTTGGTCCAACGGGTCGTTCAACTCCGTGAATCCTTTGCCAAGCTCGGTTCCCCAGGCTACTACCTGGAGCCGCTGCACCCTGGAGTTATCCTGAGGCAGGCGTTTGGCTAAGGGCTCTATTTCCACCGGTGGATTGAGCAGGAACCCCGGTTCAATCAGGGTTGGGCGAACGGTTTTTTTATATAGTAAATCAATCAACCTTCCCCGGCCGGTAAAAGATTCAAATTTCAGCTTCAGCTCACTAGCCTTTTTTTGCAGGTCCTTCTCCGTAGCCTGGCGCAAATCAAGACCTGTGCGTTCTTGAAACAGCTCAACGTAGTCATATTCTTTCCATTTGTTGCCCCAATCAACAGTCTGACCGCCTGAGCTGACCTCTGTACCTCCGGTTACGGCGATGATAGTCTGGCGATACAATGTGACCAAGAACTTCATCAGGTCGTGATAGTCGGCATAGGCCCAGTAGAATTCCAGTTGAGTATAATCTTGCAGGTGCTCGGCCGAAATGCCCTCGTTTCTGAATATCCTGCCTATTTCGAATACCTTTTCATAGCCGCCGACGAGCAGCTTTTTCAGAGGAAGCTCCAAAGAAATACGCAAGTAGAATTCGCGGTCCAGAGCCTTATAGTGGGTGATGAATGGCTCGGCTTCAGCGCCTCCCGGAATATTTTCCAATACCGGCGTCCAGACTTCCAAAAAACCGGCTTCGAGCATTATATTGCGAATGGTTTGCCAAAAAACGGCTTTTTTTCGAAAAAGTTCCCGAGTTTCTTCATTTACAGCCAAATCGATGTAGCGTTTTCGTAGGCGTGTTTCAATATTTTTAATACCAAAGTGATCCGACGGCAAATCTCTCAGTGCCTTTGATAACAGGTTGATCTCACCGGTTTGAAGCGACTGCTGGTTTTGCTTGGTAACAAAAAGCACTCCGCTTGCTTCGATGAAGTCCCCCGGATCTATGGTATCGACAAATAACTTGTACTTCGTTTCATCAAGCTCCTTCTTGCTGACAAAGAGCTGAAATGAAGCCGTGCCATCTTGAAGGTCGACGAAGCACGATCCGCCGTGACGTCTGATGGAGCGTATTCTACCGGTCAGCGTGACGATGCTTTTGGATCGCTCAAGCTCTTCGAATTCGTCTTGAACTTCTTTGATGGTGTGAGTCCTTTTGGTGGAACCAGGATATGCTAAAACCCCTTCGGCTTCCAGGTTCTTTAATTTTTGTATCCGGATATCCCGGGTTTCGTCTTCGCGACCCATGAAAATTCGTAAGCGATTACAAGCAAAGTATAGCCTTTTTACTAAGGAATCACAAGTCAGCCGCCTTCGCTAAAAAGGGTGCAGCTGCCAGTCAACGGCTACTCTATATGGAGAATTTTGTACTCAACCGTTCCGGCCGGCACTGATATTTGCACCATCTCACCGACTCCTCGGCCTAGGAACGCTTGCCCCAAAGGAGACTCGTTAGATATTAGCCCTTTCTCTGGTTCGGCTTCATTTGATCCGACGATCGTATACTTGAGGGTGTTGCCGTTGGTGCTCAGCTCAATTTTGGATCCTACCTGAACCACCTCTGATTTTTTCTTCTTGGTGTCAGAAATGATCGTGACATTCTTGAGCAAATTCTCGAGTTGGATAATTCGTCCCTCAATGAAGGATTGCTCATTTTTCGCGTCAGCATATTCGGCATTTTCTGATAAATCCCCTAACTCCTTTGCCTCCTGGATTCTGTCAGCAATTTCCTTCCTTTTCACATTTTTCAGTTCATCAAGCTCTTTTTTCAGCTTTTGCAAACCTTCAGCAGTGATGTATTCGGTTTTGTCAGCCATCATAAATCTAAATTCCTAATTCCTAAACGAATCAAAAGACTGTAACCCGCCCGGTATGCTTTACCTGGGCTGTATAGATTAATAGTAATTTATAGGTTTTTTGTCAATGGAGTTATCCACAGCTTACTTACGACCGTAATACCAAGTAAGAAAATCACGGGCAACAGGAAGAGCCGCGTCATTACCCTCACCTCCCCCCTCAACCATTACAGTCACTACGATTTCCGGGTTTTCATAAGGGGCGAATGAAGTAAACCAGGAGTGTGTTTTATCAGTGGCAAACTGGGCCGTGCCAGTTTTCCCGGCGGCGGAAACAGGCAGAACGGACAATGAACGGGCGCTGCCGGATAAAACCGCCTCGCGTAAGCCTTCACGAACGGGATCTATCGATGAACGAAGCAACACTGTCTCATTGACTGTCACTGGATCAAGATAGCGCACTTCATTTGTTTGCTGATCGGAAAAAGCCCTGACCAGACGAGGCTGGTACAATGTCCCGCCGTTTGCGAAGACTGAGGTCATGGCGGCGATTTGAAGAGGGGTAACAAGAAGATCCCCCTGTCCAATCGCCAAATGATAGGTGTCGCCGACATACCAGGCCTCCTCCTTGACGGATTCTTTCCACTCCTTGCTAGGGAGAAAGCCGCTTGCTTCATTCGGCAGGTCAATGCCGAGCTGTTGATTCAGCCCAAAAAGTTCAGAGTAGGTTTTGATTCGTTCGACTCCTAGTCCTGTTTTTTCCTCATAGCCGCCGCCGATAATGTAAAAATAGGTGTTCACCGATTCAGCAATGGCTTTCTTCAGGTTGGTAGTTCCATGACCGCCTGCTTTCCAGTCTGGAAAAAACCATTGACCGATGCGGATTCCCCCGTTACTGAGCACCTCCGAGTTGGGAGTAACTATTCCTTCCTGCAACGCGGCGGCGGCAATGAGCGGCTTAATAGTTGAACCAGAGGGATATTCGCCGCTAATGACGCGGTTAAAAAGGGGCTGTCTCGGATCATTAATCAGGTCGCTGAATGCCTGACTGCTAATACCGTCAATAAAGGCGTTGTTTTCATAGGTCGGAGACGTGACCAGAGCCAGAATTTCTCCGTTTCGTGGATCCATGGCAATAGCCGCGCCGCCGCTTGTTCCGATTTCATCAACTTTCGCGTCAAGCAATTCCTGTAATTTTTGTTGGTACGTCGCGTCTACCGATAAAATAATGTTCTGCCCAGGAATCGGATCTTCCGAGGCGACTACCTTCTCAGTTTTACCGAGGGAATCAACTTCAATGTGCTGTTGGCCGTATTGGCCTCGCAGTACGTCTTCGTATGAGTATTCCAATCCGGTTTTTCCGGTGGTGTCATCGCGGGCATAATTTTTTTCTTCGAGAGTCTCCAGCTCATCTTCGGTGATTTTACCGATATACCCGAGAATATGGGAAAAAGTATTTCCGCCCGTATAGTGTCTGCCAGATTCTGCCTGGATGGATATGCCGGGGAAATCTTTTGTCCGAATCTTCAGTTCAATCGCCTTCTCAATATCAATATGTTGCGCCAAGTTTAGCGGCTGGTAGGAGTAGGATGGAACTTCGGAAATAGCAGTCGACATTTCCTGGGCGCTAAGGTCCAACGACTCGGCCAGAACCTGCAGTAGCCGGTCACCTTCCTCGATGTCTGATGGAAAATCACCGGGTATGACGCGCAAGGTAAAATTAGGAATGTTTTCCACCAGTGCTTGGCTGTTTCGGTCGTAAATCAATCCGCGAGGAGGTTTGATGCGCTGTATGCGCACCCGGTTATCCTCGGCCAATTCCCTGTATTCGGCCCCCCTGACTATTTGCAGCTGTCCGGTACGAACGACCAAAACAAGCAATCCGAGAAGGATGGCATAGAAAAAAAGATGCAATTTGTTTGACGAAACGTGCAGTCGCAATGAACCCCGCTCAGCGTCATCCGGGCGAAATTCATCACCGCTGCTGCGTCGTTCGGAAAAACCGGACACTTCCCGGCTTTTTATTTCACGCGTATTACCGAAAATGTCAAAAGGATTGATATCCATTGGCTTAAGTTCGGGTAATTACGAATCTTTCACGAAATCGTCTGAGCACATTGCTGAATATAGCATAAATAACCGTAAATGTCAGACTAGTCACCAATGAGTGGCTCAGCGCCAGAAGCCAGAAACTTCCTGACCATCCAACCCAGATATCGCTTAATCCGACTAAGAAATAGAGTACGGAAAACGCGTTGAGACAAATCCAATACAACGATGTCATTAATCCGATCAAAAAAACGCTGGTCAAACCGCTGCGATGGGAAAAATACGTGGCAAACAGCATATAGCCGACAACGGAAGAAAAAAACAGCGCCCCGGTGATCAACCCATATCCCAATCCCGAAAAGACGTCTGCCACCAGCCCCAGACCGATTATCCAAATCAATGCCCGCCGAATCGGCAAAATAAGAATGGCAAACATTGAAGCCAGGACATAGAGGGTGACGTATGAGTAAAAAAATTCAAATTTATTCAAAAATGAAACATCTACCACGACCACCAGTACAACTGATACAATTCCCGCGATATATCTACGCATCGTTGGCTATCTCCGGGATAATTACGGAAACCACGCCAAGATTTTTGAAATCAATTGGGGTCGAAACAGTCGCCTCTTGAAAAATATCGCCGGGATTGATTGAAACTTCGCTGATCGTGCCGATCAAGAGCCCCTTGGGGATACTGGATTCAAGACCCGAGGTGATAACGCGCTGATCCGACTGGATAACTTCGTTTTGCGGGATGAGCTTCATCGCCAGTGAGAGCCCCAGCTGCCCGGCCACGATGCCTGGCGCACCGGTTTCATTCTGCACTTCCGCGGCAATTTCCGTTCTTTGGTCCGTGATCAAAAGCACCTTGGCAATTGAGCCGCTTACGTCAGTCACCTTACCGATGAGAAAACCTGACTCGGCTGTCACGGCAAATCCCACTTGCACCCCGTCGTCTCGGCCAACGTTAATGATTACTTGCTCTAGTATCGCGTCTGAACTGCGGCCGATCACCCGGGAGCTCACATAGCGAAGCCCTTTATCATCAAGGAACGCGCGCTCTTCTCGGGTTATCTCTAGATCCGACACTTCTGAGAGTAATCTAGAGTTTTCCTGAAGCAGTCTGTCACGTTCTTCTTTCAGGGACTCGTTTTCACTTCTGAGAGAGTCTTCACTGTCCCGCTGCGTCAACCAGGAATCAATTTGCTGAGCAAAGGGCCAGCCGCTCCCTTGGAGAGGCCGTAACACTTTTGCCGTCAGGTCACCGAAAGGAGTAAGAATACCAAGACTGTGCCCGATGATGACCAGGCCGACGACGCCCAGGGTAAGCAAGCTGAAAGCCCAAATTCTCGAACGCATGTTTAGTCCTGTGTGGAAAGCGCTAATACATCTTTAAGCTTGGCCAGGTCGTCAAGTACCAGGCCGGTTCCTCTGACGACGCAGGTAAGCGGATCATCAGCGATATGTACCGGAATTTGCGTTTCCTTGTGAATTACTTTATCCAGTCCGTCCAGCAAAGCGCCTCCGCCGGTCAATACTATGCCCCTTTCGAATATATCAGCCACCAACTCAGGCGGAGTTGATTCGATGGTGTCTTTGACGTTTTCGATTATCAAACGGATTGAGCGCTGGATCGCTTCCTGAACTTGAAAGCTGTTGATCGAGACTTCCCGAGGGAGCCCGGAAATAAGATCCCGTCCCCGCATCTTTGTTTCCAGCGGTTCTTGAATATCACCAGCCATGGCCACCTTGACTTTAATTCTTTCGGCAGTCAGTTCGCCGAGCAAAAGATTGAAATTCTCTCTGGCGTACTGGATGATGTTTTGGTCAAGTTCGTCCCCCGCCACGCGCAAAGATTTCCAGGTGATGATTCCGCCCAGGGAGATGACGGCGATCTCGGTTGTCCCGCCGCCGATGTCGACAATCATGTTGCCTGAAGCTTCTTGGATAGGCAGCCGGGCGCCGATAGCCGCGGCCATGGGCTCTTCGATTAAGAAGACTTGTCTGGCGCCGGCATTGAGAGTGGCGTCTTCCACGGCTTTGAGCTCGACCTCGGTAATCCCCTGCGGTACGCCAATCACGATCCTTGGACGAGGAAGGATAGTAAATGATTCACGGTGAACCTTTTCAATGAAGTGGCGAAGCATCCGTTCGGTAACTTCATAGTCTGAAATCACGCCGTCAACCAATGCCTTGGTGGCGATGATATGGGAGGGCGTCTTGCCCATCATCCGGCGGGCTTCCTCCCCCACGGCGATAATCTGGTCGGTGCGGGTGTTCACCGCGACGATTGAGGGCTCATTAATAACGATACCCCTGTCTTTAACGTAGACAAGAGTGTTGGACGTGCCGAGGTCGATTCCCATATCTTTGGAGAATCGGCCAAAAAAGCGGTTGAAGAGGTTGATCATTTCGATTTCGTAGCGGTCTCGATGAAAGATGTAATATCAACCAGACTGGCTGATTCCTCCGTGCGCTTTTTGTATTCAATTTTTTCACCGGTTTTCGCGCTGATCACCAGCCGGACTGGGATGCCCAGCAGGTCAGCGTCATGTAATTTGTCGCCGGCGCTGGCTTCGCGGTCGTCATACAGTATATCAAAACCGGATTTTTGGCAAGTGTCGTAGAAACGATCGCACTTTTCCTTCACTTCCGCCGCTTCACCCAGTCGGATCAGGTGAAACTGGAACGGCGCCACTGACTCTGGCCAGACTATCCCTTTGCCGTCTGATAGCACTTCCACGATTGTGCCCATCAGTCGCCCCAAGCCAATGCCATAGCATCCCATAATCGGCGTTTGTTCTTTCCCGTCGTTGTCGGTGTACCGCAAGCCAATCGCTTCGGAAAATTTAGTGCCCAATGGGAAAATATTTCCAACTTCAATCGCTTTTTTTTCAACTAGCTTGTCTTTATCAATTGAAAGTTTTTTCAGTATGTCATCATTCAAAATCTCCTTGTTCACTGCCACCTGTTTTTGTTCATCAAGATAAATCGTGTCTTCGCCCGCTTCCGAAAGTGTCTGGAACTCATCACTAAATTCACTGAAAGACCCGCCGCTGGCGTAGGTTCTGTAGGTGAGGTGCCCAATGCCAGCGCGCTGGAATATCTTGTGATAGGCTCCGGCACATACCTCATAAAACTCCTGAAACTCTTCCGTGTTTCGGCTGAATGAATAGAGGTCCTTCATGATAAACTCGCGCGTCCGCATGATTCCGCTCTTGGCCCTGAGTTCGTTTCTAAATTTATTCTGAAATTGATAGATATAGACGGGAAGATCTTTGTACGAAGAAACATGATCAAGGAGTAACGCGGTAAGCGCTTCTTCATGGGTGTTGGCAATACCAAGTTCGCTACCGTTTTTGAGCTGGGTTTTGAACCAAATATCGACCACGTTATCATCCCAGCGGCCGCTCTTTTTCCAAGAAGCTGGATCCTGCAAAGTTGTCATCAGTACTTCCTGACCGCCGATAGCATTCATCTCCTCACGGATAATCGTAGTGATCTTGTCAATCACCCTCAATCCCAGCGGGAGATAGGTATAGACACCTGCCATTTCTTTATGGATGTAGCCTGCCCGAACCAAAAGCTGGGCATTGTGCGATAATTCCCCCTTAGGATCTTCTTTATGTGTTTTAGTGAAGAGCCGCGATTGTCTCATGGCTAGAACAAGCCCTTAAAAAATCCCGTGATTGAATCACTGAACTTACCAATATCCCTGAAGGTAACAAGCAAAACCAGTATCATCAAAACGGCGAAGCCGATGTTGTGGATGAGAGCTTCCGTCCGTTGGTTAATTTTTGAGCCTTTGATTTTCTCGATCACCAGGAAGAGAAAACGCCCTCCGTCCAGAGCCGGGAAAGGGATAAAATTCAGGATTGCCAGGTTCAGAGATAACACCGCGGTGAACTGCATCAGGTAAACAAAACCCAGCTGGGCCACTTGTCCGGTCATCACCGCGATACCCACCGGACCCGACAGATCCGCCGGTATGGGCTGGCCCACAAACAAGCCCTTGATGATGGTATAAAACGCGAGAATAATCGCCCAAAGGAGATTAAAGGTGGATTTGAAACCCAGCCAGATGGACTGATACCAGGGATACGAAACCACGCCGGTCTCTGCCAGGCTGACACCCATCTTGCCGTTGCCAGAACCGTCAAGGTCAGCCAAAGTGATATTCTTCTCTATTTCGTCACCGAAACGGCTGATTGTCAGTGACACTTCCTCATTGACGCGGTCGCTATTTAAGTCCTGAACCTGCGCCACGCTGGTCACTTCTTCCCCGTCGATCGCGACAATTTCATCGCCAAGCTGTAAATCAGCCTCAGCGGCGGGAGTGCCGGGCTCCACCCCGAGAATTTGCACTTTCAGTTCTCGAATGCTTTCAGCCGGTAACGACTCATCAACTACCGTGGGCAGGCCGATGGAAAAGCCGACCGTGAGCAAGACAAAAGCCAAAACGATGTTCATTATCACGCCGGCCGCCAGCACGATACCTCGCTGCCAGATGGGGCGGCTGGCGAAGCTGTCATTTTCACTTGTCTGCGAGCCGTCCTCACCCTTGATTTTCACGAATCCTCCAACGGGTATCCAGTTGAGTGAATAGAGCGTCCCCTTCCGTCTGATGCCGCCGATCCTGGGGGGAAATCCCAAACCAAATTCTTCCACTTTCATCCCGAAACGTCGGGCGGCGGTAAAATGCCCTAATTCATGAACCAGGACAATAACTCCGAGTACGACAATGAATAATACGACAGTCCACATTCTACAGTTTCATTATTTCATCTTCTTTGGATTTTTCCTGGGTGGCAATTCCATCGATGGCCTGATCAATATCTTGCTGCACCTCTTTCTCTTCACGAAAATACGTGTCTTCAGATAGGTCACCTGAGTCTTTTTGTTTCTTTAATTCTTTCATTACCTCTTCTCGAATCTGCCTGATGCGGATTTTAGCCTGCTCGGATTTTTCTTTGACTAACTTCACCACTTGAGTTCTGCGTTCTTCAGTTAATGGTGGCATCTGTATGCGAATGACATCACCATCAATAATGGGCGAGGTACCCAGGTCAGCTCCATTCAACGCCCGTTCCACGTCTTTCAAAGCTCCTTTATCCCATGGCTGGACCACTATCGTTTTGGTGTCAGGAGTGTTGATGCTGGCCAGCTGAATCAATGGTGTTTTTGTGCCGTAGTATTCGACTTGAATGTTTTCAACCAACGCGGGAGTAGCCCGTCCTACTCTGAGGGCGGAAAGCTCTTTTTGATAGTAATCAATTACGTTTTTCAGTTCTGATTTCAACTCGGATTGTTGCATAGAAATAGTGCGTTATTCGTTTTCTTGAAGCAGGCCAACATATATAGTGTCAGTGTCTGTTGGATGGATCACAAGCTGGTTTATTGTACGTTGCGAAGGTAACGCGGTCAATGCCTTCCAGGTAAAACCGCCGTCATCGGAAACGTAGACTAGTTGGGCGGTGCTATGATACATCTGCTCAGGGTTGAGCGGATTGAATGCCACGTTTCGGATCGCTTCAGCTCCGAAATTAATCAGCGTTTTCACTGTCGCCCAAGTCTGTCCGGCGTCCTCGCTCTTCAGTAAGCCGTAGTCCGTGCCTATATATATGATTTCCGGCCGTGTCGGATGGAAGGCTAGGTCATGGATAGTAAGCGTGTCCCGGCTGATGGAACGAAGCCGATCTCGAAACGATTCCCAGTTTTCTCCCCCATCGGATGAAAAGAACAATCCTTCTTTATTGCCCACCACCGCGTATACATGCCGGGTATCAGCCGGACTGAGCCGGAGCAGCTGTATCGGCTCATCAAACCAGTGAATTTGTTGCCAGTTATTTCCTCCGTCATAGCTTTTGAATAAGGCGCCGGATCCATTGCTGATATAAATGCGTTGTGAATCAAATGCATCAACAGCCACGTTAAACAGGCGCTCGCCCGAACGACTATCGGTATATAATTGCTCCCAATGGTCTCCCTGATCCGAGCTTTTATACAGAAAGCGGCCGCTGGTGGCATAGAGAACCTGGGCATTGCCAGGATCCACTGCCACGCTGGTTATCTGCCCGGCGTCCAGGCCGGTGGGGGTCCAGGAGGCGGCGTCATCAGTCGACCGGTATAGTCCATTGGCGTTCGTCGCGGCAAAAACCAAGGATGGGTTTGAAGGATGAAGGGCCACGTCCCTGATGTTGTACCCGTTAAGCGTGAGCGTTTCTTCTTCCGTGCTGGTGATAAAACCTTTTTGCGCCCAGGTCAGTCCGCCGTCCAGCGACTTGAAAACGCCGCCTGTCATATCAACTTCTTTTTTGAAATTGCATGAAAAACCAGTCAGCACCAGACTGAATGAAACAAGCGCCACTATAAATAATTTTCGCGTCATGAACTAGGAAATAAAAGTAAAAAATGTTCGACTGCTAATTTTGGCGAGAGATTCGCTTCGAGCCCTCGCCGTAAACGATACGCTTCTCCAAGCCATGACGCAAGATCGCCGCGGGAAAACTGGAGCTTCTTTCCGGAAAGCTTGTCCAAGGCTCTGAGACGCTGGCTTTCAACGCCGTAACCCCCCAAGAGTAATGACCGCAAAACCGTTTGCCAGAGCTTGAGGGCGTTCATGGCCACACTCACGTTTTCCTGGAAAGATTTAGCGCTCAGAAGATCTTGTACAAAGCGAAAACGTGCTGATAGAGGCGCGTTAATGACTTCAACAAAAGATAGCACATCGTCCTGATACGTTTTCCATTCTTCGGGGACATGGATGAAGCGCCAGGCGATTCCTGGCCGGCCGTTGGCAGAATGGCTGATATCCTCAATTACCCCTTTGGAAATGGCAGTGTCTGATTCCGCGACAACAAAATCCCTGATCGCGTCCGTGGTAACAGTAAAAAATTCAATCCGCTGGCATCGTGAAACTATAGTTTTCGGCAAACGTTCAGGTGAGTCGGCAATGATAATGATAATTGATTCGGCCGAAGGCTCTTCCAAAGTTTTAAGCAAGCTGTTGGCCGCTTCCAGACTGAGGGTTTCGGCCTGGTCTATGACAGTAATCTGGTACTGAGCAAAAGATGGTCGTAAATGATGACGATGAATGACCTGTTCTCTGATTTGATCAATACCGATATTTTTCTGTTCCAAGGATTTTTCCACCCAGACGACGTCCGGGTGATTCTTGTTCAAAAATGATTTGCATCCATTGCACGAACCGCAAGGGGCATCGGTTTGCTCGCAAAGAACCGCGTTGATGAATTGTTTGGCAACGGTGGATTTACCAACCTTGGCCGGACCATGAAAAAGATACGCTGAGGTCAGTGTATTGTCCACGATCGCCATTTCCAAAAATTCGAGTATTTTCCCGTGTCCTATGACCTTCCAAGAAACATGTGACTTTTTTGATGTTTTCATCACCACGATTTTACCACAAAACAGGCTTTTTTCAAAGAATACAAGCCAGCACTAGGCAGCTATATCGCGAATAAGCTGATAGGTCTTTTTAGCGGCTTCTGACCACCGGAAGCGGCGCACCTGCTCGCGGCCACGATGACGCATAGTTTCTCTTAGATTGGGCGTGCTGGCAACGCGAGCCACGGCTGAAGCGATTTCATCGGGATCGTATGGATCGACCAGTTGGGCCGCCGTTCCTGAGATTTCCGGAAGAGAGGCCAGATTGCTGGCCACTACGGGCGTATCACAGGCCATCGCTTCGAGCACCGGCAAACCAAAACCTTCGTAGAGCGTGGGGAAAAGAAAAACGGAAGCCGCCGAATACAGAGCGGCCGTGTCGGCTGAATCCACATAGCCAGGAAAGATGATCTCTTTGGAAAGATTGTGTTTCAGAATGGCGTTACGAACTTTCTCGTAGCCAAATCCCGGCTTGCCGGCTAAGACCAATTTATGAGGAAGTTTGTACGCGTGTTTTAAGATGGCAAAGGCTTCAACTAGGCCGGCGGTGTTCTTCTTGGCTTCCAGCCGGCCGATGAACAAGAAGTAGGGATCGGTGATACCGTATCGACGCAAAACAGCCGCTGATTGAGACGCATCAGCCGGGCGGAATCGTTCATAATCCACTCCGTGATAGATAACGGTAATTATATCCGGGTCGGCGCCGAATACTTCAACTATTTCATCTTTTGTGAATTGCGACGGGACGATGATGGCATCGGCATGTCTGAGAGCCCAGCGAGTAGACCAGCGGTGGTAGTCCAATTCATTCGCTTGATACCGCCCGCCCGTCGCCAGTCTGACCATCGCGGACAATAATTTTTTCGCCCAGCCTTTGGGACCGATTTCATCAGGCGAGTAGAGATGGGCCAGTCGCTCAAAGCCAATATCGTGGAGCGTCAGGACTGTTTTTTCCCCTGCGATCAGCGGCAGAGTGTGCGCCGGGACAAAAAGCACGTCCGGGCGCTGGCGCATCTGGTTGATGGACAGGCGAAGTTGCGTCCAGAGTACACCCGGAGGCCAGCGTAAAACCTGGGAAGAAAAATTACCTGGCAGCCGCTCCAGTCCCCCGCGAAGCGCTTCTTTGGAATACAAAATAAAGCGATCTTCGGGTTGAGCGATCTTTTTCAGCTCCTCGATCACAGTGTATGCGTAGAGCTCGGTGCCGGTTTTCTGTAAGAGGTTGGCTCGTGAGGCGTCGATTCCAATCTTCACTCTGCCTCCTATTTCGTGTAGAGAATACTGCGTTTGTAGGATTCCAGATTCTCAAGCGCCACGCCGGTGCCCTTAGCCACGCACAAGAGCGCGTCGTCGGCCACATATGCGGGAACCCCGGTGGCCTGAGCCAGGAGCTGATCAAGATTGCGCAGCAAGGCAGTGCCTCCGCTCAGCACCATGCCCTTATCAATCACGTCGGCTGCCAATTCCGGCGGAGTTTCCTGCAGTACTGATTTGACCGCCTGGATAATCCCGCCTAGTTCGTCCTGGATTGCCTCTGTCACGTCATCGGAGCTGACGGTAATCGTCTTTGGCAGGCCCATCACCATGTCGCGTCCGCGGATATCCATAGTCAGTTTTTCTTCCAAAGGCAACGCCGAACCGATGGAAATTTTGAGATCCTCGGCGCTTCTGTCGCCGATGGCCAGGCCGTATTTCCGCCGGATAAAATCAGCAATGGCCGCGTCCAGCCGGTTTCCGCCGATGCGCACCGACGTGCTGGCCACGATCCCACCTAAGGAAATGACGGCAATCTCGGAAGTACCCCCGCCCAAATCAATAATCATATGGCCGGAAGCAGAGCCAATCGGGATATTGGCGCCGATGGCGGCCGCGATAGGTTCTTTGATGATAAAGGCGGCCTTGGCGCCGGCCTGCAGGGTCGCGTCGATCACAGCCCGGCGTTCAGTGGAGGTGATGCCGGCCGGTACTGAAACCATCACTTCAGGACGAAAAAAACGCACTCCGCCCAGCGCTTTGTTGATGAAATAGCGCAGCATGCTTTCAGTGGTTCGGTAGTCGGCGATCACGCCGTCACGCAAGGGTTTTGAAGCGGTAATAGTATCAGGCGTGCGGCCAAGCATGTCTTTAGCTTCTTCGCCGACTGCCAGCACCTTTTTGTCGGCAATAGAAATAGCCACCACCGATGGCTCGTTGATGATAATCCCCCGGCGCGGGACGTAGACTAGCGTGTTGGCCGTCCCTAGGTCAATGCCGATCTTCTTGACAAACATGACTATTCGAAGGTAATTTCGACGACTTTGTCGCTCCGTAAATCCGTCTTCAGAGCAACGGAATTATCAGCGCTTTGCTCGATTGTGTCAATAGGTTCCGCCCTGAGGATATCATCCTGGAAATTGAGCGCTATCTCCAGTTGATGCGGAGCGGTGCCAGCCTGCTTTTGGACTAAGAGCGAATACGTGTCGGTATTCTTGACCGTGGCCGGTAAACGGTACTGGTAGTGCAAGGTACCGGTGGTTTGAGGCTCAATGGAAATAAAGCCGGCGATGACGGTCTTGCCCAGCTCTTCATACACTTCAGGATCCGCCGATCGGCCGCCGTGGAGCTTGTCGTTCTCCATCACGCCTTCATGATTGAGCAGAACGCTGCCCAGCGGCACGTAGACTCGGGTGTATGTGCGCAGCCGCGTCGATTTCCAGTCAAAACTCCCCGTGTTGTTATACTCTACCCGCAGGTCGGCAATCAAGCCCTCAGCCGTTTCGTTGACCTCGTAGCGAATGGTGCGGAACACGCCGGGGTCGGATTTCAAGCTGGCCATGTTGGCGTCAACGACAAAGACATAGTCGCCATCCTGATCACGGACTTCGGCGCCCCAGTTCTCTAGTTCAATATTCCGTTGCAAGGATTCGTTTCGGGAATAGAGCAAAATATGCTTCTCATCAATATGGTTTTCGACCGTTTGCCAAAGCTCGCCCCAGCGGGATTGAGGAAAATTGAGGAGACGGTCCATCAGGATATCGGCCATGGCGCCGATAACTTCTTTGCGTTCGGAATCGGAAATTCCTTGGCGATAAAATCCCTGCTCTACCTGGAATTGCAAAGTGTCATAAAAGTTTTCTTCAGTAAACGTAATCCCATCAACCACCACTTCTCCGGTCAAGCCCAGAAGCGACTCGATGAAGGTCGGAGTGACGGCAATGACTCCGTGAATCGGATTGGCGGTGCCGCCCTCTTGTTCGTAAAACCAGATGGCCTTTTCCGCGGATGTCGGGAAATCCGGCGACCAGTTGCTGTCACGCATAAACCATTTATCCGCCGCCAGGTATTTGGCCATGGGCGCCGGCGGTGCTTCGATCAGCCTGTCTTTGACGTTGTTGTCCAAATTATAAATATTGTCGGTCGTGAACGACGTGATCTCGCCGTCTTTGACTTTCAAAATACCGTAAGTGCCGATAAAGCCGCCGGTCGGCCTCATTTCAGCGTTGTTTTCGAGCAGAAACAAATAGGTTTGCTCCTCAGGATATCCAACGATAGTCGGCATAATTTCCACGGCCGGCAAAACTTGGGCAATACTTTGTTGCAGCGTTGGCAGTTGTTCCCGCACCGGCCCCAGCGCGTTTTTGATGACAGGCAGGATTCCTTTTTCCGGGATCTGATCAACATGCAGTACCGCCAAGTCAATCTCGGCTTTGATACCGACCAGATCAGGAAAGGCTTCCGACACTTGCTTCAGCATCTCATGCTTTTGCTCAGGCGTCAGCGAGTTGATCGTAAATTCACCGTTGTTTTTTACGGGAGTAATAATTTCATCAGCCAGCTTGGCCACCCGACCAAGCGCCGAACTGGTTTGCAGTCCGGCTCTGAGCAAGTTGTCCACGGCTGAAAGCTGCGTACCGACGTAGGGCATGGCTTTCAATCCGCCTAAGCCCTCCATCTCGTCCAAAGCCAATGAAAGTTCGTCATGAGCGCTATCAAGCTGTTCGGCCGCCTGGCCAAAGAATTCTGCTTCCACGGAGGTTTGAGCGTCCGTCAGGTGCGTCTTCCCATTCAGGGCGTGCGCCATGACCCGTTTGGCCGGGCCGGAATATTTCAAATACAAGCCAAAGGCCAGCACGATGATCACGCCCAGCGCGATGGCCGTGATTCGGAATCGTTTGTCTTGATACAGTCTTTTCCAGGACCAGCTTCTGCCGGTATTTTTCTTATTGTGGAATGTTGTCATGAGTAGGTGGCCGAATCGCTTGTTTATCACCGAAATACTTAGCAAAATATCGAATAGCGCTCTTAATATGGATGCGCGTGCCGTAGCTGAACACACCGCTCAAGCCGGGATTCTCGGCTGAGAGACGCTGGTGATAGTGTACCATTTCCGCGTCAGCCACGTAGTGTACTTCGTATCCAGACTGCCAGAATCTGCGGCACCAGTCAAGGTCTTCCATATAAAGAAAAAACCGCTCGTCAAGAAGTCCGACCTTTTCCATGGCTTCGCGCCGGACGAAAAAACAGGCGCCAATCATCCAGTCAACCGGCTGATTGGACCCATGATCCCAATCCAGCATCATATGATGCCGCAAAATTTTTCGGGCAAAAGGCAGACGTCCCAAGGGGGTCCGGCGGTAGAGCAAAATGCCCGGCGTTTGAAAAGTCCGGCAGGAGGCTTGGACTGATCCGTCGGGGTTGATCAATCTTGGACCGCACAAACCGACTTTGGGATGCTCCTCCATGTACCGATAGAGAACCTCAAGCGAGTTGTTCATGATGGCGATGTCCGGATTCATGATCATGATGTACTTCCCCGTCGATGCTTTGATCCCCAGATTATTCCCGGCGGCATAGCCCCGGTTCTCGGACGAGGCAATCAGCTTGGCCCAGGGAAATTCATCGCGAACCATTTCGGCCGTCCCGTCGCCGGAATTGTTATCTACCACAATCGTCTCAAATTCCATATTCGGTTTGAGCAGTTCTATCCCCTTCAGGCTCTGTTTGGTCAGACCCTGGGATTTGTAGTTGAGGATGATGATGGAGAGGTCCAAGAATAAGTAACACTTAATAAATGAAACGTTTCAGGATGAAGAATTGAAGAGCCATGCGGTGCTTCAGCAGTTATCGTACAATATTTTTGAAGAAATTACTACTATTTCCATGCTTTTATATTTTCTCCAACTTTCTGTTATTTAGGAAAAATATGAATACCCATACTATCGAAGTTTCACCACACTTGTCTGAACAAACTTTTTCACCGCGTTGATAACGTCATCGTCAACATTAAGCATAGGTTATCAAGGGAAAACCACTGGATAATTTTAAAGCCAAACCCTAGCGCTCTAACCCACGGCACTATGGATATTTCTGGACTGATTGATGTGTGCTACTACTTCAAAGCAGGTAAGGTATTTGCCCACTCAATGAATTTGGTACAGTATTCAAAACTGCCAAAATCACCTTGCTGTTGAGAAATAAATCCCTCACAACGACTTTTTTCAGTAGTAATCTCCGTTTTCACAGCTTCATATTGATTCGCCTGCTCGATAACATTCTCAGCATCAGCGCGAAGCGTATTTGTCTGCTTGATCCAAAAGAAGCCATACCCGATGCCAAGTATGACGAGGAGAATAAGAAAAAGCGAGATCTTCCGCTTCATGGTAAATTTCTTCCCGGGCATCTTAGCGGTGTTTTGTGCTTGGTATTCTTCCATTACCTTTAACTATATACTGTTTGACTATTTATTACCAGGACGCTGAATTATAAATAGCAGGAACTGTTGAGAATCGAATTGCAGTCTCCCGCCTACCTGTTTTCGCAAGTAGGCGGCAGGTCTACCATGTATCTTTCCAAGTTTATTTCCGAATTCTCTCACAATGCTCTTTCAACCAACTTGACACTGTCTGAACATCGTATTTCTTGAGCACAATCTCAATCGCATACTTCTCAATTTTCCCGGCTTTTGCCGTTGCAATGAATCCGTTATTTTCTAAGAATACAAATGCCGCGACCATGGCGGTGCGTTTATTGCCGTCAACAAAAGGATGATCAAAAATAATCGCGTGCGCATACACAGCAGCTTTATCAAAAACTGTTGGATATAACTCTTTTGCAAATACGATCTGTCCCGGTCGTGCAATAGCACTTTCAAGTCGACCGGAGTCGCGTAAACCGTGAAGGCCGCCGGTTTCATCGACAACAAAAGAATGCATTTTTAGAATATGCTCGAAAGTAAGGTACTGCACTATTTTTTTGCTAATGCCAAGAGATCCGAGCGATATCGATTGATAAAGCGCGTGGTCAACTTAGCAATTTTGTCATCCTCTGCGGACGTGCTCTGCACCGGAGCCATCTTCACCGTCTGCTTATCCACATCGACTTGCACAGAAATCTGATCACCAATTTTAAGCTGGAGAGCTTTCAAAGCTTCTTTTGAGAGGGTAATCCCGGCTGATGAGCCAATGCGTAATACTTTTTGAGTCATAGCTGTATTATAATCGTATTATAATACGGTGTCAAGCCCTTAGAAGATGGAGTTCATTCTGGCGGGTGGAAAATATCGAGAGGAAATGTGGCGAGATTCTTTTTTCATTATTTTCCAATGAGAGCAAATTTTTCCCACCTCGTCAATTGCTTGATCCGGTATTCTTCTTTCAACGCCTTTGATCTTGAACGAAACTTTTTCATATAGACCAGCGTCACGGGCCGGCGTGAGCGGGTATATTTTGCGCCACGGGGAGAATGATTATGCGCCGCCACCCGCTTGGCTACATCGACAGCCACGCCGGTGTAGAGAGTGTTGTCGAAACATTGGAGGATGTAGAGGAAATACACAGTATTTTCTTTAGACCAACTCCCCCTTAAACGCCTTATCCAAAATCGACTGCTTCAATGTTTTTGCCTTCTAAAATTAATTTATTTTGAATGCATCCATTACCGTGTTAGTTGCACCTCAACTCGCTCATCAACATATTGACCACGAATCAACTTGCCACGTGAGAGCTTCCACGTTTTTTTTGGCGTTGCGCGATAAATGCGCCATACGCCGTTGCCAGTTACTTGGTCTTTGTCTTTTACTCGAAATTCATCCTTACTAACTCGCCTTCCTAGTACATCCATAGCAAGCTGCACATCTTCGGCTGCTTTAAGTTCTGTGGCAGCTGCTTCTATATACACCCCATCACCCTCCCCTTCAGGAGCTGTAGAGTTAAAGACGACAAGAGCAACCCGTGGATTCTCACGAATCAGAAGCGAATGTTTGGCATCTTTGTTCGACACCCAATAAATCCGATACTGCTCGTCGTATGCAAAAAACACTGGCGACACCCACGGCACGCCATCTTTTGACGCCGTTGCAACAGTGCAGTAAAAATTCTGCTCTAAAATCTCGCGGGCTTTTGTAGAGTATTGATTCATAGTTCTAGGGGACGGATTAGAGGTAAGAAGATGGTGGTGGGAGTGGGCATAAAAACATTCACGAGAGTATTACCCCGCTCTTCTTCATTTCATTCCTCAATTCCCTAAAGTTAGGAAATACGTTTGAGACTAAGTTCCAAAATTTTCTTGAGTGGTTGAATTCACCTAAGTGGCAAAGCTCATGCACAATAATATAATCAGCCAGCTTTGAAGGTAAAAGTGCAATTTTATAATTGAAGTTTAAATTCCCCTTTTTCGAACAACTTCCCCATCGTGTTCGCTGATTTTTGATATTGATTGTATTATACGAAAAACCAAAGAGACGATTATAATATTTCACGCGCGCAGTAGCTAGCTCTGAAGCCTCTTCTTTGTGCTTGAGATACTCTTTGTGGCCGTAATGAGTGAGCGAGCTCCCTTGAAATTGCTTAAAAAATGCAAGCTTAGAAAGCAACCACTGAGATTTTTCACGAACGAACTTCTCGGCAAGTGTCTCTTGAACACCAATCGGCAGAGTCACCACCACCGACCCATCACAATATACTGCAAGACGGACTCGTTTTGCTCGATGGCTTCTTTTTATTTTATACGAGACTTTTTCCTCCATGCTCCCTAAAACTTTTGATGATAATGTCGACTAATCTGTTCAGAAACTTTCGATAGCTATCGCTCTGCGGTTCTACATTACTTCTACTTCGTGCCGTAGGTCTTCTTCGACCACAGATACGATGCCTTAATCATCTGCTTCAAGACAGTCAGGTCTACGTCGGACAAACGCTTAATATGAAGACAGCCGCCGCTCGCTTTGTATTTGCCAAGTTTCTTGAGCAGTGGGGAGTTCTTGATCGGGCCATAGAGGATGTAGAGCGTGAGACTCTGCACGCGGGGTGAAAACGCGGCGAGTGGCCAATCCCCTTTTTGCGCGCTGCGGGTGGACTGGTAGTGATACATGTCATAGCCCACTATTGCCGTGCCCCACATCGTCGCCTTCTTTCCCGTAATCTGGGTGTAGACGCGGTTCAGCTCAAGGCTGTCTTTGCTCTTTTGCTCGTCGTGAAGGCTCTTGAGAAAGGCGATGACGCTCGCGCTGTTTTTCTTCGTTTTGAGTTCTGCCATAATGTGCTTAGTATAGCAAGCCTAAAAACAAAAATCACCAGTGTGTCTGTTTACACATTCTCAAACCAAGCTTTCGTCTATGAGAATGAAGTTCGCACATCGCCGCTTAATGGTTGATGACGGAAAAAGAAAAAGCCGGTTGGTCGCCCATCCGGCAAAGAAACCCAAAACGAACTAGTCATAGTCTTGATCCGCATCCCACTTCTCGTAACACCGTCCACACATACCCCACGCAACAATGTCGGTAACAACTTCGTCACACTTTTCACAAACATAAGTCGGTGTGACTTCGACTGGTTCGGACACAACGTCTTGTCGTGGCTCGTGCGTCTTGTACGGTTCTTCAGAAGACTCATCTGATTCCTCTTCTTCATCTTTTTGCTCTTGAGTACTTTCCGCATCAAGTGCTATTGCGCACCCGAGCGCCCCGAGAACGGCAAGAACTGACTTCCCATCTTCGGCGCGGCTCTCAAAGTAGTCCGCGGCAGCAATACCACTAAGCATACCTACCCACTTCAAGAACTTGGACATCTTTCGGACACCTCACTTCAGAACACGAAGTTTTTGGAGAAGTCGAATCGCCGTCCAGAGCGCGTCTTCCGCTATATACGTAAACGCACCAAGACACAGCATCAACAAGAGTGGGAAAAGCGCTCCTCCCACAATCAGAATCACCAGGATTGGTACTGGCAATTCGCCAAACCAGGCTAACACTCCACTCACGCTAACCTCCAGAATTGAAATGATCCGTCATATCTGACGATACGTTAGCGAGAGTGTCTCGTTTTGTCAATGTTTTGTGTGGCTTGGCATCTCACCCCACCCCTTGAGTTTCTTCGGCTCTTCCGTCAGAGAGTTATTTTCCTTTCCTCGACTCTGTTTTGGCGCGAGTAACCATAAACGCGACGGCTTCATTCATATTCGCTTCCTGTAGCTCAATCCGCGGATGTCGTGAATGAAAAACGCGGTATATCTCATCGGTAAATGCCTGCCCGACCATCGGCACATTGGCATAATCTAGGAGGATGACTTTGAACAAATCAAGTCCGTGGAGTATGCGGCGCGCCTGCGATCGTGATATGTGCACGCTGCCTCTGGTATACAGCTTCACGTGGATTTCGGTTTTATCAAATCCATAATCACTGCCTGAGGCGTGATCAGTATACTTCTTAAATACCCGGCTCAAGTGCCGGTCAGAATCTTTTTGAATCCGAAAGGTCACCCTCGTCCCCGGATTGTTCCGTACATCAGACCTGATAAACACGTCGGGTATGGTGTTATCAACCGTCATCTGATAACCGAAGCTGTCTAATACCAAAGTGTCCGCGGCCTTGGAGGTAAAAAAAATACCTTCACCGGAATGGGATTTTGGCTGGGTGGTGGTCTTTCCTTTGAGTAGGTCTTGGATGGCTTCAAACGGCGACCGCAGTTTTTTCTTCCGCATAATGTTTCTATACACCCCGACGCCCCCGTCATTTATTACAAAGCACAGGTCGTCATCCTGAAGAAACGCTTCGACCAAGATCTTTTTTGATTGGGAGTGCTCGATGGCATTATTGAACATTTCTGAAAAAGCATAGATGAATATATCGCGTACCGGCTCTGCGATCTTTTGCAAAGCGGTAAAATTTTTCTCTAGCTCTTCCAGCACTATATGTTCCTCTAAGCCTTCATTGCGATATGTTTTTGAAAAACGCGATGGTAAAAGCTCTGGGTGCGCGTCAAAATATTCCGGCAACACATAAAACGCGCCGCGCGTAGAACCCATTTTTTTTAGTTTGTCAGAATCTACCAGCTCTTTGATCAATTGACTGGCGTATTGTCTGGACACGTCAAAATCCTTGGCAAAATCAGCGCTTGTAATTCGGCCTTTTTCCTTGGCTCTTTTGAGTATTTTCTCCTGACTTAGCATTGTAAAGTAATTGTAAACCAATAACAAACTATTGTCAAGTGATTGTCAACCTTCCCCTATTTCTTTTTAATAACTCCCCACGCCCTCAGCGTCTTTGGCTCAAAAAACAAAAGGTACGCAAGCTTTTTCAGCTCGTACCAGATGATCCAAGGGGCTCGGGGCAAGAAAGTACGCGTCGTTTCGTTTTTGAAAAGGGTGAGCAGATGATTGCGATAGGAATAATAGTTCATCATTTTTGACTTCTCTTTCCGGGCGGCGGCCACTGCCAGATCATCCTGCCGGCCGAACGCCGAACGCCGATGATAGGCGACGGCGCTTGGGACATAGAGACTTTTCCAGCCGGCCTTTTGCAAACGCCAGGCCAGGTCCACGTCTTCTTTGTACATAAAAAATCGCGCGTCATAATACTCCCCCGCGCCTTCTTTCACCTGTTCAAGAGCGGATTTACGGAAAAGACAGGCCGCGCCGCTGATACCCCAGATTTCTTCTTTAGAGTCGTACTGCCCTTGATCCGGCTCACCCTCTCCCCTGTCAGTCACTCTCCGGCTTCGATGCATCTCTAGGCCGGCGCTGTCTATCGTGGGGCTTGTCTCACCCAGTTTGAGCAGCTTCCCGCCAGCTGACGCGGCTTTGTCGTCTTGCTCCATCGCTTCTAGTAAACGAGCGATGAAGTCTGGTCCCAGTCTGAGATCGGCATTGAGCACAAGGTGAAACGGACTCTTTGATTGAGCAATAGCGATGTTATGCGCCGCTCCGTAGCCGAGATTTTTAGACTGAGGCAAGATTGTTGCTTCTGGATAGAGATCTTTAATCTTGTCTAGGCTATCATCGATAGAATGATTATCCACCACGAGCAGCTCGAAGTCCTGGAAACTTTGTGTTTTTAGCGATTCAAAAAAATTCGGCAAATCCTGACTGGAGTTCCAGGTGACGAGGCTGATTGTCAATTTAGGCTGCATCGTGCTCCCGCGTATTCCGTTCACCGAGACGCTCAAAAATTACTGCCGACAACATGACAAATCCGATACCGAGCGGGTGATTGAGGTAGGGCGTGGTCATGTGAATAACGACCAATCCTAGAAAAGCCATCAGCCAGGCGAGGGCAAATATTGATATGTCTCTTTCACGGTCCCTGACGACGGCCAGGCCTTTTTGGGCGACGCGCCAAAGGAAAAGGATATAGAGAGCTAGGCCCACGAAACCGAGCTTGTACCATATATCAAGATATCCCCATTCAAAAGAATAGGTGGTGTAGAGCCCGCCGGTCTCGGCCACGATACGCGGATCGTCGGTCTGATATGAGACCGTGCCGCCGAAGCCCACGCCCAAGATGGGATGATGGATAATCCCGCTGGCAAGGGGCTCAAGCAGCTTCATCCGGCTTTGCAGTCCGGCCTGCTCCGTGTCGCCCAGACGTTCTTCCACCAGCGAACTTAGCGAGACCGCGCCGCCTCCCCCGCTGCGCAGCCAATTCGGAAGATTGACCAGCAACACCACAAACGCCGCTTCCAGTACCGCGACTAATAATAGCACACCGATCAGGCGGGACATCTTCGCCGCCGTAAACTGATAGCGAATGACAAAAGTGGCCAGAATGACCAGCAGGGTCAGGCCCAGCGACAGCCAGAAAGTGCGTGAATAGCTGATCAGCACGGTCAGGGTGGAGATCAGGAACATGCCCCAAAGCAGGCGCTCTTCGCGCTTCTGCAGCTGGCGGAAAAGTAAGGTTCCAATCACCAGCGTGATGATGCTGACAAAGAAAGCGTAAATATGCGCCTGTGAAAAGACGCGGTAGACATTATGCGTGATCAGGGTAATCTCATCCAGGCGGGTATCGCGGGCCCAGCGATACAGCTCGGGCAATACGCTGTACTGGCCGGCAAAAGCAAAAAGCAGTGCTAGAGTTTTGATTCCCAGGGCTGTGGTAGCCCCCAGCATGACACTGACCAGGCGCTTGATGCCGGCTCGGTCCCGGATGACGTGATAGATGGGGAAGATCAACCCAAAATAAAGATAGCCATTGGCGTCGAGAAAGATGTCTTTGCCCGGATGAGAGTTCAGCCAGCCCAGCCCCAGCCCAACAACATAGACGGCCAGGAAGCCGATATACCACCAGAAGAAAGATGAGGAACGGAATTCCACCTTGCCCGGCCGGAAATATTTTAGCGCCCAAATCAGGACGACGGTCAGGAATATTGCCAGTCGGATTGAGATCGTCAAATCGGCCAGCGTCCAGGAAAAGAGATAGCCTTTGGAGCCGATACAAAGCTCAGCCAGCACCAGCATCAGCCCGAGCTCGAGTTTCCACCAACTGAAGATTACCACCGTTGCCACTATCAACCAAAAAACAATAGTCGAGGCGCCCGGCTGATACCAGACCAGCCAGCTTAAAAGGAAGGCCAGTAAAGAGATCCAAATCGTCAAACGGAATGTTTTGTCCAGTGAGAAAAAATTCATCGGCGCACGTATTGACTAATCAGAGCTAGAAGCAGGCTGACGGGATACAGCGTGGCTAGCAGGACCGTGCCCACGAAAGAGTGATGCTTACGGAAATATTTGAGCAGGCTGGAGTTAAACATGAGTTGTTTTTTCAAAGTCAGGGCCTGTTTGAAGCTTTGCCCTGAGTGGTGCGTCACGGCGGTATCGGCATAGTACCAGACCTGCCAGCTGACGGCTTTTGCCCGTTGGCAATAATCAACTTCTTCAAACCAGATAAAAAAACGCTCGTCTAATGGGCCAATCACGTCGATCATCCGGCCGCGGATACAGAAAAAAGCGCCCATCACCTGATCCACCTCGGAAGACTGGGAGTAATCATGGTTTACCGCCAAATATTTTCGCAAAGGCGGAAACCAGGGAGCGATCACATGGAGCTTCAGCAGCAGATAAGCCATCGCCCACCAGCTGGGAAAATTTCTGACTGATGGCTGAGGACTGCCGTCGGAATTGACGATCGCGCAGCCGCAAATGCCGATCTCAGGCTTATGGCGCATAAAGTCAAAGGTCTTCCCGATCGCGTCTTCGCGCAATTCAGTGTCGGGGTTTAACAACAATATAACATCTCCTCTCGCCCGGGAGATGGCCTGGTTGTTGGCCTTGGCAAAACCCAGGTTCTGTTCGTTGGCAACCAGCTGAGCCTCAGGAAATTCATCCCTGACCATCTCCGCTGTCCCGTCGCCTGAGGCATTATCAACCACGAAAATCTCGTACGAACAGGTCTTAGTCTGTTCTTTAATAGAAGCCAAGCAGCGGCGAAGCAGGTCCTTCACCCTCCAGGAGACGATAATGACGGAAACATTAGTCCCGCGTTCCATGGGAGTTATACACTGTTTTGAGCTTTATGATCGATTCGCCCGGGTGTATACTGCAAAACCGGACCACTTCACTATGATGAATTTTTCACCCTAAGTCAATGAACGCGATCGAAGTACACGATCTCTCCAAGCACTTCGGTGCCGTCAAAGCTGTTGACGGCATCAGTTTCGAAGTAGCGCCAGGAGAAATTTTTGGTTTCCTTGGTCCGAACGGCGCCGGTAAAACCACCACCATCCGCACAATGATGGACTTCATGCGGCCGACGAGCGGCGCCATTTCCATATTGGGCAAGGACAGCGTCAAGGACTCGGTCGAACTGAAAAAGCGGATCGGCTATCTTTCCGGCTACGTCAGGCTCTACGATAAATGGACGGGGCAAGAGCATATCGATTTTGTCCGAAGTATGAACGCCCGCTCGGACAAGGCTGACGAATTGGTCTCACGGCTTGATTTCAATCCCAGGATGAAAACAAAGCAGCTTTCATCGGGAAACCGCCAGAAGCTGGGCATTATTATGGCCTTCATGCTTCAGCCCGAACTCCTCATCCTCGATGAACCTACCACCGGCCTGGATCCGTTGTTGCAGAATACCGTGTATCAGCTGCTGCACGAATCCACCCAGCGAGGCGCCACTGTCTTTGTCTCTTCGCACAATTTGGCCGAAGTGGACAAGATTTGCGACCGCGTTGGCATTATCCGTCAAGGAAAAATGGTGGCGATTGAAAGCATCAATAGCCTGAAAGAAAAACGACTTCATCAAGCCGAGATCTATTTCCAAAGCCCATACAAGATAGAAGATTTTCAGGATCCCACTATTACCGTGATTAAACAGATGGAAAAAACCTTGATGCTCAACGTTTCCGGCGATCTGGATCCCCTCATCCGGGCCCTGGCCAAATACGACCTGCAAAACTTACGCATCACCCAGGCTTCTCTCGATGACATCTTCCTAGAATTTTATCAGAAATCATGATGTTGGCACTAATTTTGCGAAATTTCAAAGACCGCCGCACTTCCTGGATTGTGTATTCACTTTCCGGCGTTCTGCTTCTCTGGATGTATGTGGCGCTGTTTCCTACCTTTTCCGAACAGGCCGCGTCCATGGACGAATTCATCAAGTCCTTCCCCGAGGGCTTTATGAAAGCTTTCGGGATTGAAGACTTTGACCTCTCCACAATCGAGAAATTCCTGTCCACGGAGCAATACAGTTTTGTCTGGCCTCTGTTGACGCTCTTCTTCCTGGTTTCCATGGCCGGGTCCAGCCTGGCCGGGGAGATCGAGCGTGGCACCTCGGAAATGCTACTGGCTCGGCCTGTATCTCGGAATACGCTTTATTGGAGCCGTTATCTTTCTTCGGCGGCGATGTTTGTTGTATTTCTCGCTTTCACCGTGCTGGCCGTCATACCGCTTTCCGAACTTCATGGGGTCGAATACGTTATCAAAAGCCATTTGATTTTGGCTGGCACGGCTTTCTTGTTTGGATTAGCCGTTCTTAGTATCGCCATGATGCTGTCGGCACTGTTTTCCGAAAGAAGCAAGGTCTACATGATTACCGGCGGTGTGCTTGTCGCTATGTATGTCCTCAACATCGTATCGGTCTTGAAAGAGTCCCTGGTCAACGTGAAATATCTTTCATTCTTCTATTACTTTGACCCGGGTGACGCGCTTGTGCGCCAGGAAGTCAGCCCAGAGGGTTTTTGGGTCTTCTTAGGAGTGATTATCGTGTGTTCAATGGCTGGATCGATCTTCTTTTCGCGGCGGGATATCAAGAGCGTCTAAAAGTTTATAAACCGCGCCTCTTGCCAAAGCGGTTTATTTTTGGTACATAACAAGAAGCTTTGATACGTGCCGCTATCGGATATAGCAAGGAGGCGACGTGATTACCACCGGTGTTGGCTTACTGCTCTTTAACCAGGAGGGCAAGATCATGGTCGTGCGTGAGCTTCGGGACAAACCCGTTATCCTGAAGCGCGCGGGCATGCTCTCCTTCCCCCTCGAAACCTGGAAACCTCAGATTGATCGGGACTTCAGTGACACCCTCCGACGACTGATGGAGGAGGAGCTGGGCGGGGAATTTCCGTGCGAGGACTTACGCTTGTTCGGCGTCTGGTCAGTGATTCCCCTGACAGTCACCATCGTTTTCACCGCCCGCTATTGCGGCAGAACTGATGCCAAATTCACGTCCAAAGACAGTGACGTGGAGGTGGTGGGCTGGGTATCGCCGCCGGACCTTTTGCAGAACTCCGTGCGGCGTGAAGTCGCTCCGGTCATGGATGAGCTGCTTGCCCGAAGAAGTAGGCCTGAATCGAACGCTTGCCTGAGGTGAGCGTTCTTTGTTTAGGAGAGTATGCGGGTGGATCTGAATTTTCTTCCGCTTAATGCCAGGAAGTAATTTCGCGCTTTTGTGCCATTGAAAATTTGTACTTCTTTCAAACGCGGGTTTTTTACTTTCAATACTGAACGTACTTTGCCGCGCATGCCTTCTGTCGCGTCTTTATGGTGCGATTGGCCCAAAGTTATGAGGCTCCGTAAAACCTCTTCTCGCCGTATCTTGGGGATCAGCGTGGCATCTGAATACTGAAAGGGATCGCGATCATACAAGCCGTCAGTATCAGTGGCAAAGAGGATCCGGGATGAGCGCAGGGCTTTTGCCAGCTTGGCGGCCAATACGTCACCTGAACAAATGGACATCCCAAGTTTCGCGTCATACATCATGTCGCCGTGCAACATCGGGATCTGCCCAAGCTCCAGCGCTTTGCAAATAGGATCCATGAATACCGAATCAATATTGCCGTTCTTTCCGTATACCAAGGATGAGGGATGGAGCGGCACAACGGGCAATTCGCTCTCTGTCAAAATATCCGTCATTGTCATGGAAAGTTGCTGATCCACCAGGGTTGAAACTCTGGCGCCGGTCAGCTTGCGCGCGCTTCGGCGCGTACCGTTTTTGAGCCCATAACTCAACGCCAAGTGGTGTCCCTGAGAACCGGCGCCGTGAATCAAGACTAGGCCGTGTTGCCGGTTGTCCAAGGCCTGGCGGATTTGCCGGCTAATGTCCCGCAATAATTTCTGGCGTATGACTAATCGATCCCTGCTTTTTTGCGTGATGACGCTACCGCCGATTTTCATTACCACGATATTGTTGGAATCCATATAGTATATAATACCATTGAAGAAGGAGGGCGTCATTCGGCCACTTTACTATTGCCCGTTTTGTCGATTTACGCTAGTATTACGAGGTAAATTTATGCAAGTACCGCGAAATCCAGAATACATTCATCAGCAGGAAGGAAGCGTCGTTGAGAATATCCGCGAAGTGGTTTTTGGCATGCAGGACGGAATGGTTTCGACTCTTGGAGCGATCACCGGCGTGGCGGTCGGCAGCCAGGATCATTTCACGGTGCTGTTAGCGGGGTTTGCCATTATTTCAGTCGAGTCCATTTCCATGGCCATCGGTTCCTATACATCCAGCTTGTCGGAACGTGATATCCAGCAGCGGGTACTGCACGAAGAAAGAAAAGAGATTGAAGAATATCCGGAAGAAGAAAAGGAGGAAATAGTCCGGATGTTTATCGACGATGGCTGGCCGAAAGAACTGGCGATAAAAATGTCCGAGGCCGCTGCCAAGAACAACGAACTGATGCTGAGGGAGATGGCTTACCGGGAGCTGAAAGTGTTTCCATCGAAAATCTCTCACCCGTTCCGAAACGGTATTTTCATGTTTGTTTCTTACGCCATTGGCGGCTTAATTCCGCTCGTCCCCTACTTCCTACTGGAAACACAAAACGCCATCACTGTTTCATCTGTTATTACCTTGATCGGCCTCTTCGGTCTGGGAGTGGGCGTCACTAAATACACCAAGCAAAATTGGCTGAAATCAGGCTGGAGGATGTTTACCTTGGCCGGCGTCGCTTTAATCGTGGGCTATCTAGTAGGCTTTTTCGCCAAAGTTGTAGCAGGATCATAAAATAAGCAGAATGGATCAACAAAGCCCCGCTCCAGAATCCAGTCATTCCACAGCCCAACAAAAGTATGACCAGGCACTGAAAAAAAGAGGCCCCACCGCGCGCTGGAACTTATGGCGAAATTCATTTTTACTGAGTGCGGCCGCCTACTCCGGCGTGATCATCTACCAGCTGGGCAGGGGCGTGGATTATTCCATCAACCACGCTAATGCCGCGTTAGCCGACACGGCCATAATACTGATCGGATTATCTTTTGCGCTCAGCGGAATCTGCTACTTCTGGGATTTTTTCGACACGAAAATCATTTATCGCAAATACCTAGGCATAACCGGTTTCGCTTACGCTCTGGCGCACGGATTGATCGCCTACTTCCTGTATTTCGTCATTCCCAATGATCAAAGCCGCTACGACGCTCTCTATGTCTGGGAGGTGTTTGGTTTTCAGGTAAATAACGCGTACGCCTTTCTTTTTGGGGCGACGGCCTTACTTATTTTGCTATTCATGGCTTCAATCTCCAACACCGCCGGCATGAAAAGATACGGTCAGCGCTGGAGACCGCTGCTCCGCCTGGGTTATCTGGCCTATTTTTTAGCCCTTTTGCACTACGGTATCAAAAGATACGAGGTCTGGGAGATTTGGCTGACTGAGCGGCCAAGCGTTTTGCCCCCCTTTTCATTATTGTTAACAGCCTTTGTGCTTCTGGTATTCATCTTACGGTTGGCCTTATTGATCAAACTCCGCTTGGTGAAGCAGAGGGGACCTGACAAGCAATCGCTTTAAACATATCGCATATTCGTTTATAATTGGTTCAAACTAATACGCTAAATACCGTACCCATGACTGACGCAAACCCTCAAGTCGGGCCTCCGCCACCGCCCAAAATGTTTACCGGTCCGCAAGGGATGACCGTGATTATCGTACTCATTATCGCTGCGGTCGGCTGGATACTCTACGCGTATGAATTTCAGAAATCCCCGGCTACTCAGGAAGAAAACGACACAAACTCAGCCGCTATGGAAGAGAGTTCTGAATATGTTCCAATTGAGAAAAATTACATTGGTGAAGAAATCGCGCTCCCCTCTCCTCAAAGCTTGGGCAGCGTGTCGGTTGAGCAAGCCCTCTCTCAGAGGCGCAGCGCCCGAGCGTATGGGGATGCATCTCTTACCCAAGCCCAGCTTGGCCAAATGCTCTGGGCCGGCCAGGGCGTGACCGATCCCGAAAGCGGCGGCCGTACTTCGCCTTCAGCTCGCAGTCTTTACCCGATTAATTTTTACGTATTAGTCAGAGATGTTGAAGGAATTGACCCCGGATTGTACCACTATCTTCCCGAGACGCACTCTATTCGGCTTCTTAAGAGCGAAGTGGATCTCCTCACAGGCGAAGAACAACAAGCTCAATTGCGCGTCGCTCCAGCCGTCGCGGTCTATGGAGCCATCTATGCCAAAGTCCAGGCTTCTTTCCCTGGCGATTCGGGTTTAAAAGTCGTCCACCAGGAAAGCGGCCATATTGGCCAAAACCTTTACCTGGAAGCCGAGTCATTAGGCCTGGGCACTGTGGTCATGGGAGGATACGACGCTGACGCTGTCAAGGACGAGCTTGATCTGCCCGAAGACGAGACCGTTGTCTATCTTCAGCCCTTTGGCCCAAAGGAATAAACCATGAAAATATACTGGAAGGAATTACCACCATCAAAAAAAGCGATTCTTGTAGGCTACCTTTTCATGGCCACGGTATTTCTCTCAAGCGCGGTGATTGCCGCGGCGGTTGATGAAGAATCAGCCATCGATACAGAGAGCCTGCGAGCATTCAGCAACGAAGAACTGAGCGCCTTTGACGGACAGGATGGCCGGCCGGCCTACTACGCCTACCAAGGATTGATTTACGATGTGAGCGACAGTGCAATGTTTGAGGAAGGCAGTCACTTCGGCCACGCGGCCGGGGTAGACCTGACCCAGGCGCTTTCCGAAGCACCGCACGGCACGGAAGTCTTTGCCGGCTTCGAGGTAGTCGGACGGCTGGGTGAACCTGGGACAGAAAAGACGGGATCCGCGGGTCGCTCCAACATCCTGCTTTTTGACAAAAACCTCACGGCCTGGACCGGCTATGTGTTCGCGCTGGTCTTCATTTTGAACTTCATGTCTTGTTACGTCATGCCCTGGTGCGTCCGTTCCGTTCCCTGGAAAGGAAAGATACCCGGACCGGATAAATGGGACAACTCCATCGTCAAGATGAGCTACTACCACCGCTATATGGCCTGGCTGAGCATTGTTTTTGGCATTCTCCACGGAGTGCTGGGGATATTCCAAAGTTTTGGCATACGGATATAGTGAAAATATATTTCGCCGGATCAATTCGAAGCGGCCGCCAGGATGTCACTATCTACAGCGCCTTGATTACGCACTTGCGAAGTTACGGACAGGTTCTCAGCGATTTCGTGGGCGATCCGGCCATCACGGACAAAGGAAGAGTCGAGTTTACACACCAAGAGATTTACGATTACGATTCTGGTTTAGTCCGGCAGGCCGACGCGCTGGTAGCCGATATTTCCACGCCTTCAATCGGAGTCGGTTACGAGATCGGCTTGGCGGAAAGCCGAAACATCCCAATCATGGCGCTCTATAGAGAAGGAACATCCGCTCACGCCAGTCCGATGGTGCTTGGAAATTCAAACATTCAGTCCCGATCCTACCAGACTCTTGACGAAGCGTTTGCCCATCTCGAAACATTCTTTTCGATATTGACGAAACAATAAGTACCTGATACTGTCAGCACAGTTTTTCGACATCGATTCACGTCGTGTCACCTTGCCTTGTCCATTGTTATGTTGTTTCTTTTGAGATCGTCCTCTGGCCCACAAACACATCCGGGTACCCTTTGTGACCGGAAGGAGAAGGTCTATGTACGAAGAATCGATCATCTACGTGGTGGTTTCCGGTCTCCTCGCTAGCGGACCGGACCCGGGACTTTCCCCTGGCGCGGAAAGCATAGTAGCCAGTCTACGAAGCTTACTCCCCCATTGTCCGCCGGTTGTCTGCTGCGCTACTGGCCGAGCTGAACGTGAAACAGCTTGGGCCTTGGGACTGCGCGTCGACCGCTACAGTTCCGCCTTGGGCACGTCAGAGAGGCTTGTCACCACCGACGACGGGCCTTGCATTCTCTTCGCCGACGGCACCATGATCCCCGCTATTCTCAGCACCAGTCTCGAAGACCGCCGAAGAGCATTTACCGGCATCCTGTCCAGCCTTCCTCCGGAGTCCGTCGTCATCACCAACCGTGGAAGCGGCATCGGTATCCTAGGGGTGAGTCACGAGGACACTCCTTTCGTTGTCAGGGTGAACTATGGCACCGAGCGTATGCCCCTCGACATCGTTGAAGTGCTCATCCCGCCCCAAAAGGCTTCCACCATGTGAAGCCTTCTTTGTTATAACTACACTGATTGTGGCGGTGGCAGTCTGTCATTTCAACACTACCTGGTGGGTGGAGTAGGATTCTCCCGCTCTTTTCTATTTCATCTTCGAAGTGTTAGCCGGACCCGCCAGCGGCGAAGCACGCCATATACGCAATGTTAGTTAATACATTCCTTTGCTTCTATTTCCTGTCTACATACAAGCCCGGCTCTATTCGTTAAATTCCTGTATAGATTATTTTTTCGGCAACAACTACTTCATTTCCTTCTAGCAAACTTTATTCCCAAAAATCCTAGTACAACTAGCACGACAAGAGATGACAGTATTGCAAATAATGTTCCCTTAGATTTTGGTTCTTCCGCTTCAGAAGATATTTCTTCTTGAGGCTCTGAGGTGTCATCTTGGGAAGATGGTTCTACCGGCGACTCGTCGCTAGCAACAGACTTTGTGTTGAAAAGCGTTAAATTTCCTTGAATTTTTTCCCAAGAGCTGGATTCGGTCTCAGTGTCAAAAGCGGTTTTTTCAGTCATTCCATCGGAATCAGCTGAAACCATCTCGCCGGATCCAACATCGATTTCTTGACCGGTCGCTAGCGATCGAAAATACATTAACCCTTCAATAACTTTGAGGGTAGAATTGGTTCCGTCCTCAGAAGCAACAAAAGTCGTGCCTTTGGTGCCGGCAATCGCATCATTCATAGTTACTTCCAATTGGCCGGTTTCGTAGATATGTTTCAGATTGACCAAGATATTTCCCGCGACTAATTCTAATTGGCTTTGTCTTTCCGGAGCAGCCGCTAAGATTACCTTGGAACGCGCTTTCATAATAAACGTGCTCCCATCGGCGTAGCTGATCATCGCGCAACTATCTCCACCAGTTGTAACTATATCGCCTTCTTCTAGGACCATATCGTCTTCAGCTGCTCGTTCGTCATCAAGATCGTCTTGAGGAGCAATTAAAACCTCGCCTGAAAATGCCGCGAAACGCGCGCCTGAATCTTTCGCTTGCGCGGTTTGAATTAATTTCCACTTTGGTTTACTTTCTGCCCGGGCAAGTAAGCTAGCGCAGAAGTCCTCCCTAAATACAGCTTTATTGTGCCATTCTGTTGTTGTATCCTGTTCTTCCTCTTTACCATTACCGTTCCAGGTTTTACCAACCGAATGCGCTGTCCCATTGAAAAAGATTTCAAAGGCACTTTCTTTCGATGACCAACCACCGGAAATAGTACCGTCAAAAGTATATTCATTATTGCCATAATACGAGAGGAGCGGTGGGGGTGGTTCGTCAACCATTGAACTTGTAAATTTGACTAAGAATGTTCCACTCAAACTGTTTTCTTTGGTATCATAATTCCCCTCTAAATTAAGAGTAAGGGTTCCGGTACGAAGCGCGCCCTTCAAATCTAAGTCGGTAAAAGATACGTTGGCTGTTCCTTTTGCCTTACCCAGATCATCAATTTCAAAAACCATATCCTGAAACAACATTTGGTTATAAACGTCTCCTAGTGAAAGGTCGTCCCCAAGAACCACAAACTCGCCTTCAGTTAACGCTACTCTCGCCTGAGCCGGTCCAGTAAGAACATAAAATATACAGATGCTAAAAAGTGTGACTAACAAAGAAATACATGTTGGTCTTTTTCGCATGATGTTTTATTAAGTGTTTAATTAATTATTTAAGAATGGTGCGTCCACGTTTCTATATTTATTGCCAATGGTTTCGTTGTGCGCTTAAAATCGGCTGGCGAGCCAACAAAGACATTTTTTCTAACTGGTGAGCCTGGTAGGATTCCCCTGCACTATACAACTTATGTTCGAAATGTTAACGAGATTTCGCCATCGATACGGAAGAACCCGCGAAGGCCGAGGCCAGCAGATTTATGCCGCGTTAGAGTGAGTGAACACCCCTCTGGTGTGGCCTTGCAACCACGTTAGAAACCATTTTAGCAGAAATTTCTGAAAAAATCCAATTCACTCAGCCCCGCTACCGTGCTGCCAAATGACACTGCCTCGCAGAAAAATTGTCTTTCCTTTAAGGATAAAATCGGCGCGCGCAAAAACAAAAAAAGAATAGGCAATTTTTCTGCTCGGCTTCACGCTGGCGGCGGAGCTTCAATCAGGAGGGTGCGGGAGGAATGCGCGGCAGATTATTTGCCGTTTGCTTTACGAAAACGGCTATTTATGTCAGGGTAATATAATTCTTAGGATGCTCCTAAGAATTAGGAAAAGTTCTTTCACAAACGAACGAAAGGAGGGGTACGATGATAATCGCTTTCAGCGGCCCTTCCGGAATCGGTAAGGGATACGTCAAGGAACGGCTATTGCAGCTTCACCCATACATTCAGGAACTGACATGGTTTACTACCCGCCCCCTGCGACCAGACGAACAGGGTAGAGGAAACAGAATCCCTGTTTCAGTTTCTGAGTTCAATCGGAGGGCTGATATTGGTGAATTGGTGTTGGTTCAAGACCTCTTTGGCCATCGCTATGGCCTTAGGGGGAAGGATTTGTTTCCAACCACAGATATCAGATTGACTGAGTTGCACCCGAACAATGTTTCGGAAGCGCTCAGAATCAATCCTGCAGTCATCACTATCGGTTTCGTTACCTCTGAACTACCTCTGCTTCACAAAAGGCTTGCTATCATACGAAAGACAGAAAGCTCTGCAGAGATAGAAAAAAGAGTTGCGGCAGCCGATGACGAGATCAGGACAATCCTGCGGCAAAGATCACTGTTTACCTCGGTGGTTGAAATCTCCGAAGCGACAGAACGCATGGTGTTTAAGGAAGTGCTCGCGATTTTAGCGCCACATCTACAGAAAGGAGGATAGCCATGCTCAGGACGCAAGTAGGAAGTGTAAGTCTCCAGACACCGCTCTTGTTGGCATCAGGATACATTACCGAAACGCCAGAGTTCTTCATGAGAGCTCAACCATACGGCTGTTCGGGGATAGTCACCCGTTCGCTCAAGCAACGCGTTCCGCCGGAGCGTTCGAGAATTACCGTCCCGCGTTACGCGGTTTTCGGACAAGACAACATGCTTAACTGCGAATGGGGAAACGAGAAACCGTGGACAGAGTGGCGAGACAGTGGAGTGCGCCATGTGCAAGACGCTGGCTGTCCGATCATCGTTTCTCTTTCTGGTCGCGACCTCGAGAGTTGTTGCTATTTGATCCAGACCTTTGACGAGCTTGATGTTGATGCCTACGAGATCAACATTTCCTGCTCGCACTCAGGCGCACTGCACGGCAACTTGAATGTTGACGAGCTTCATCTGGAACAACTAATGAAGAAGGTGCGGGGCGTTACAAAGACGCCCATCTGGATCAAGTTGTCATACTCGAACCTGCTACTCTCTATGGCTCAGCGCGCCCAAGAGTTAGGCGCTGACGCCATCGTCTGCACGAATAGTATCGGTCCCGGAATGTTGATCGACACCAAAACCGCCAAACCCAAGCTCGGTATTAAGGGTGGCGGCGGCGGAGTGTCTGGAAAAGCGATTTTCCCGATTGCTCTGTGGTGTGTACATCAACTTTCGCAGAATCTTACCATTCCGATCGTCGGATGTGGTGGAATCTTCACGGCTGACGACGTTGTCCAGATGTTGATGGCAGGCGCAAGAGCAGTGCAACTTTACACCGCGCCAGCACTGAAGGGTCCGGTTGTCTTCAAGCGCATAACGGCAGGACTGGGGAGGTTTCTCGCGGAGAATCCTCAGTACGACTCGATTGAGGATCTGATCGGACTCACACTTGAAAAGACACGCGAACATCGTTTTTCGTCACCATGTCCGGTCGTAATCGAAGAGAAGTGCACTGGTTGCGGAATCTGCGTTCAATCCTGCGCTTTTGATGCCCTGACGATGCTTCGTCGTGCTAACAGGAAGCCGCTCGCTGTAATCGCCGACAACTGCATTTCTTGCAACGCGTGTGTCGGAGTATGTCCTCCCAAATTTGATGCCATAAAGGCATCTTTCTGAAAGGAGAAGAACGTGGGAAAAACATACACGATTGCCGTGCATTGCGCTAAATGCACAGGTCTGCTTTACCGCTACAAAAAAGAGGGCGGGGGGACGCTCATAAAGTGTTACGCCGATATGATCATGTCGGATTGCACAAATGGTGCTCTCAAGTGCCCCAGTTGCGGTCAAAAGTTCGCCCGACACGCCATTATTCATAACAGGCCTGCCCATAAGATAATCCGAGGGAAAGTCTTTGTGAGGGGTCATCATGGATAACGGCAAACACACACGGGTGGCGAGTTCAGAAAACTCTCCACCCGTTTTTTCTTTTGAGTTATAGCCCAAATCTATTTTTGAAGTAATTCGGCCTAAATGAAGTAGTGTAGTCAAATACCTCATTTGCTTCTTTGTTCAGTCGTTGGATATATTCAAAAAATGTTTTTTTGTCGAATATCTCAAGTTGCAAAGCTCGACATACCTTTGTTATGTCCTTTGTTATTTGTTCAGGATTTTCGCCTTCATGTGCCATTTTTTCTGCCTCGTAATAATAGCTATGATTGGGAACCTCAACCAGCGCAAATTCTATTCCTTGATATTCATAGATTTTACTCCTGCGTACGCATAGCATCCCTTTTTTCAGCCCAAGTTCGCCAAAAATTTCGACGAGTGTGTCAAAACTGCTTGGATTAGTTAAAACCGAAAGCTCTTTTCGTTGATCTGTCCCGCCCCATTGTCCGATTTTCACTATTATTTCAGGGACACCGTTAGTGACGCGCAGGCGTATATCTTTTTTTCTATCTTCAATACCCCCATCTAAAAAAGTTGAGTAGTCAATTAAAACTCTGTTTTTTTCAATTAACTTCCTACCTTTTTCGTTAAGAAAACTCTCTAGTTTATTGAATTTTTCTTTCGACAATGGTCCTCGTATTTCTATTTCAATATTTTTATTCATAAGATAAGAATCTATTTACTTAATCTCAAGAAGATTTGCTTAACTATCATGGTGGCATAACTACCAGTTGGCAAGAAAAAAGAAAGAGTTAATTTCCACCTTCCCTTATGTAGCCCGTCTTTTTCTAAATCATCAGCATATATCGTAGTTGCAACAACAAGGTTTCTACTATTTTTCTTTAGTGCGATTGTGAAGTTCTTTGCAAGAAATTCATAGCCATCCACCTCGCAGATATTTGGACACAGAAATGAAGATGCTGTTGGTATGTACAGATATCCGACATTTTCGAAAATATGTTTTTTGCTTTTAGTATATTTTCTGACGACAGAAGATGCATGACTATTCCAAAGAAAACTATTGTAAGCAGAAACAAAAAAAGAAACCTTCCTTGGGTTCAGCAATCGAAATATCTCCTTGAAGTCGGAGGTACTTTCAAGTTTCGTTGTAATTTTAGGAAGAGAGTTATTTGAATTTTTGAGATGTTTATAGGCGTCCTTCCATTTATTTTCTACGATAGCCCTACCAATCAAATGCGTATTGTATGGACCGCTAGGCATTCCAAATCGTTGATTATCATAGTAGTTGATAAAATAATAATGTCTTTGGCTAGAGATATAACTTAAAAAAGTATTGGAGATTGTTTTATCCAGATTTCTAATGACAATTCTAAACGAATTTCCGTGGAGCATTCTTTTCTTTACAGCCTCATTTCCATAACCAACGATATGCTTAATATGGCAAAAATTCTTTTTGGACTTGCTTTTCTTATTAAAAGCTATGATGTCGTCATTTTTTATAATTTTCTTTATTGAGATGAGTTGCTCTGTGATAGCATCCTCGTCTTTTAATCCCTGACTGGATACATCGCTGAACGATAACTTAAAAAAATCTTTTATCTGCTCGATAATATCAAAAGTAGTGAATCCAGTTTTTTGAATCCAAATATAAGTAAAGCGACGCGGTCGCTTTAAAGTTAAAGTAGGCATCAAGGGTACTTCCGTCACTTGAAAATCATCATTGATGCATTTAAGTTTATAGTTGCACTGTTTTGAGCGTGTCATGGTATTACCCTGACATAAATGGCCGTTTTCGTAAAGCAAACGGCAAATAATCTGCCGCGCATTCCTCCCGCACCCTCCTGCGCGGCGGATAAAAAAATCCTGCCAACAAAAAAGAGTTGAGGCAAAGCAAAATCACCTTCTCCCGCAAAAATAGTTTTTGTTTTGCCTCGTCCTTATTGAAGCTCCACCGCCCGTGCGTCAGCACGAAGCCAAGCAGAAAAATTGCCTATTCTCTTTTTGCGCGCGCGGATTTTTTAAGGTAAAGAAGTAGAATACCGATTTAACCATCGAAACGACAATTTATTCAAACTCTTTATCACAATCTATTTTGGTTACGTTTCAAACTAATTACCAAGAATTTATGTGTCCACGTTTCTATATTTATTCCCAATCGTTTCATTTCGCACTTAAAATCGGCTGGCGAGCCAACAAATACATTTTCTAACTGGTGAACCTGGTATGATCCCCCTGCGCTATACAATTTATTTTTGAAATGCTAGCGGGATTTCGCCATCGATACGGAAGAAGCCGCGAAGGCCGAAGCCAACAGATTTATGCCGCTTTCTAGCGGCACCCCGCCTCCATTATTATTAAAGAAAATGATGTGGCGGTGGCAGTCTGCCTGAGACACCCCTCTGGTGGGCCGGGTAGGATTCGAACCTACGAAGGCCGAGGCCAGCAGATTTACAGTCTGCCCCCGTTGACCGCTTGGGTACCGACCCACCAGAAGGGTGAAGATATCACTTTTTCAATAAGCGCTTGAGAGCTTCGCCACCACCTTTTTCCTAGCGGCACCTTGCCTTCATTATTATTACTTTACTGAGTGTGACGCAGGTGCAATGCCGCTGTATTTACCCCGCCGCTTCTGGAGCCGATGACCGGAATTGAACCGGTGACCTACTCCTTACCATGGAGTTGCTCTACCAGCTGAGCTACATCGGCAGAAGCGGCGGGCCAACTGTTTGTGCCGGGCATAGCCGGGGGAAGCTACATCAGCACCTGGCAAGGGGCGGGTCAATCACAGCTCGGCAATAAATGTTAAAAATTCCTACTCTTACTTTCCAACTCGTGAATTTGCTCTTCGAACTGTGCTAGCTTTTGATTCTCCGGATTAACCGCCTTTAGCCGATCAAAAGCGCTCCATGCTTGCATTTTATCTTGTGCCAGTATACTTGTCTCTAGCAAAAGATCAAGGTTTCTTGGATTGTTTGATTCCAGTTGGCAAGCGCGTTCCATTTCTTTCAAAGCCTCGGGGTATTTACTCAACCCACGATACGCCAGCCCGAGATTTATGTGGTCAGACGCTTCCTCAGAGACATCAGAACCGCTGATCACTTCCTGCTCACGTTTCAGCTTGGCCGCTAAAATAAGGACGTATGAAAACGTTTCAACTGCCTGCCCAAATTCCTTCATCTCCACGTACAAATGGCCCAATCGCCTGTAATGCTCGGGATCTCCGGCGTCGAGTGATATCAACTCAATGAGTTTCTTCTCCGCATCGGCGTAATTTTCGTCTTGGATGTGCTCGTCAATTTCTCCGCGCAATCTGTACTGAACACTGGGGCCGGTCTTGAGGTCCTCTCCCGCCTCCTGTTCGCTGAGGTGACGGTACTTATTTTCAAGATTCCGCACCCCATGGTAGCTCCGGCGCGCCCACTCAAACGCCTTGGAGACCGCTGGCCGCACAGAACGAACAAGCGGCAAGCTTACCCGGGTAAACTTCCGTTCAAGACGCTGGCTGATAATATCTTGTTTTCGCCGTTCCACGCGTTCGTTGTCCGCTCCCGGGCGGTAGGCCAATAGCTGTTGCCAGTGCCGAGAGGTCAACCAAGCGATACCTGCCAGTGAGAGAACGGCGATAATAACGATGATGATGTCAGCCATGGAGGCTCGTATTCAGGCGTTAAACCTTAAATAGCAAAATAGCCTATTTCTTTGATACGGATGTTTTCACCTAATTTCGTGACGCGAGAGGTCATCATTTCTTCGATTGTCATCGAGTCGTCTTTCACGTATTGCTGCTTGAGCAGGCAAATCTCCGCAAAAAACTTATCCAGTTTTCCTTTGATAATTGATTCTTGGATAGCCGGTTTTTTTGAGGAATCGACCTGGGCGCGAATCACTTCTTTCTCCTTCTCGACGATTTCGGCTGGAACCTCGTCGGGACTGACATAGCAGGCACCGGTCGCGGCCACCTGGATGGCTAATTCATGGGCCAGTTCCTGGAATTCCGGAGTGCGCGCGACAAAGTCCGTTTCGCAAAGCAGGACTACCACGCTGCCGACTTTCTGATTGGCGTGAATATACGATTCGACGATGCCTTGTTCGGTCACGCGGTTGGCTTTGGACGCCGTGACTTTTTCTCCTCGTTTTCTTAGAAGCTCCTGGGCTTTGACCAGGTCGCCTTCGGCTTCTTCCAGGGCTTTTTTAGCATCCATGAGGCCAACGCCCGTGCTTTGTCTCAAGGTTTGGATTTGTTCTGTGCTGATTTTTGGCATGGGTTATCCTAAAGTTTAGGAGCTTGTCTTTTGGGTTGCGGCTTCTTTCTCAGGTACCGTTTTTTCTGATTCTTCCTTCCCTTCAATCGGTACGGGATTATCCTTGCCTTCCATAATGGCGGCCGCTATTTTCCCGGTAATGTATTCTATCGACTTTGTTGCGTCGTCGTTGGCCGGTATCGGATAGGTGATCTTGGTAGGGTCAATGTTGGTGTCCACCAGCGCCACAATGGGGATTTTTTTGCGGCGGGCTTCTTCGACTGCCGTCTTTTCATTCTTCACGTCAACCACGTAAATAGCGTCGGGAATCTTCGTCAGATTTTCGAGACCGCCGACCAGGCCTTGGAGTTTGTCCAAATGCTTTTTCAGAGAGACTTGCTCTTTTTTCGTATATTTCTGCCAACCGCCGCTTTCCTGCTGGCGTTTTAATTCCGAAAGTTTGTTCAGCAGTTTTTTCACCACTGGAAAATTCGTAAACAATCCGCCGATCCACCGGTTGACGATATAGGGCATGCCTGAAGCCTGAGCATGATTGAGAATGATGCTTTGGGACTGCTTCTTCGTACCAATAAACACTACCGTTCCTCCGCGGCTGGCCGTTTCCCTGAGGAAATCCAAGGCTTCCATCAGTTTGTCCCGTGTTTTTTCTAAATCAATAATATGAACACTATTGCGTTCAGTGAATATATACTGCTTCATTTTGGGATGCCAGCGGGACTTCTGATGGCCGAAGTGTACTCCGCTTTTAAGCATCTCCAAGAGAGAGATGTCTTTCGAATTCATGATCCTTTACTCCTCTACCCGGCCTGCCGCGGGACCAAATTCGAGACAAGGCTCTCGAAAAGGCAAGCTCCGCTTACAGTAACATTGCCAGGTATGTGTGATAAATTAAACTGACATTCCACACTATACCATTGCTTTTTATTAGAGTCAAATGTTGGTTTTTCCCCCGAGGGAAGATTATCCGCGATGGGATTGACTTCCCTTCCTGTGGCCAGTATACTGTTCCTGTAATTATGTTGATTGAATAGACTCATGAAAAAAGACGCTCACCCCGAATACCATCCCCAAGCCGCCATCCGCTGCGCCTGCGGGAATACGGTCACCGCTGGTTCCACTGTGGCTGAGATTAGCGTAGAAATTTGTTCTCATTGTCATCCCTTTTACACAGGCAAGCAAAAGCTGCTTGATACCGCCCGGCGTGTCGACCGATACAAGAAAATGATGGAGAAGAAACAGTCGATGCAAAAGCCGCGAGGCGGTAAATAAACACCCACGCGCCAGCTTCATAAAGAGCTGGCGGGTTTACAATACGCGAATGAAGGAAGACCAACTATTGGCGGCAATTCAGTCGCTGGAAAAGCAGCTGCAGTCGCGGGAAATCAACAGCCATCCTGATGAATTGCGGCGCGCGTCTCAAGAGTACGCGCGGCTGACAGAATTACGCGACCTGTATGAACGTCAGCGGCAGCTTGAACACCAGCTGCAGGAACTGAAAGACACCATTCAAAGCGACAATGATCAGGAATTGGTCGCACTGGCCGAATCTGAATCAGCCAAACTCAGCCAGGAAAAAGAACGCGTCGGTTCCCAATTGAGGGCCATGGAACAGCCGAAGGATCCGCGAGACCAGAAAAACATTATCATTGAAGTCCGAGCCGGTACCGGCGGTGACGAAGCCACCCTTTTTGCGGCCGATCTTTTTCGTATGTATTCTCGCTTTGCTGAGGAAAAAAACTGGTCTACGCACCTCATCTCGGCGAACCGGACTGGCTTGGGCGGGTTTAAGGAAATCATTTTTGAAATCCGCGGTCAAAATGTTTACAGCCAGCTGAAATACGAAAGCGGCGTACACCGGGTACAACGAATACCGGAAACGGAAAAATCTGGACGGGTTCACACCTCGGCGGCCAGCGTCGCCGTGCTGCCGGAAGCGGAAGAAAAGGAAATCGAGATCCGACCCGAAGACCTGGAAATCCAAACATCGACTGCTCAGGGAAACGGCGGCCAAAGCGTCAATACCACGTATTCAGCCATTAGAATCAGACACAAGCCGACCGGCCTGGTGGTCCAATGCCAAGATGAACGTTCACAAATCCAAAACCGAGAACGGGCTCTCCAGGTGCTCCGTTCGCGACTGCTTGATATAGAGGAAGAAAGACAGAGAAAAGAACGATCCGATGACAGAAAAAAGCAAATCGGCACTGGTGACCGGTCGGAAAAGATCCGAACCTATAACTTCCCCCAAGATAGAATTACCGATCATCGGATAAAAAAAAGCTGGTCGAATTTGATCGAAATTCTCGACGGACGCATTGAGCCGATTATTAACGCACTGCACAATGCCGCTGACGGTGCGTAAAGCCTTCCAGAGCGCGGCCAATCACCTCAACCGGATCGATTCAAGCAGTGCCACCCTGGACGCTGAACTGATCCTCAGGCACGCGACGCAGAAATCAAGTGCGGCGCTCTGGCGGGAACCACAGGCCAAGCTCAATCAAGCCAGCGAGCAAGAGTTTATGCAGCTGCTTCAGCGTCGAATCCAGGGAGAGCCGATTGCCTACCTGACCGGCCAAAAAGAGTTTTATGGGAGAATGTTCCGGGTCTCACCATCGGTCCTCATCCCCCGGCCTGACTCTGAGGCTTTGATAGAGTTGACATTGAAACGCATCAGTCGCCACTCGCCTGCCAGAATCGCTGATATCGGCACCGGATCAGGCTGCTTGATTGCCACACTTCTGAGTGAGCGGCCGTCCGTCCGGGGTTGGGCCGTCGACCTGTCCGGGGACGCACTATCGGTCGCGCGGACCAATTTGCAGCGCTTTGGGCTTCTCAACAGATGCTCGCTGGTAGCGGGAGATCTGTTATCGCCCCTCAAGAGCGAAGAGCTGGACCTGATTGTGGCCAATCTTCCCTATCTCACGCCCGAGGAAATTCATCAAGAAGAGTCAATCCATCACGAACCCCGGCTGGCACTTGACGGCGGCCTAAACGGCTTGTCTCTGTTTTCACGCTTTCTCCGTGAGCTCCGCCAACGACAGGACAGGCCCGCCGTATTGCTGGAAATCGATCCGCGCCGGACTCGGCAATTCCAAGAATTGAGCAAGACGATCTTGCCCGACTGGCTTGTATCGTTTTCCCGCGACCTGTCCGGACGGGAGCGCCTAGCGGAACTGCGCTATTCCCCCTCGACCATCTCCGACTCGGTGTAAATCACGTCGTTGCCTTCGGGCACGATGGATACCCAGCTTGTTCCACGGTTGAGAAGCACTTCGCTGCCGTTTTCGTCATAGAAACGAGTACGGTCGAGACGATCGGTCTTTTTCCAGGAACCGGTGATCTTCTCGCCGTCCCTGAAGATAAAGGCCCGTCCTTCGCCGTGAACATCAAGAGTTAAGCGGCCTTTTTCGCCATAATCTAGAATTGGCGGAATGATAATCACCACCACATTCTTGGTTTGCAGCTGGTTGCCAGTCTCAGCGTCAATGTGCGGCCGTCCAGCGTGAAACTTGGCGTATTGGTTTGTCACGCGGTCATACACGTATTCGGAAACCCAGGTCTGGCCGCTCGAAAAATGCACTTCAATGCTTTCTTCCTTGAGCGGGCGCTCTTCCAGCGGAGCGTCATCTTTGAATAACCAGCTGCCGTATTGAGGCGTTTCCTCGGCAAAGTCCCGGTCACGCAGCGCTCGCTGTATCAGCTCGGAACTCGTGTAGACGTTGTGGGGGGCGTAGCGGGACTGATCCCTCCAGAAATACTGTCCATTTGAAAACTGGCTGAAATCTTTGATCCCCATGCCGTCAATAGCGCCCAGCGCTTCTGGCGAACCGCCAACATGACCGTACAGCGCGTCGTACTCAGACACCCACTCCAGATAATACGGACGAGCTGAACGGACCGGGCCGATTTTCGCCGCTTCTCCGCCGGCAAACACCGCCATGATCCGAGTGGCGCCGCCTTCCACCAGTGTTTCGTACAGCACCGAGGCCGCTTCCAAACCGCTATGTGGCCAGGCCGGAGGAATATTGTCTATCATCATCGCCACGGGAAAAGGATTGGAATTTTCCTGAGCGACTAACACGCCGTCAATGCTCCGTGGGACCAGGCCGTCTTGCTCCTCTTCATCCTCCTCAACCACAGGAACCACTTCCGGCGTCTCCACCACAGTATCTTCCGATCTGGTCATCGCCCACGAAAAGGGTCTGAGCAGGTCGGGAGCGATAGCTAACAGAGCCAGCCAGACACCGACCGTCAGCAACACGAAAGCTCCTCCGCCCCAAAGCCAGGGACGCTGTTTAATTACTAGTAGCCACGGAGCGCTTTGTTTTTGTTTTGACATGCGTTCCCTAAATTACTCGTAGGTAACTCCGCGATCAGTTGGCACTACCGCTACCCAGGTTTTTCCGGGATTCAGCTCGATTTCATTGTTGGAAGAATCGAAGTATCTCGTCCGGGATTCGAGAGTTTCTTTTTTCCAAGTGCCAGTAATCTCCCGGCCGTTCGTATAAACCCTCGCCTCTCCCTCGCCGATTGTTTCCTGATTGAGACGGTTTTCCGCGTCGGCGATCCGCACTTTTACAAATTGCACAATAACGTTTTTGGCGTGGATTTCCGCCCCGTTTTCCATGATATGCGGCTCCCCGGCCTGAAAACGCTGGTACTCGTTTGTTTCGCGGTCGTACACGTAGCTCGTCTCGTAGCTGTAGGTTGAAAAATCTATGGTCAATGTTTGTCCGCTTTCGCCTACGGGATCTTCTTCCGAAGCATAGACCCAGGACTCAAAATCACCCTGCTCGGGGAAGTCCTTGTCCCGAACCGCCCGGTCCAGCAATTCAGATGAAGTGTAGAGATTATGCGGAGCAAAGCGTTTGTCATCGCGCCAGAAATACTGGCTATTGTAGAATTGGTTGAGGTCCAGAATATCATATTGTGGTATCAGCTGGAACGCCTGGGGGCTGCCGCCGATATGAGCGTAGACGGCATTAAGTTCTTTCACCCAGTCAAGGTAATAATCGCGCGCCGAGCGAACTGGACCAATTTTGCTTATCTGATCGCCCGAAGCATAGACGGCCATAAATCTCGTGATTCCCCCCTCAGCTAACGCTTCATAGACAAGGCTCGCCGTGTCCAGGCCGGCTTGAGGTCGTGAAGCCACAAGATTTTCTACCATCACGGCGACTGGCTGAAAGTTTTCCCTGGTTCTGGCGATATGAACGCCGTCAATCTTTCTTGACAGCAAATATCCGCCAGGCACCTCGTCATTGGTATTTCCATCCATGGCTCCCTCGCCCGAAACTGTTTTTTCCCCGCCGAACACGAGAAATCCGATAACAATAGCGGCAATCACCAGCACGCCAGCCACGATACCAGCCAGTGCCAGCGGTTTTTTGCGTAATTTAGCAATGAGTTCCTTCATCGTTCCTCCTGGGAAAAATTATTCCTTGCCTCCGGATTCTTTTTCTCCGGGTTTGGCTTTTTGCTCTTGATCAGCTTCTACCTCGGCCTCTTCGTCTGTTTTCTTCTCCTCAACCTTTTCGACTTTATCAACATCGTCTTGCACCTCAGTGTCGAGTTCTTCAAGCTCTTTTTCGCTTCGAGGAGGCTGAACTGAAGCAACCGGCTCATCAGGGTTATCTTTGAGCTCAAGCTCTTCCGGAATCTTCAGATCACTGACGTGAATCATGTCGTCAAAGGTTTTTAAAGAAGACACGTCTACAATAATTTCAGGGACTAACTGCTGCGGCAAGCATTCTACTTCAATTTTATCCAAACTTTTCACCAGGGTACCGTTCAGTTCTTTGACAGCGGGCGCTTCTCCCTCGAATCGAAGCTCAATTTCGGCAATGATCTTTTTAGTCAAATCAACCTGATAAAAATCAACGTGCTCAAGCTTCTCCGTTAAAGGGTGTCTCGTCACCGACTGAATCAACACCGCCACCGCCTTCCCTTCGTCAACCGTCAAATCCACAAGGCTGGACTCACCGGCTTCACCGTAGAGTTTTTCAAATTGCTTATACGAAACCTGGATTGGCACTGTTTTGACGCTTGACCCATAAATCACCGCCGGAATAATACCGTCGCGGCGAAGTTGATCAACTTTTTTTCCTAATACTTTTCTGCTCTGCGCCTCCAGTTTCAAATCGGCCATTGTGTGTCGCTTATTAACTGAAATTATCGAATATATCTAAGCATATCTGCGTCGGAACGCAAGTGGCTGTACAGATCAATCAGCTCATTATCGTTTATTTTCGAGGAATTTTTGAATTTTTCCGCGTCATCCTTGCTCAAATCGGTTAAAACGCCCACCGAACTGATCCCCATACCGGTCGCTAAGACAAGGGCGACGATTGAGGAGCTACATTTGCGGCACTGCAAATGCACAAGATGAGCGTCCTCCTTTTCATCAATAATCTGGGCGGATAATGGATTATACCGCGTTTGGCACAAGGGGCAATTGACGACTAAACGAGTGCTTTCCCCTGATGAGGACAACGATGACTCCTCAAACTTCAAAGCATATAGAGGTTACTGATCTTTTCAGCTACATTATAGCAAAAATTGGGAATCTGTCAACGATATCAGGACGTCGGGCGGTGGATAATAACGCTTTGGATCATCCCTATGGCAATGAGAGAAGCAATTAATGAGCTGCCGCCGGCACTGACAAAGGGCAAGGGAATTCCAACGACTGGCATCAAGCCCATGTTCATGCCAATATTAATAAACATTTGCAGATAAATCATAATGATGACTGAGCTAGCTAGAAAAAGAGAGTAATCATCGCGCGCCTCCCTCGCCACCTTCATCAATCTCCAAAACAGCACCCCAAAAAGTATCAGCAGAAGAGCCGCACCAATGAATCCAAGCTCTTCAGCTATGACGGCATAGATAAAGTCGGTTTGCTGTTCAGGCAGGAAATTAAGCTGGCTTTGCGTACCCAAACCCAGCCCCCTGCCCCAAAATTCGCCTGAGCCGACCGCCACCATTGACTGGGTAATGTTATACCCCGTCTTCAGGGCGTCCTGAGAGGGATTCAAAAAAGTCATAATCCTTTCTTTCTGATAGTCTTGAAGGGCAAAAGACCAGCTGGCTGACGCGAAGATAAGGACTGTCAAGAAAACTCCCACCAGGTACCGGCGCTTGATGTTAAGCAAGAAGAGTAAGCCGTACCAAAGGACAAAATAAACGATGGCTGATCCTAAATCGGGCTGCATCAGAACGAGTCCCAAGTAGGCAGCCAGTCCCAACCCGCTCAAAAGTACCGGACGCACCCGGCGAAAATCGTGTCCATGATCGGCAAAATATCTGGCTAAGAAAACGATAAAAAGAAGCTTGACGAATTCAACCGGCTGAAACCCCACGCTGCCAATAAAAATCCAGCCCGTTGTTCCACGGATTTCTGTTCCGATTACCAGCACTAGGAGGAGCAGGAGCGCCCCGCCGATGTAGAGGAACCAGCTGACGGAACGCAATAAGCGAAAATCGATTCCGCTGACCAGGAACATCAACACAAATCCAGCCAGCATGAAAGTGATTTGTTTGGTGAAAACGGACTGATCTTGTTCCGGCGCGCTGAACGACGTGCTGTAAATGGCCAACAAGCCAAGCGCCAAAATCAAAAAAGTCAGGCTAAAAATTAGCCAGTCGGTTTTCCTAAAAATATACAGCAAACGATTCATATGTACTCACGGAGGAATTATATGCCCAGGGAGTTTCCCTGGTCGAGGTTGTCGGCGGTGACGATAACCTCCGGAGTACCGCCAGATACGGACTGGGTAAAACGCACGTCAATCGGCCGAGTTTCGCCAAGAAGAAAATTCTGAATTGTTGTGCTGTTGACCGCGGCGATCTTGCCGTTTGATCGGATGATAACCGTGGCAATTGCTTCCCTGAATCCAGTCAGGCTGACATTCGTCACGTTCGCCGTCACCCGGGTATTGGTAATCTGGTTGCTCAGCAACTCAATCTTCACGCCATCCACGTCGAACTTCGGCAAAGAATACCCGGCAACGTCATCCACTCTCTGCCACTCCATCTCAGAAAACTGGATTCTGGCCGTTTCAGTTTGGGCCACGGCGGGATCGGTGCTGCGGAAGTTTTGAGCGTACACTTTTTTTGTTTGATTCGGAAGCACGGTGGTGACAATAGGATCGGATCTCTGGCCGGCAAAGATAATGGTGTAGGCGGCTGATTTGGCATACCATTGAGAGTTGGTGTTGTGAATGTCGATGACGATGTCATACACGCCGGGGCTGACCGTAACGATCTCTCCCTGTCCAGCGCTTAAGTCACGCGGTTGCAGTATCGTGTGGACACGCTTCCAGTCAACGGCGCCGGCCAACATTTCTTCCGGCCACCGGCGCAGTTCCGGCAATCCCGTCAGCAAAAACGCTGATGAGATCAGCACATAGGCATAGAGTCCGGCATTAAGAGCAATGAGCGACCACAACCGAATCCGCCGCAATAAGAGTTTGTGGCTCAGAAACCAATAGCTGAATTTCAGCTGACGGTCGGTAATTTGTCTGGTTTCGCTCATGGATGGCGCTAAAAAATACTTTCTCAGTGTAACAGAATGCGGCTTTTTCAACAAACCCTGAATATGGTATACTAAGAGCGAATTTTACTTAACCGCGGGTCCAAAAACCCGCACGAGGAGCTACCATGCTGGAGACATCACAGGACGTTCTTTATTTAACCATTGCTGCCGCAGTCGCCGCCGTTACGTTTTTCCTTTGCTGGAGCCTCTACTACATGATTTCCATCCTCCGCACGGTGAAAAAGACCGTCACTGACGTACGCGATAAAGTGCAGATGCTCGATGGTATTTTCAAACGGCTGAAAGACACCGTCGCTTCATCAGGCAACTATTTGTCCTTATTGGTAAAAAGCGTCGTCTCGCTTGTAGAGTTCTTCAAGGACCGCAAGGAAGACAAAAAGAACTCGAAGAAAAAATAGGATTCAGTTTCGCCTGAATGGATTTTGTCCACCTTCACGCCCATAGCCACTACAGCTTGCTCGACGGTCTCCCCAAGATCGACGAGCTGGTTGCCGCGGTCAAAGCCAAAGGCATGTCGGCCGTCGCTTTGACCGATCATGGATCCATGTATGGCGTGATTGAATTTTATCAAAAAGCTACCGCCGCCGGCATCAAGCCCATCATCGGCGTCGAAACCTATGTCGCCCGCAATACCTATGCTCAGAAAAGGGCCAACATAGACGAGCGCCCATACCACCTGACCCTGCTGGCTAAAAATTACTCAGGCTACAGAAATCTGATCAAGCTGACCACGGTGGCGCATTTGGAAGGGTTTTACCGAAAACCGCGCATCGACTTTGACTTGCTGAAGCAATACAGCGAGGGTTTGATCGTACTCAGCGGCTGTCTTTCCGGCGAGCTAGCCAGCCACATTATCAATAACAATTTAACCAAGGCAAAAGAGGCAATCCGGCGCTATCAGGAAGTTTTTGGCGAGGATTATTTTCTGGAAGTCCAGCCGCACCCCAAGGTACGATACCAACACGAAGTGAACGAACGGCTCTTCCAGCTGGGCAAGGAGATGGGGGTAGCGACGGTGGCCACCAATGACAGCCACTATATTGAGTCCGGAGACGCGGAAGCGCATGATATTCTACTGTGCATCCAAACAAAGAGAAAGACTTCCGACACTGATCGGATGTCGTACATGACCGATAATTTCGGCCTGCGAAAAGCTGAGGAGATGGCGGCGGCATTTCCGGATCATCCCGAAGCTATTTCTAATTCAGTGGAAATTGCTAATCGCTGTCAACTGGAAATTACTCTGGGACAGATCTCCCTCCCCCACTATGAAGTTCCGTCGGATCAAAGCGCCGAGTCCTATCTCCGCGCCCTATGCGTGCAAGCATTGCCCGATCGCTACGGTATCCGAGATCCGGACAAGCCGGAACCCGGGCGGCAAACGGAAGTGATAGAACGGATGGAATTCGAACTCTCCGTCATTGAACGGACCGGCTTTGCCCCCTATTTTCTTATTGTCCAGGATTTCATTAATTGGGCCAAAGATCAGGGTATTGTTGTCGGTCCGGGACGCGGATCAGCCGCCGGATCAATCATTTCCTACCTGACGCGCATCACCAACATTGACCCGCTGAAGTATGAGCTGCTCTTTGAGCGCTTCCTCAATCCAGACCGCATCTCCATGCCTGATATCGACGTCGACTTTGCTGACGACAGGCGCGATGAAGTTATTCGCTATGTAGAAAAAAAATACGGCAAAGATCACGTTGCCCAAATTATTACCTTCGGAACCATGGCCGCCCGGGCGGCCGTACGGGACGTGGGACGGGTACTGGGATTAAGCTACGCCTACTGCGACCGGGTGGCTAAGTTGATCCCCATGTTCACCACTCTGGACGAGGCGATCAACGCGGTGCCTGAACTCAAGGAAATTTACGAAAACGATGAAGAAGGCCGCAATCTTCTGACGAACGCCAAGAAGCTCGAAGGCGTCGCCCGGCACGCTTCGACGCACGCGTGCGGCGTGGTCATCACCAAAGAGCCTCTTGAAAACCACGTGCCCGTCCAACACGCCAGCCAGGACGACGAAACCATCATCACCCAGTATTCACTCCATCCGATCGAGGATTTGGGGCTGCTGAAGATGGACTTCTTGGGACTGAAAAACCTGACGATTTTGCAGAATGCCATCACCATCATCGAAAAAACCCGCGGCCTGAAAGTAGACCTGGATAATCTTCCTCTCGACGACAAGAAGACATTCGATCTTCTTCAGCGGGCGCAAACTACCGGCGTCTTCCAGCTCGAAAGTTCGGGCATGAAGCGTTACCTGAAACAGCTGCAGCCAAGCTCCTTGGAGGACATCATCGCCATGGTTTCGCTCTACCGACCGGGCCCGATGGACCTGATACCGGATTTCATCGCCGGAAAGCATGGAAGAAAAATCACCGAATACCTCCACCCAAAATTGAAGCCGCTCTTGGAGAAAACATACGGGGTAGCCGTGTATCAGGAGCAAATCATGCAAATTGCCCAGTCTCTGGCCGGTTTCACCCTTTCGGAAGCGGACGTGCTGCGAAAAGCGGTTGGCAAAAAAATCGCCGCCCTGTTGAATGAACAAAAATCCAAATTTATCGATGGCTGCGTCAAAAATGACATCCCCCGGCCTACGGCTGAAAGAATTTTTCAATTCATCGAGCCCTTCGCCCGCTACGGTTTCAACCGTTCACACGGCGCCTGCTACGCGCTGATCGCATATCAAACCGCTTTCTTCAAAGCCAACTATCCTGAAGAATTTATGGCCGCCCTGCTCACGTCAGACCAGGAAAATATCGACAGGATTTCCGTGGAAGTTGACGAGGCCAGACGGATGGGAATGACAGTCCTGCCTCCTGACGTCAACGAGAGCTTTGCCACCTTTACCGTAGTGAAGCCTGATTCGGCCAGTGACGCGCCGACAATACGCTTTGGGTTACGGGCGGTCAAAAACGTGGGAACCAATATCGTTGACACAATCATCACTGAAAGAAAATCAAACGGTATATACAAAAGCCTGGAAGATTTTTTGAGCCGTGTCCATACTAAAAATCTGAATAAAAAATCACTCGAGAGTCTGATTAAATGCGGCGCCCTCGATGGTTTTGGCGAACGCCAGCGGCTGCTTGAGAATATCGAGCTGATGCTCAGCTACGCCAAGTCAGCCGAGAGAGAAAGCAGCAATGGCCAAACGAATTTTTTCCGCCTGGCGCCAATCGAAAATTCTCCCAAGCTGAAGCTGAGACAGACAGCCTCCGCTCCCAAAGAACAGCGCCTGGGATGGGAAAAAGAACTGCTCGGCCTCTACATTACTGAACATCCATTTGAGGAGTTCGCGGAAATTATCCGGGACGCCACTACCCCTCTGTCCGAACTCGAGCACGTGGCGAAATCGTCGCGCGTGCTGGTAGCCGGGATTGTCGCCAAGATTCAGCGCATCCTGACAAAAAACAACGAGCAAATGCTTTTTGTCACCCTCGAAGACACCACCGGGTCGGTCGAACTGCTGGTATTTCCCAGCGTGCTGCAAAGCAACCCCGCCGTCTGGCAGGAAGACAGGCCGCTGGCGGTCAGCGGGAAACTTTCAGACAAAGACGACGATCATAAACTGCTGGTGGATACGGCGGCCGAGCTGAAGATTGAGAACGCGTTAGAGATTCTTCAGTCGCTGAAAAGCGCCAGTCCGCGGCGACGGCGTAGTGATCGTCAGCCTGCGGCTTCACCTTTTGGAACAATATTTATTCAAGTGCCGGGAAGTGCAAATCGCGAAATATATGATAAACTGAAAGCAACGCTGCTGAATCATCCTGGGCAGTCCCCGGTCTATCTGGTAATCAACCGCAGCGACGGGCAGCGCGTGATCAAAACGGAGATCACCACCAGGCGCTCGCAGGATCTCACCCAGGCGGTAGAAAGCCTGATCGGTGAAAATTCAATTCGAAGCAATTAGCCATGCCAAAGAAAATCACTCAAGCAAAAATTCAAAGATTTTACGGACGGATTTTGCTTGGTTTTGTCATCATTGCCGTGTTGCTGACGATTGCCATCGTGTATTTTTCTTTTTCCAAAACCATCATAACCATCGAAGCGGCCGATCTCGACTTCAGCACCGAGACCATCGTAGAACTGGCCAATCCTGATGCGGAAGAAATAAGCGAAACTGCCGTACCCGGGGTCATTCTGGAACACACCACGACCGTTGAACGCGAATTCTCCGTCAACACCGTCGAAGCGGAGACGCCGGCCAAAGCCCGCGGCACTGTCACTATTTACAATACATACTCCCAAACGCAGCCTCTGATAGCCACCACCAGGCTCTTATCAGAAGACGGCAGGCTGTTTCGCACTGACGAGACGGTCAATGTGCCGCCCGGAGGGACCGCGCAAGTCACGGTCACCGCTGATCAGGAAGGACCGGAAGGAGAGATAGGACCGGGACGATTCACCATCCCCGGGCTATGGTCCGGACTGCAGGATCAGATCTACGCGGAAAGCACCGCTCCCATGACCGGCGGCACAGTGGCAACGAAGGTTCTGACGGAGGCGGAACTGGAAACGGCAAGGGACAGCACGTTTGAAGCCGCTTACGCGGAAGCCCTGCGGGCGATCGAAACCGAACTCGACTCGATCAATGCCGATCTCCAAGTTGAGACCAGCCGGCGGCAAATCCTGTCTCAGCAGAGCTCTGATGAAGTCGGCGCGCAGGTTTCTTCTTTTTCCGTCTCCACCACCATTCATATTCTGGCAGCGGCCTACGATGAAAACGCTCTTGAGCAGCGCGTGTTGGAAAAAGTCGCCGACCGCTTGCCTGAACACGCCAAGCTCAATCTTGATCCGGCAGAGCCCATGACCGTCACGATCGAACAAGCAAACCCTGAGCTGCGGCAAGCAAGCCTGCGGGTTGTCTTGAACGGGTCTCAAGCCGTCACCCTCGACCATCCGATTTTCGACCGCGCTCAGGTACTGAATAAAGACCGCACAGCCATCCAACGCTACTACGCGCAATACGACGAAGTGGAGTCAGTTAATGTACAGTTTTCGCCTTTTTGGGTGCTTCGCTCCCCCAGCCTCGAAGACCACGTCGAGATCAAATTAGCTGACTGACCGCGATTGACGGGATCAGCTGACGCGTGTTAGCCTGGAAGCAGGTTAATTGACCGTACACAGAAACTTTGTGGAGGTCTCATGTCCGATACCGACATTGGCGCGCTGTTCATTGCAACCGGAATCGGGTTCGTCGCGACCTTCGTTGTCGCGGTGCATGCTACTTACCGGAAAAGGACAACCGGAGATCCGAAGCATTTCGATGCGACCACGTCCCACCTGGTGAAGACTCTTGGGATTCTCGGACTGGGATTGCTCTCCATGGGTCTCGGCTCCATCCTGGGTGAGATTTTCGCCCAGCCCTCACTGGAATCCTCCCTTTGCCCGCTTGGCCTATGGATCGCGGCGGGGTCAATCTTCTACTTTCTCGGCCCGCTGTTCTACTTTATCGCCGTCAGGACGCTCCATGTCTTCCAGTACCTCGTGGGAGAGCTTTTCTCCCTGCCCTTCGTCATCTTCGAGAAGCTCTTGCTTCTCGCGCGCAGGCGCCCCGATGCCATCACTCGAAAACCGATGGAAACCGACTGAGCTCCTTCCCGCCCCGGCCGCCTTCTGGTGGTCTTTTTATTTTCCCCGTATTTGACAGCGTCTGCGCTTCACAGTATGCTGGATGCAGCGGTGATTGATCCGGCTACCATCCGGATATGGCAAAGGCATTCCTTCATTGATCGAGGGCTAAGCCGCTAAGACATCTCAAAAAGCGCCTCCGTCTCCGCAGTGTTTTTAAGCGCCGAGACGAGGGAAATTGGGTGGAACCGTCCCTCCTGGACCCCAATCACGGCAAGTGATTGGGTATTTCAATATTTTTATCAACATCATCATGTCAAACGAATCTTCAAAACAACTGGACAATCTCCGTCACTCCCTGGCCCATCTCCTGGCCAAAGCAGTGCTTGAACTCTATCCCGGCGTACATAACGCCATCGGTCCGTCAATTGAAAACGGTTTTTATCAGGATTTTGACATGGGAGAAGTAAAAATCACCGACACCGATTTGCCCAAAATCGAAAAGAAAATGCGGCAGATACTTCCGAGCTGGAAAAAATTCAGCTTTGAAGAGGTCACTCTCGAACAGGCGGAAAAACTGTTCGGGCACAACCCGTACAAGCTTGAACTGGCCAGAGAATTTGCTAAAGGCGGCAAGAAATTGAAAACGAACAATCCCGGCAACTTTCTTGACCTCTGCAAGATGGGGCACGTGGAGGAGCCGGCGAAAGAGCTTAAGCACTTCAAACTATTGTCCGTGGCCGGAGCCTACTGGCGCGGCGACGAGAAAAACAAAATGCTGACCCGGATTTATGGGACGGGATTCTTCGTCAGAGAAGAACTGGAAGCTTATCTCAAACAGCGGGAAGAGGCGGCCAAGCGGGACCATCGAAAACTCGGCCAACAGCTGGATCTCTTCACGTTCTCTGAGCACGTGGGTGCCGGACTGCCCCTCTTCACTCCGCGAGGGACGATCATAATGCACGCCGTACGCGATTACCTCAATGAGCTGAAAGAGGCCAAAGGCTATCAGCAGGTCGATATCCCCCATATCGGCAAACAGGAGCTGTATAAAACATCAGGCCACTGGGATAAATTTGAGGATGGTATATTCGAGGTCAAGGGGCAGGGCGAGGAGTTTATCCTCAAACCCATGAACTGCCCTCATCACATCCAGATTTACGCTAGCAGCCCGCGCAGCTATCGCGATTTGCCGATCGCCTACGCCGAAATCACCAAACAGTACCGGGACGAACAACGCGGAGAATTGCAGGGCCTCTCCCGCGTTCGATCGATCACCATTGATGACACGCACGTCTTCATCCGCCCCGATCAGATCCAGGAACAGGCTCGGGCTGCGTATGACATAATTACAACTTTCTGCAAAACATTTGATTTGGAGTACAAAATCCGCCTCTCAGTCAGAGATTCTAAAAAGAAAAAGTCATACCTAGGCTCTGAGGCCAACTGGCAGAAAGCGGAGAATGAACTTGCCTCCCTGCTCAAATCAGTCAAGGAAGAATATTTTATCGGCGAGGGTGAGTCAGCCTTCTACGCGCCAAAGATTGACTTTATCGTGCGGGACTCGATCGGCCGGGAATGGCAACTATCAACAATACAGCTCGACTTCGTGCAGCCTGAACGCTTCGACATAGAGTACGCCGATGACAAAGGCCAAAAAACCCGTCCCGCCATGATCCATATCGCCGTGGCCGGGTCGCTGGAGCGCTTCTTGTCCATCATGATCGAGCATTATGCCGGCGCCTTTCCCACCTGGCTATCCCCGGAGCAAGTCAGGCTGATACCGGTCGGCTCAGTCCACGTCAAACAGTGTCAGAAGCTGAAAGAAGAATTCGCCAACAATGATATACGATCAGCGGTTGATGACGCCAATGAAACAGTCGGCAACAAGATCCGAAAAGCCGTCAAGCTGAAAGTCCCCTATCTTCTGGTGATCGGCGACAAAGAAGCCAAATCTACGAAACTGCACATCCGCCGCCGCGGGGCTGACACAGTCATCGCCAAATCAAAGTCCGCGTTTATGAAACATTTGGTCGAAGAAATTTCCAGACGTAAAGACCAGGATCTGTAGACAGTTTCTTTAATATCACAGATGACTACAAGGGGCTGACGATTTTCTTGAGCTTCGGATTAGTCACCTGTGTATATTGTTGGGTGGTCCGGATGCTTTGATGTCCAAGTAATTCCTGCACGTAGCGAACATCAACGCCGTTCTCCAACAAGTGAGTAGCGAAACTATGCCGCAAACTATGAAAGGTAGCGTCCTTTGTTATACCGGCTTTTTTCAAGGCATTTTCAAAAATCTTTTGCGCGGTACGGGTCGCAAGTGCGCCGCCTCGTTCGCTCCCAAACACCAAAGCCTCCCCTGGCCTTCCCTCAATCATACTGTGCAACCCGTGAACAAGTTTTTCGGGTATTACACTGATTCTGTCTTTTCTGCCTTTCGCTTCTTTGATGTGAATCGTCAGTTCTCGAAGGTCTAAGTCCCACACCCTCAACGCGACAACCTCACTTACTCGCAATCCAGCGCCATAGGCCAACGCCAGTATAAACCTATGCTTCATGTTCCTAGTGACGCTCAAAATAGCTTCGATCTCCTTCCGCGATAGGACAACAGGAATGCTTTTTGGTTTCTTAGCCGTGCGGATTTCTATCCTGGATTC
>JAUYLJ010000063.1 GCA_030699685.1 bacterium | reverse complement strand
AAACCGCTGGGTTGTATCCAGCGGCTACTGTGCCGGAAGTTCCTCGGTGTCCACGACTGTGATGCCTGGTTTGCGCGCCAGGGCGCCCTTCGCCATGCCTACGACACCATCATAGTTTTCCAGAATGAGCCATCTCTGCCCCGTTCCCCCGAATGGGTTCAGCACTTCCCGGACAGCATACTCACCGGGAGGTACATCGACGTACTCCATCACCTGCTTTTCAGCGTCGGTTACATGGTTGAGCCTCGTTTTAGTATGGACAATGATCTTCATGGCTTCCTCCAAGTTTACCCAAGAGTGATTTGTGCTGACTTGAGAATACTCTTCAGCCATTACGTGTCAACAGAGTGGTCAGCAAATGGACACAATGCTACAATATAGAGAACAAAACAATAACACACTCCCATGAAATACCCCTTGATACTTATCGCTTTACTGTTCCTGGCGGCTCCCGGCGCGGCCGCGCAGGAAGCATACGTTCCCAACGAAATCCTGGTAACTCTTGAACAAGGAACAACTTTGTCACAGCACTTCAACCCAGCCAAAGAAATAGTCCCGGGCGTCTACAAAGCTGAGCTCGTTGATGAGAGTATCGCCAGCGCCATGATTCGGCTGAGAAATCAGCCCGGCGTGCGCCACGTCCAGCCAAATTACATTTATTCCGCTTCCGCGTTTATTCCAAACGATCCCCTCTATGCTTTTCAGTGGCATTTCGAGACGATCAATGTCTCTGACGCTTGGGAGACTGACGTTACTGATCCGGATTACGGCGGCGACCCTGGAGTAGTCGTGGCCGTACTTGATACCGGAGTGGCGTTTGAGGATTATTCAGAGTTTTCCCAGGCACCTGACCTGGCTGGAACCCGCTTTGTTCCCGGACACGACTTCGTCAACGGCGACGCCCACCCAAACGACGACAACGGGCACGGTACCCATATGACTGGAACCATCGCCCAAACCACTAATAACAGCGTCGGCATGGCCGGCCTGGCCTTCCATACCACCATCATGCCAGTGAAGGTGCTTGACGAAGCAGGCCACGGCACAACCGAACAAATCATAGCTGGTATTGATTTCGCCATAACTAACGATGCTGACATTCTTAATATGAGCTTTGGAGCGGCCGGAGATGGCGATCTGGCCTATGAAGAAGCGCTAGACGCGGCCGCGGCCGCCGGGCTGGTAATGGTAGCCGCCGCCGGTAACGCTGGCGCCGACCAATTGCAATTTCCCGCTAACTACGATTCCGTCATCGGCGTGACCGCCATTCGTTACGACGAAACTCGTCCCAGCTATGCTAATTATGGCAGCGGCCTCAGCTTGTCGGCCCCAGGCGGCGACACGAACGTGGATCAAAACGAAGATGGAACCGCCGACGGCATCCTCCAGCAAAGTTTTACGGACTTCGGTCAATCAAATCCAGATCCAACCAGCTTCGCTAATATATTGGCCAGCGGCACCTCATCGGCAACCGCCCATGTCAGTGGCGCGGCCGCGTTGTTACTGGCGGCCGGAACACCCGCTGAGGCGATTCAAAACATATTGGAATCGACAGCCAAGGATCTGGGTGCCGAAGGCTACGATACCCAGTACGGCAACGGGTTGCTGGATATCGGCGCGGCTATAACTTTTGTCTTGGGTGACGAGGATGCCCCGAACACCACGCTAAGCACCAGTCTGGAGGCGAACGGATCCAACAATTACTTTCTAGTTGCTCCGAAAATCAGCTTGACGGCCCTCGACGTAGATTCAGGAATTGCCAACACCTATTTCCGTTGGGACGATGAGGAATATACAGCGTATCTTGAGCCATTCACTCCTCCCGAAGGAACACACGAGTTGTCTTTTTACTCCACTGACGTCGCGGGCAACAACGAGACGGCCAATCAGGCCGAGTTCACGCTCGATACCAGGCGCGTCGTCACCGGCGCCAATCAGGGCGGCGGGCCACAAGTAAGAGTATTCTCCAGCAACGGAACATTGACGACCAGCTTCTTCGCTTACGCTGAATATTTTCGTGGCGGAGTGAACGTGGCCGTGGGTGATGTGGACGGCGACGGTAATGATGAAATAGTGACGGCGCCCGGGCCAGGCGGCGGGCCGCATATCCGAGTCTTTTCGCTGGCGGGCAACTTCGAGCGTGATTTCTTCGCCTATGACTCCGGGTTCCGCGGCGGAGTGAACCTGGCCGTTGGCAATGTCGATGGTGGCAAGGCTGAGATTGTGACCGCTCCCATGGCCGGCGGCGGGCCCAACGTAAGAATTTTCGGATTCCGCGACGGGTCCTTCCTGCCCACCACCGAAAATTTCATGGCCTATGACGCGAACTTCCGCGGCGGAGTGAACCTGGCAATTATTGATCTGGAGGGCAACGGCCTGGGTGAAATCGTGACGGCTCCAGCCAGCAACGGCGGGCCGCAGGTGCGGATATTCGGTTTTCGTGACGGCGTTTTCGTGCCGGTGATCCTGGGCATGATGGCGTATAATGAAAACTTTCGCGGCGGAGTGACACTGACAGGCGGCGATGTGGACGGCGACGGCCGGGACGAAATCATTACCGGCGTCGCTTCAAGCGGCGGGCCGCAGGTGCGGATATTCGGCCGCCAACCAGATGAGACCGTCCAGCTTGAACATCCGGGATTCATGGCCTTTTCCCCCGATTTCCGGGGAGGTATCAACCTGACCAGCGCGGATTATCAAGCTGACGGAATTGATGAAATCGTCGTGGCCGTTCGCAACGACGGCAGCCCGATACTGCGATATTTCAATCGTAACGGTGACACGATCTATGCTGAGTGGCAAAGCTACGCCGAGTCGTTTAAGAAAGGGTTTAACGTCGCGAGCCCGGCTCGATGAAAACACAGCTAAGACAACTGGCGCCGCGCTTTGGTATCAGCCTCTACCACCAAGCGCTGGCCATTCTGGCGGCTCTATGGTATCGCTTCCCTTCGAAACGCATGACAGTGATAGGGGTAACCGGCACCAATGGGAAATCAACGGTAAGCAATCTAATAGCAACGATACTGGAAAGCCATGGGCATACCGTGGGATTGAGCTCAACCGTCAATGTCAAAATTGGCAACCGAAGTTGGCTCAACGACACAAAGATGACGATGCGCGGACGATTCGGCCTGCAGAAACTTCTGCGCCGGATGGTTCAAGCCGGCTGCACGCACGCCATCGTGGAAACAACTTCCGAAGGGATAAAGCAATACCGGCACTGGGGCATCGATTATGACGCCGCCGTGTTTACCAACCTCACTCCTGAACATATTGAATCGCACGGATCGTTCGAGCGATACAAACAGGCAAAAGGGAAGCTCTTCGCCACGCTCGAAGGAAAAAAGAATACGGCATCGATAGTGAACCTGGATGATCCTCAGGCGGAGTACTTTGCGTCTTTTCCTGCCAACAGCAAATACGGGTTCACCCTGCAAAATAAAGAAGCGGTTATTCCGGGCATGACGATCCTTGGCGGCACCGATGTACGAGACGATCGGACTGGCATCACTTTTCAAATCAATGGCCTAGACACCCGACTGCATTTGCTCGGCCGGTTCAATGCCGCCAATGCATTGGCCGCCGCGGCCGTCGGCATTTGGCAAAACATCCCGCTGACGGAAATCATCGCCGCCCTGGAACAAGTGCGGGAAGTGCCGGGACGCATGCAGGTGCTGCCAACCAACACACCATACTTGGTAATAGTTGATTATGCCCATGAGCCGGCCGGGCTGGAACAAGTCTATATCTCTTTAAAAAAGTATCGCCCTAAACGCATCATCAGCGTCCTGGGTTCTCAGGGAGGAGGACGGGACAAATCCAAGCGCGCGGTCATGGGCGAGCTGGCTGGACGCTACGCTGATTACATCGTTGTTACCAATGAAGACCCCTATGATGACAACCCTCAAGAAATTATTGACCAAGTGGCCAGTGGCGCGCTTCAAGCTTCAGAGAAAATTGAGGGTCAACACGTGTTTAAAATTTTAGACCGTGAGGACGGCATTGCCAAAGCGCTCAAACTGGCAGGTTCAGACGATATCGTCATCATTACGGGTAAGGGATCCGAACAAAACATGGTTGTCGAAGGAGGAAAAAAGCTTCCATGGAATGATGAAGCGGCTGTTTTGAAGTTGCTACAACGCACTGGTTAGCCTCATCTTGTCTTTTATCTATGTTTGTGATATAATAACAATATGCTTTTCAGGAGGAGTTTATAAAAACACATGGTGGAAAAAAATACGAATTCTCAACGCCGATACGCCCTGGCCGCGCTGCTAGTGGCGAATGTTGTGGTCTTTTCCTTAACCGTCGCTCAATTAGCCAGAGCCGAGTGGTCCTCTCCCACCGCGCCTCCTCCTGGGGGTAACGTCGCCGCTCCAATCAACGTTTCAAGTGCCGCTCAGACAAAGACCGGTTCGCTCACCATCGGCGGCAACCTTGTTGCGGAAACCAATGTATTACTGCCCACGCCATCAACTGGGCTCTTTTTCGATTCAACCGCTTTAGGCCCCGAGCCGCATATCGAGTATCTGGGTGGAGTTTTGTATCTCTCGGCCGGAGATGCCGGTGACAGCCTCGAACTTCAGAGTAATGTACGGATTACTGAAGTAGACGGAATTCAAAGCTCATTGGAAATCGTGAATGATACCGATGTCAAAACATTAAGTTTCAGGGCGGACGACGGGGCGGCAGGAGTGGATATTAAATCCAACAATACGCCTCTGTTTATCAATTTCGATACAGGTGAAGATATTCGCTTTGGTTCTTTTCTCAACCAAGCCAGCATTTGCTTGAACGACTCTGGCGACCGCTCGACCTGTATCGACGAATGGGCAGATATCGGGGGCTCGACCGGTTTCTGGACACAGCTTGGCAACCTTCTTTACCCAAACAACATCGCCTGGAATGTCGGCATAGGCACCGCCTCGCCAAACACGAAGCTGGAAGTTAATTCTGGCGTACTAAACACCAGCGGTGTTCGTCTCACTCAATTGACCAGCACTTCCGGCGTTGTTGCCCCATCAGGAAAGGTCTTATCCGTTGACGCGAGTGGTAATCTAGTGCTCGTGACTGACGCGGGCTCAGCCGGTTCGGATGAACTAGTCAAAGTCAGCGGCACGGATACAACTGCCGGATTTTTGCAGAGCAAGCTTACCTCAGGAGATAGCAGCGTTACATTTGCCATTGTTAATCCCGCGGGAAACGAACAGTTGGACATTCGGGCAGTTGGTGGCGGATCCGGCCTCTGGGAAAACGGCGCCACGGCCAACACCATTAATCCCCTGAATCCAGCCACTACGAAAGTGGCCATTGGGCATAATAGTATTGCTGATGCCACCCGATTGTCCGTCAAAACCAGCTCGGCCAACGCCGCCATCTACGCGGAACAAAGCGGTGCCGGCCCAGCCGGTTACTTTTCCGGTAATGTTGCCATTGACGGTGTAAGCGCCGGAACCAGCGGATTGCAGTTACTCGACTTGCTCAACTGTAACGGAAACAGCACCCTTGATACAAATTCTGAAGGATATATTGTCTGTGGACAGGATCAAGGGGGCGTCGGGGGATCGCTGTGGCAGGGATCCTCAGGAAGCGCAATAAACCCGGTGGATCGCAACACTACCCGCGTGGAAGTCGGATTGGAGCGTAGTACCAGCGACTGGCTGACTGTAGCAAGCAACGTAAACGATGAAGACGCTACCTTATACGCGGATAACAGTAGTGGAGGCTACGCGGGATATTTCGAAGGGCCAGTCAATCTTGTGCGCGGTCCTGGGATATTTAACGGTGTGGGTATCGGACACCTCGACCGCTTTACCAAAGCTGAGCCAACATTATTGGTTTTTGGCGACGACTATGCCCCTCTGACTGGCGGCGATCCTGACAACGTGATTGATGTTCGCGCGGATACGGCTGCGGGGTCTGGGAGCGCTCTCTATATCGAACAACAAGGAACTGGCCCAGCCGCCTACCTTTCCGGAAATCTCAACGTGATGAATGGCAAAGTAGGAATCGGCACAACTAACCCCGCGGAGTTGCTGCTAGTCTCCGCGCCGGATGAAGATAATGCCGGACTAGAGGTAAACCGGTACGCCGCCGGCCTTCTCGACGTCGATGGCGGCACCGGCCCTCAGAAGGGGCTGGGATTTTTGCGCGGCGGATCGCAGCTGGTCGCGGGTATTGAAACGAATATTCCTTCGGGTGGAGGAGCACATCTTGATTTTTTCACCAGTGACGTCGATAACACGCTGGTCAGAGCCGTAAGAATTACCGACACGGGAAATGTCGGGATCGGCGTGGCCGCTCCAACCCAGCGTCTGCACGTCGTGGGTAACGCCCGAATCAGCGGACTCGTCAGCTGCGACACTATTGACACTGACGCTAGTGGCAATTTGTCTTGCGGAAGCGATGGAGGTGGCGGTGGCGACAGCCTCTGGGAAGGCACTGAGGGCAGCAACATCAACCCCCAATCACCCGCCGCGACCAAAGTGCGCATCGGTTGGTCCGGCGCCGGTGATTCCACTTCATTGTCAGTCATCAATAATTCAGTGAATTCTGCCATCTACGGTCAGCAGAACAATGCCGCTGGATACGCCGGGTACTTTTCGGGAAAGACTGTTGTTACCAATGGAACGCTGGGAATCGGCACGCTGGCACCGAATATCGGCGGCTGGGGGTCGGGAGATAGCGTTCTCACCGTGGAAGCTACGGGTAACGGCACGGCGGTGATTGAAGCGGTCGGAGAAAATATTCCGGCCGGCGGTACCTATACTGAAATGGATTTTTATCACAATGATGGCGGCACCTATCGCGAAGTTGCCTATCTCCTTGTCAACCGTCCCAGCGGATCTGCTACCCGAGCGGGAGAATTTGAATTTTGGACTGCCAATGACTCTGGGAATATCTTCGAACGTTTAACTATCGATCAAGACGGAAATGTCGGTATCAATAATGGTAATCCGGCCTACCCGCTGCACGTTCAAGGAGATTCCGCGCTGGCCGGAAATGTGGGTATAGCGACAACACCCGGACCTGAAAGATTACGCGTTTCGGGCGATACCCGGCTGGAAGGCAACTTGACAGTGACCGGGCTGAACTGTACCGGGCAGGTCAACGGCGGCAAAGTCACGGCCAACGCATCCGGCAATCTACTTTGCGCCGATGACGTGGGCGGAGGCGGCGGAGGCGGTATTGACGGTTCCGGCAGTGTCAACCGCATAGCAAAATTCACCGATTTGACTACCCTAGGTGATTCTATTCTCTATGAATCCGGCGGGAGGCTCGGTATCAACGCCGCCGCCGCCACTGAAGATTTTCAAATTTTTGACACCGGTGAATGGGCAGGTTTCGAATACGCTAATAGCAGCAATGATCTGAAAATTGCCGTGCACTCCGGATCGCAGGTTCAGACATTGCAAATTGATTTCGACGATCCAGTCTTCAGCTTCGACACCCACACCAACGCTGATGCTCTGGTGATTGAAAAAGGTGGCGACGTGGGCATCGGCATCGCCAATCCAACAAGCCGTCTTCACGTCGTAGGCGATTCGGTAGTATCTGGCAATACCTTCATTGGTGACTCTTCCGCGAGGCTCTACCAGTCATCTGGCAACTTCTATATCAACAATATTACTGAAGCGCCGATCTTTTTCCTGACCGACGGGGTTCAAAGAGCCTACGTTGATCGTCATGGCGGTATAGTAATTTCGGATACCGACGACGCTTCGATCGGACACGCGTTACTTCAAGTGGCGGACTCGGGCACTGAGTTCGGCATTGATAACACGATTGAGGGGCGGAATAACTCAACCACTAATTTCAACGCCATTGCCGGCTACAAAGCTGGAACCGGTGTCCGCGGTAGCGGCGTCTATGGCGAGCTGGTAAACGGGATGACCTGCGCCAGTGGAGTCTGTGCTGGTATCTACGGTTCGGACGGTGATGGGGGCGTGAACAAATGGGCCGGCTACTTTGATGGTCCGGTGAATATCACCGGTGAGATTACCTGGGAGGGTGATACGTTCTGGGGAGCTCAATGTCCCTCGCAACATGTAACCGTGTATACAGATGTAGGGCATACCACCACGGCTATCCTTGACCGTAATAACTGCGTGGTGGGAGACAACAGCGTGAAAAATAGCGTTACATTGCGAGCTATCAGCCTCAACATTGGCGGAACAACTTACCAGCTCGACAATTCAGTTGACGGTTTGCAGTGCCAACACGCCTGCCAAGCCTTTGGTTTTGAAAAAGCTTCTGCCGAATGTATCGATCCTGAGACAGGCTCAGCCCAACATGCCTATAGAAACCCCTCAAATGCGTATTGGCAAACACAGAGTACGGCGAATTGGTGCCAAGAATGCCGTTGTTACGTGGGTGATTCTCCATCGTCATAAGCATCGTCGAAAAAGTAATACACATTAATAGTGAACAACTCTGTGGATAAGATGTCCATAGAGTGACTTTGGAAACCCTGTTTTTTCAGGGATTTTTATTTTCCTACTAATCTTAGTCTATTTTACCTACAATAAAGCGTTATTACCGGTTTTCTTGACACGTCACTAAATAGTGGTATTATCATCGTATGTGTATTTGGCCCCTTAGTGGGTATTGTTAAGAACTTTCGCTAAAGTTCCAACCCCGTATTGCTCTCCGTGACTAGGTGCACGATGAGGCAGGGGTACATTTTTTATGTCAAAACCCGATAATCTGCTCTCAGAGCGGAAATACTTTAACCCGCTCCGTGAGGTTCTGCCTCTCCCCAATCTCATTGAGATCCAGAAAAAATCCTACGACTGGTTTTTTCAAGAGGGTCTTCAGGAGCTTTTTGATGAGATTTCACCGGTCCAGGAACACATGGGCCGGAATCTTGAGTTATCGTTTGAAGATTATTACCTCGATGAGCCGCGTTTTGACGAGCAAACCTCCAAGTCAAAAAACCTCACATTTGAGGCGGCCCTGCGCGTTAACTGCAAGCTGGTAAACAAGAAAACCGGCGAAATTAAGGAACAAGAAGTCTATTTGGGCGATTTTCCGCTGATGACCGACCGCGGCACTTTTATTGTCAACGGCATTGAACGCGTCGTTGTGTCTCAGCTCATCCGCTCGGCGGGTGTGTTTTTTACTTCAGAGATGTACAAAGGCCGGCGCTACTATGGCGCCAAGATTATCCCGAACCGCGGAGCCTGGTTGGAGCTTGAAACCGATTACAACAACGTGATCATCGTCAAAATCGATCGCAAGAGAAAAGTGCCAATTACCAGCCTTTTACGGTCTTTCGGGTACGGCAGCGACGAGGAAATCCGCGAATTATTCAAAGATACCGACAGCAATCCGGATATTCGGTACGTGGACACAACCATCGAGAAGGATATCGCGCGTTCCGAGGCGGAAGGTTTGCGTGAAGTGTACAAAAGAATCCGTCCCGGCGACTTGGCCACGGTTGATAACGCTCGTGACCTGATTCATAAGATGTTTTTCTCCTTTGACCGCTATGATTTCGGACGCGTCGGCCGCTATAAACTGAACCAGCGCTTTGGATTCAACCTGGATAACACCAAAGAGACGAGAATTTTACGCCGAGAAGACCTGATCGCCATTATTAAGGAGATTATCAACCTTAACAATACTCAACGAGAGGCCGACGATATTGATCACTTAGGCAACCGCCGCGTTCGCGCCATCGGTGAACTGGTTCAGAATAAATTCCGCGTCGGGCTTGCCCGCATGGAACGCATCATTCGGGACCGGATGAGCACTATGGACATCCACACATTGACTCCGAGTCAATTGATCAATGCCCGGCCTGTCATGGGATCGGTAAAAGAGTTTTTCATGTCATCCCAGCTGTCTCAGTTCATGGATCAGACCAATCCCCTGGCCGAGCTGGAACACAAACGACGGCTCTCCGCCATGGGTCCGGGCGGTCTTTCACGCGAACGAGCGGGTTTTGACGTCCGTGACGTGCACCGTACTCACTACGGCCGCATCTGTCCCATCGCCACGCCCGAGGGACCGAACATCGGCCTGGTCGGCCACCTGACCACTTTTGCTCAGGTGAATGATTTCGGGTTTATTGAAACTCCGTACCGAAAAGTACTGCGTGAAGTGCCGAATAAAACGGACAAAACTGAAGGGCTGCGGGTCCGCGAAACCATTAGTGATGCCAGCGGAAAAGAGATCGTGGCCAAAGGAGAGAAAATTACCGCCGAGCAAGCCAAACAGCTGGCGGATTTGAATCAGGAAATGATCCCGATTGTGCCAAAAGTAACGGACGAAATCGTCTTTTTAAACGCGTTTGAAGATGAATTGATCGTTACCACCGCCGCTACCACCCCTCTCGATCAAGAAAACTACTTTGCTTTTGACCGGGCCGAAGCGCGCAAGCAGGGAGAGCCGACAATTGCCGCCAGAGAAGAAATTGATTACATGGCCATTTCTCCCAAGCAGATTGTCAGCGTGGCCACGTCCATGATCCCCTTTGTCGAGCATGACGACGCCGCGCGCGCTCTGATGGGAACCAATATGCAACGTCAGGCCGTTTCCTGCATCCGGCCTCAGTCGCCCATCGTCGGCACCGGCATCGAGGCTCGCGCCGCGCGCGACTCCGGCCACGTCATCATCAGCCAAAGCGATGGCGTAATCACTAAGGTTCAGGCTTCAGAAATTCAGGTGACCGATCCCAAAGGTGAAGTGCACACGTATCCTCTGGGTAATTTCGTCCGCTCCAATGCCGCGACCTGCATGAACCAGCGGGCCATTGTTGATAAAAACCAGAAAGTGCAAAAAGGCGACGTCATTGCTGACGGCGCTTCAACTGAACAAGGCGAGCTCGCCCTCGGACAAAATATTCTGGCCGCTTTCGTCTCCTGGGAAGGCGGCAACTATGAAGACGCCATCTTGATTTCCGAGAGACTGGTTCAGGGAGACGGCCTTTCTTCAATCCATATCGAAGACTATACGGTAGACGTGCGCGACACAAAACTTGGTCCGGAAGTCGTCACCCGAGATATCCCGAACGTCAGTGAAGAAAAACTCAAAGATCTGGACGAAGAAGGGGTTGTTCGCATCGGCGCTGAAGTTTCCTCAGGCGACATTCTCGTGGGGAAGATTACCCCGAAAGGCGAGACGGAATTATCAGCAGAAGAAAAGCTACTTCGGGCGATTTTCGGAGAGAAAGCCAAGGACGTGAAGGACAGCTCGCTCTATCTGGAACACGGCGAACACGGGAAAGTCGTGGATATAAAGATTTTTTCAAAAGAAAGCGGCGATAAATTGCCAGCTGGCGTCATCAAATCAATTCAGGTATCGGTGGCTCAGCTGAGAAAAGTACAAGTCGGTGACAAGATGGCCGGACGGCATGGGAACAAAGGCGTCATTTCTCGAGTCGTTCCCCGGGAAGATCTTCCCTTTCTTGAGGATGGCACGCCGGTTGATATCATTCTCAATCCTTTGGGCGTCGTCTCCCGCATGAATTTGGGACAAATTTTGGAAACACATATCGGTTTTGCCGCCAAGAAACTAGGGTATAAAGTGGCCACACCCGTGCTTAACGGCATTTCCGCCGAACAGATTCGCGGGGAACTGAAGAAAGCCGGTCTCCCCGAGAACGGCAAAGTCAATCTCATCGACGGCCGGACGGGCGAACCTTTTGACCGACCGGTAACGGTTGGGTATATCTATATGATGAAGCTTAATCACTTGGTGGAAGACAAGATTCACCAGCGCTCAATCGGTCCCTACTCTCTCGTCACTCAGCAGCCGCTCGGCGGAAAAGCGCAATTCGGCGGCCAGCGCTTCGGTGAAATGGAAGTCTGGGCCTTAGAAGCGTATGGCGCTGCCGCTACCTTGCAGGAAATGCTGACCATCAAATCAGATGACGTTCCCGGCCGATCAAAGGCCTATGAAGCCATTATCAAAGGCGAGCCTATTAAAAAGATCAATATTCCTGAATCCTTTAATGTACTTGTTCGCGAACTCAAAGGACTCTCTCTGGACATGGAGCTTCTAGATAAAAACATGAAGCCGGTTGAGGCAAAGAGTCTCACTGAAGAAGACAAAGACCGCGACGACATGTCAGCAAAAAAAACCTCCAGAGGCGAAGAGACAAAACCAAGCCCGAAAACGAAAGAGGAATAAGCAGATCGCGAGATCGTAATATGTAATTGGTAATCACTTCTTTCATGTCTCCGAACGAAGAAACAATCATTTCAAATCTTGACTTCTCCGCCATCCGGCTAAGATTGGCTTCGCCTGAAGAAATTCATGAGTGGTCATACGGTCAAGTCACCAAGCCCGAAACAATCAACTATCGGACGCAAAAGCCGGAAAAAGACGGTTTATTTGCTGAAGAAATTTTTGGCCCTTCGAAAGACTGGGAATGTTACTGCGGCAAGTACAAGCGTGTACGCTATAAGGGCATTGTCTGCGACAAATGCGGCGTGGAAGTCACCCGCAGCATCGTTCGCCGTGAACGGATGGGGCACATTGATTTGGCCGCGCCCGTCTCTCATATCTGGTTTCTCCGGGGCGTTCCTTCGAAAATCGGCCTAGTGCTTGACCTCTCCACGCAGGAATTGGAAAAAGTCATTTACTTTGCCAATTTTATCATTACCAACGTCGACGAAGAACTTCGACAGGAAAGCCTGAAGCAAATCGATCATGAAGCCCAGTCAAAGAAAAAACAGATCGAGAACACTTTCAACACGAATTCAAACGAGATACGCCAGCGCTATGCCGGCGATCAAGCCAACGACAAAGCTCTGCAGGAAGAACTGACCGCCAACTCAAAACTGAAAGAGGAAAAGCTCAAAGAGCTGGAAGAAATGGTGGAAATTGCTCGAAAAGAGCTGCGCGCCCTCAAAAAATACCAGATTCTTTCAGAAAGCGTGTACCAGGATCTGTCCTTGAAATACGGCCACGTATTCGAAGCTGGCATCGGCGCTGAAGCCATCCATCAGCTTCTGTCGGAAGTTGACTTCGAGGCCATGAAGAAAGCGCTGGAAACCGAAGCCGTCAAAGCCTCGTTCAACCGCAAGCGCAAAATCGTTCGTCGACTGAAGCTTTTAAGCAACCTGAAGCAAAACTCCATCCGTCCTGAATGGATGGTAATCACCGTTCTGCCTGTTATCCCCCCGGATTTACGGCCGATGGTGCAATTGGACGGTGGCCGTTTCGCCGCGTCGGATTTAAACGATTTGTACCGCCGAGTAATCAACCGCAATAACCGTCTGAAAAGATTGATCGAGCTGAACGCGCCCGAGGTTATTTGTCGCAATGAAAAACGCATGCTGCAAGAAGCCGTCGACGCCCTTATCGACAACAGCGCCCGGCATGGTAAGACGGTGACCGCTTCCACCGGACAGAAGCGTATGCTGAAATCAATCGCTGATATATTAAAAGGCAAGCAAGGTCGCTTCCGGCAGAATCTTTTGGGGAAACGCGTCGATTATTCAGGACGATCCGTTATCGTCGTCGGCCCCCGCTTGAAGCTCGGCCAATGCGGCTTGCCGAAGAAAATGGCTCTTGAGCTGTTTAAGCCTTTCGTTATTAGCCAGCTTATCAAGCGAGAATTGGTCCACAACGTACGCTCCGCCAGCCGCTTCATCGAATCAAATCGATCCGAAGTCTGGGATATTCTGGAAGAAATTACCATCAAGTCGCATGTTTTACTAAATCGCGCCCCCACCCTCCACCGCTTGGGCATCCAAGCTTTCCAGCCTATTCTGATTGAAGGAAAAGCTATTCAAATACATCCCCTGGTCTGTCCGGCTTTCAACGCGGACTTTGACGGTGACCAGATGGCTGTCCACGTCCCTCTGACCGAGCGGGCAAAATGGGAGGCGGCTGAACTAATGCACTCCGTCAAAAACCTTCTCAAACCGGCGACCGGGGAACCAGTCACCATGCCAAACCAGGATATCGTCTTGGGCTGCTTTTATCTGACGAATATCGTAAGTGAGGATACGGTCGACGAGAAGACGCTGAAAATCTTCAGCTCCGAGGAAGAGACGATACTGGCCTATCACCTGCGTCATATCAAGCTTCAACAGCCGATCCGCGTCCGCCTGAACAAAGTAATTATCATGACCAGTGCCGGGCGTTTGCTTTTCAACCGCTTGCTGCCTGTAGGAACGCCCTACCAAAATATCGTGATGGACAAGAAGGCGCTCAGAGTCCTCACCAGTAATATATTAAACGAGCACGGCACGGAAGCGACGGTACTTTTCCTTGATCAGCTGATGGCCGCCAGCTTCAAGTATGTCACTCACTCGGGCATCAGTTGGGGAATGGAAGATTTGCCAGTGCCGGAAAACAAATACGAAATTATCACCGAAGCGGAGCACACTGTTGAAGAAATTGAACGGCATTACCAAGAAGGTCTTTTAACCGATGAAGAACGCCACGCAAAAGTGATCAGCGTGTGGGAAAAAGCCAAAGAAAAGATTACCCAGGCTTGCCGAAAAGCCCTAGATCCGGCTGGACCGGTCTACGCCATGATTGAGTCAGGCTCTCGAGGATCTTGGGCGCAGGTAACGCAAATGATGGGCATGAAAGGCCTGGTGACTAATCCCGCCGGTGAAATTATCGAATTGCCGGTCAAAGGCAGTTTTAAAGAAGGTTTTGACGTGCTGGAATACTTTATCTCCACTCACGGAGCCCGAAAAGGTCTTTCTGACACGGCACTTCGGACCGCCAACGCCGGTTACCTGACGCGGCGCCTGATCGACGTGGCTCAAGACTTGGTTGTCAGCAGTCCGGACTGTAAAGACACGACGGGCATCATTCTGACTAACAAAGAATCGGAAGAAATTGGCGACGCTCTTCATGAGCGCGTGCTGGGCCGCTATCTTCTCTCTGATATCAAGCATCCAAAAACCGGAAAGGTTGTTGCTAAAAAAGGCACATTGATTGATCGTGAAGTATCAGAGAAACTCGGGAAACTTAATGTGGAGGAAATTCATATTCGCTCCATTCTGACCTGCAAAACTATCCGGGGAATCTGTCAGAAATGCTATGGCTATGACCTGGCTTACAAAAAACCGGTTGAAATCGGCACTGCCGTTGGGATAATCGCCGCCCAAAGCATCGGTGAACCAGGCACCCAGCTAACGATGCGCACCTTCCACACCGGTGGCGTGGCTGGTCTTGATATTACTCAGGGTCTCCCTCGCGTGGAAGAGTTGTTTGAAGCTCGCCCTATCAAGAAACCGGCCGTTCTGGCAGAAGCTGATGGGCAGGTCTCCATCACGCGACAGGGTAAGCAGTTTATCATCTCACTGACTTCCGACGAACCTTTGAGCGAGGCATATGATTTGCCGGCTATGAGCGAGCGCGGAGGTGATTTTGCCATCAAAGTGGAAAATAATGAAACTGTCAAAAAAGGCCGCGCCCTCTGGTCACAAGGCGGAGAAACGGTAAAATCCAAATCCATCGGCACGGTCAGTATTGAGGACGATAAAATCCTTATCACCGACGCTAGTGAGAAAGTCCGCGAGTATCCCGTACCGGTCGGGTATAGCCTCTGGGTCAAAGATAATGACCTGGTGAAAAAAGGCGATCAGCTCTGTGAAGGCAACCGTGACTTGCATCAGCTGTTCAGACTCAAGGGCAAAGAGGCTACCCAGTACTATATTATCAAGGAAATTGGATATATCTACTCTTCGCAGGGTCAGAAATTAAACGAGAAACACGTTGAAATAATTGTTCGGCAGATGTTCTCGCGCATCTACGTCAAAGAGCCTGGCGATACGGATTTACTCGCGGGAGAAGTCATCACGGCCAGTGAACTGACGGAAATCAACAACCTGCTGAAATCAGGAGAAAAACCGGCTATCGGCGATCATCTGCTTCTGGGAATCACGAAATCTTCGCTTTCCACCGACAGCTTCCTTTCTGCCGCCTCCTTTCAAGAAACCGCGCGCGTTCTCATTGATGCCGCCATCTCCGGAAAAGTGGATCGGCTGCGAGGACTAAAGGAAAACGTGATTATCGGCAAACTGATTCCCGCCGGTACCGGCTTCCCCGGGCATCAAAAGTAACAGCGTAATTTTATACATACGAGCACCCCTCTCTGAGGGGTGTTTTGTATGTGAAATTGGCTGTTATTGCCTTGCTCTCAGGCCTTTTTTCGTGCTACAATGACAGCCACTATGGCACGAAAAGCGATCAAGAGGCTACGCGAAAACAAGAAAGACGAGGAGGCTGAAAACTACGCTGGTCCAGCCCTCACTCCAGAAACCCGGCGCGGTATTGGAGTGATACTTTTGTTCGCGCTAGGAATACTGTCCGTCTTCTCACTTTTTAATCTCGCCGGTTCCGTCGGCCAGTTTATCGAAACCATTCTCAGACAAACTTTTGGCTGGGCCGCCTACGTCATCCCGGTTATTTTTTTGTGGTGGGGCTATCTTCTGTTGCGGGCCGTCGAGAAACCACTGTCCATCACCACCTATGTCGGGTTCGGACTGTCTGTAGTTTCAATCACCGCGCTTTTCCACATCTTCATTCCTTTTGACGAGGCGATCAGCAGCATCAGTGCTGGCCGTGGCGGGGGCTACCTCGGCTTCATTTTTAGCTATCCATTTCAACGGATTATGGGATTTTGGGCGGCATTAGTCCTCGTGGTAGCACTTTTTTGTATCGCCATACTCATTTTGTTCAACACATCGCTCGAGCGTCTGGCTGAACATCGAGGGGCGCTTGGTCAAATGGCCGAAAAACTTCGTAACGGATTGCGCTGGTTCAAAAGAGAAACAGATGATACTGAAGGTGAAATCGAGGCCGAGGAGGAGGTAATGGAGCCCGATGAAGAGGAATCAGACGATGAAGAGAAGGAAGTCTTCAAGCACAACCCCGTTGCTGACTCGGAACATGGGGATGCTGAACCAGCGGCCAAGGACAACGCTCCGGCCCGCCGGCATAAAAAAATTGACATCCCTCTTGACCTTCTGGAGAAAAAGATGGCCCAGCCTACCAGTGGCGATATCGGAGGCAACACGGAAAAAATACGAAAGACCTTGGGGAATTTTGGCGTTCACGTTGAAATGGGTGATGTTCGCGTTGGACCCACAGTTACGCAATATACCTTCCGGCCGGCCGAAGGGGTAAAGCTTTCTCAAATTACCGGATTAGGCAATGATCTGGCTCTAGCTCTCGCCGCTCATCCAATTCGCATCGAGGCGCCTATTCCAGGGAAATCGCTTGTCGGCGTGGAGGTGCCGAATCACAAGATTGCTCCAGTCGGGCTGCGAGGCATACTGGAGAGCCCGGAATTCAAGAAACGAACCGGGAATCTTACTGTTGGTTTAGGCAGGGACGTGGCGGGAAATGTCGTATTGGCAAACTTGGAATCCATGCCGCACCTGCTTATCGCCGGTGCGACCGGATCAGGAAAAAGCGTAGGCATCCACAATCTCATTATAAGCATGCTGTACCAAAACTCTCCCGATATGCTTCGGTTTATTTTGGTCGATCCGAAGAAGGTTGAGCTGACTTCTTACTCGGGCATTCCTCATCTGATGACGCCGGTAATCACTGAAGTGGCTAAGATAGTCAATGCGCTACGCTGGTGTATTGCCGAGATGGACCGGCGATACCAGCTGCTCTCCGAGCACAACAAGAAAAATATCACGCTGTACAACGGCAGTGTTTTGGTAAACAAGCTGCCCTACATCGTCGTAATCATCGACGAACTCGCTGATCTTATGTCTCAGGCCGCCCAAGAAGTCGAGGCAATGATTATTCGACTGGCCCAGATGGCTCGCGCAGTCGGCATTCACCTCGTGGTTTCAACTCAACGCCCATCCGTCGATGTCATTACCGGCCTGATCAAGGCCAACATCACCACCCGCATTGCCTTCAGCGTCGCCTCGCAAATGGATTCCCGGACGATTCTAGATTA
>JAUYLJ010000062.1 GCA_030699685.1 bacterium | reverse complement strand
AAAAAATATTTGCACCACAAGGGAAAGGAATACATCACTTAACAACGAGTATACGATATGCTCCGCACAATCGTATACTCGTGAACGTTGTGTGACATTACTGATTTTTATCACTCTTTTTATGACCCAAGTAAAACTCGTAAAATTCAAAATTAAAGAAGGACAAAAGCAGCTGTGGCTAGACTGGTACAAAGAGTTACAACCGAGAAAAGATGAAGTACTTGAAACGCTAAAAAATGAAACTGTTGTTTCTGAATCATGCTTTCTCTCTGAGGAGGGTGACTATGTGTATTATTTCGTTGAAGCGGAAGATATGGAGACAGCCCAAGCTGCTTTTAAGAAGAGTGCCTTTACAATTGATCCTGAACATAGAGAAAAGAGAATGGCGAGCCTAGAGAAGGTTGGTCAATTGGAAGAGCTTTTCCATTTTGAAAATAGAGGGTAGGAGGGCAAACATCAAAACAGCATATAACAGCGTCTATCCACCATCCCGACTGCTCTTCGCTACGTCGGGACGGCGCATGAGACGCAAACGTTAGCTGAAATTTAAAACTTTATGAAACCAACAAAATATTCGTTCTTAGCAACAGACAAGATTGATCTCGGGACAAAAATCATTTATAAGTATCCAACGCCAACAAAAGCGCTTGATATTGGGAAAATGATTGTGAACGGTCGTCACCCAAAAGGCAAGAATAGCTTTGTCGTTGAAAATGAATGTACCTTTGTAATGTATGTCACAAAAGGCAAAGGCATAGTCTATGCTGGGAGTGAAACATTTCAGGTTGGCGTTGGAGATGTTATTTTTGTCCCTAAAAAGAACCCATTTGCTGTGGAGGGAACGTTGGAGTATATAACGGTAGATACTCCTGCATTTTCTCTTGAACAGTCTCAAGAGGTCAACAACTAACGAGTTTTAAACATCAGCTAACAGCGTGTGTACGATCATGATACCCAAACGCAGCACGACACTTTACTCGCTCTCCAAAACCAAACTCAATGAACTGTCCATTTTGTGACCCACGAGTTGTCGAATCCCAACTACTGACTGAAAATGAAAATATTCGCGTACTTCAGAATATTCGACCGGCAAATAGAGGCCAGTGCGTCATTGTTCCTAAACGACATGTGGCCACTATCCGTGAACTTACCAAGGACGAGCTTATTTCCCTTATTACTTCCGTTCAGTCAGTTTCTCAAATCCTTACAACATACCTCAAACCAATAGGAATCAATTACGGTTTTAACGAAGGCCAGTATGCAGGCCAGATGGTCGAACATTTTCATTTTCATCTCATGCCACGGATAGAGGGTGACAAATCCACTTTACCGGAATATCATTTGTTCCATAGGGATCCCAGCATAAAACGAGACTTGTCACCCGAAGAGTTGAAACCCCTTGTGGATGAAATGAGAGATGTGTTTAGCAAGAACCGTCCTGAGACTAGTCCTGAGCCTCACGCTGGCGCGTCAAGAATCGTGGGCGATGAGGAAGGGGTTGGAAGTGAATCCAAGAAAGATCATCACGCTTCGGTCGGAGACGAAACATCCTGACCGAAAAACCCGATTCGTAAGCGGAATAGTGTCGATCCATCATGTCTTGAACGTGAGGGATTTTTGGTATATACTGCGGCGTATATGAAATACTTTCTTCAGGTATTCGGTTGCCAGATGAACACATCGGACTCCGAGCGGGTGGCCACCGTTCTCGACAATCTCGGCTACCGCCAAACCAAGGCAGAAAGCCAGGCCGACCTGATTCTCGTCATTGCCTGTGCCGTACGCCAGGCGGCAGTTGATCGGATTTATGGCCGGGCGGTGAAATGGGCAGAGTGGAGAAAACAGCACGGCTTGGTAACAGTGTTGACGGGCTGCGTGTTGGAGCACGATCGGAAAAAGATGCGGCCGATTTTTGATCTGATTTTTCCGATGAAAGATTTGAAGAAGCTGCCGCGAATGCTGGAAGATCGCTCCGATGACATTGTTAAAAATGAACCGGCGCCTTTGGACGAATATTTTGAAGTCCTGCCTCGCTACAATTCCGGCTTTCAAGCCTATGTCCCGATTTCAACGGGCTGTAATAAATTCTGCACCTATTGCGCGGTCCCCTTCACCCGCGGTCGCGAAATATCACGTGAACCGGATGAAGTAGTCGAAGAAATTGCCAAGCTGGTAAAAAAAGGCTGCAAGGAAATTACCCTGCTCGGCCAAAACGTCAATTCCTACGGCTGGGACTTTGAGGGTGTTTCACTCAACCTTCCAAAAGGCAAGGTGCTTATTTACAAACCTGACGCCAAAGGCGAACTGGCCGTCCAAAAACGAAGGGTCAAAAGTCCGACTAATTTTCCGGGTTTGTTAAAAAGAATAGCAGTCTTGCCAGGCGACTTCTGGGTACGATTTATCACCAGTCACCCCTACGACATGTCTGACGAGTTAATCAAAACCGTGTCCAAGTATGATAAATTGACTCCGTATATTCACCTGCCCATCCAGGCTGGCAGCGACTCGGTTCTGAAAAAGATGAATCGGCTATACACAATCGAACACTACCTCGAACGCCTAAGAAAAGTTCGCCAGCATATCCCCGACTCCGTCATCTCCACCGATATCATTGTCGGATTTGCGGGAGAAACCAAAGCGGATTTCGAAAAAACCGTTGACTTAGTCCGTGATGTGAAATATGACATGGCGTTTATCGCTCAGTATTCCGTCAGACCCGGCACCATCGCCTCGGATTGGAAAGACAATGTCCCAGCCCATGAGAAGAAACGCCGGGACGAAGTGCTGAACGAGGTGCTGAAACACGGAGCCTACGAAAATAACCGCCGTCTGCTCGGCTGGGAGCAAGAAGTGCTGTTTGAAAAGGACAAAAAAGGGTTTTCCTTCGGTAAAACCAAAGGATTTAAAAACATCCGCGTCCCCTCTTCCGTGAAGCTGGCCGGACAATTCGGACGCGTCACAGTCACTGAAGTCAGCCCTTGGAGCCTTTCTGGCGAACTGATACGATAATTTTATGAACACGAAGCCTCTTATCGTCATTCTTGGTTCGACTGCCTCGGGCAAGTCTGATTTGGCATTGCGGCTGGCCAGGAAATTTTATGGGGCGATAGTTTCCGCGGATTCTCGGCAAATATACCGGGGGATGAATATCGGCACGGCTAAGCCCACTCTTATTGAGCGGAAAAAAGTGCCGCATTATCTTATTGACATCATCAAACCGGATGAAGAGTATTCCGTCTCACTCTACCAGAAAGACGCCCGGACAGTTATTCAAAAATTGCACAATACCGGCATGGCGCCTTTCCTCGTGGGAGGAACCGGCCTGTACATATCCGCTGTCACTGACGGCTTAGAGATCCCGGCCGTCGCGCCCAATCCGATCTTGCGTCGGCAATTGGAAACGAAGACAGTCAAGGAACTGGCCGACATGTTGAAGCGCAAGGCTCCAAAAACCTTTTCGCGCATAGACGCGAACAATCCGCGGCGCCTGATCCGGGCACTGGAGATTATCGAAGCGACGGGGCGCGAAATTCCCTCCGGCGGCAGGAAATTCGCCCCCTATCTCGTGATGAAGCTTGGGGTGATGATGGAACGTGAGGAATTGTACAAACGGATAAACGCCCGCGTTTTGGCAATGATGAAACAGGGGCTAGTGAAAGAGACCAAAAACCTGCTTAAGAAATATCCGGCCAATCTTCCCGCGCTTTCCTCTATTGGCTATAAAGAAATTGGTCAATACCTGAAAGGGGAAATCAGCCTGGAGCGAGCGGTTGAACTGATCCAGCAGGCTACGCGAAACTACGCCAAACGCCAAATATCATGGTTTAAGCGCGACCGGTCCATCCACTGGGTCAAGACGGCGGGACAAGCGGAAAAGCTCATCACACGGTTTCTTAAATAAAAAAGAGCGCGTAAGCGCTCTTAGCGTGACAGACTGTGTTCGTGAATGAGCTTCAAGATCGCAGTGATCAACCAGGGAAAGTTTCTCATCGACTGGTGATAGAGCGCCCTGTCATCGTCATCCAGTTCATGAGGAAGTTCGAAATCGCGCGGCAAGGGGTGAAGAATGGCACCATGTTCCGGCAATCGCTCCGCCAGTGCCTTGTCAAATACGAATGATCTGAACTGATGCTCCCGCTGGCGGCGGTTAATGTCCGATGCCGGCTGGCTCAGATCCGGGTACGAAATCCTGATCACGTCCAATTCGTCCACGAATTCGCCCAGAGCGCCGTCGAAGTGCTCCTCGAATTCCACTTCATGCTCCCTGAGGTGACGCAGGATTCCAGCTTTCATCCGGCAACTCTCCGGCGACACGAAGTAGAATTTCTTCACGCACCCAAGCTGCACCATCAGATAGACGAATGAGTGCGCGATTCTGTCCCTGGCTAAATCGCCCATCACTCCCACCGTCATTCCGTTTTTCACCTTCCCGCTGTTCCACAGGGTGTAGACTTCGTTGATTCCGCGCGTGGGGTGCTGCCCTTCGCCGTCTCCGGCGTTGATGATAGGGTGTTTCCAATTGCGCCGCTGACGCAGCTCATCGGCCAACTCCTGGACACTGCCTTCCCGGTCCCAACGGACGATGAAAAGGTTGTAGCCCAGCGTTTCGAGGAAGATGAGCAAGTCATAGAAGCCGCTGCTTGATACCACTGAGGACCACCTCGCCTCAGGATAGTCGCGCACTGAGGCACCGGACCTGAGAAGAGCAGACCGGAAACTCTCCAGGGTAAACAGAGACTGCTGGTGGAAAACGATGGCCGCGTTGATTCCTCGCATTTCCCCGTCCAAAATGCGCATTCGATCAGGTTGCTGGAACGAATCGGCCAGACTGAACAATCCCAGCAACGCTTCGCGGCTAAACTGCTGTGAACGCAGTACGTGGGGAAAATCCTCATACAGCACGTGTTCCTGGTTCATGATCCGAGCCTTTCTCTAGATTCTGAAAGGGCGCCTAAAAAAACATCCCCGTCTCCGGGGATTGTGTTACCGTTTCCGAGCTTCTATTTCGCGTGTTTTCGAATACTTTTTCATATCCAACAGGAGCTTAACACCGCCCTGACGGGGTGTCAAATTGCTTCAAAACCGCAAGTAGAGGAACTCTGTCCTCTACTATTCTTTTGTTTTGCCGTGCTCCTTTTCCCAATCTTCCAGTGAGGCCTCAGGATCGATTTCATAACTGCCGTCTTCAAGCTTGCGACCGCGCTTTTCTTCCCTTTTTTTACGCAGGCGTTCCCCCGCCGACTTTAGTTCTTCTGGCGTCAGTTTTTCCTCCGGGTCTGAGAAGGCATCACTAAATTGTCCCTCTTCAAACCCCTCTCTTTTCATTTCACCCATTGTTATTTTAATTTATGAATAAGGACTTGGTTGACGATTTGGGGATTTGCTTTTCCACGCGTCTCCTTCATCACTTGGCCGATAAGAAACTTCATCACTTCAATTTTCCCGCCCTTATACTGTTCCACCTGTTTCGGATTCTCATTGATCACTTTTTCGGCGAAGGCCTCGATATCCTCCGTGGTACCTAACTGCCATAGATCCTTCTCTTCGATGATCTGCGACGGATCCTGTCCGGTGTGGAACATAACTGCCAACACCTCTTGGGCATTTTTTGAATTGATTCGGTCCTGGTAGATCAGCTTAATAAATTCAGCAAAATTTTCTGGGGTGATTTTCAAATCCTTGACGGTCTGTTTGGCTTCGTACACAAACTTGAGCAGTTTATTGACCAGCCAATTCACTGCCAGGTGGGTAATGTTTCGGCGATCGTCATAATACTCTTTTGCTTCACCTTTTGGATTCTCCGCCAGATACCAGGCCCGTAATTCACTAATGACGTTTTCAACATAGTTTGCTAGCGCCTTATTTGACACAATAAACTCAATCTCCTTATCCTCCAGGGCGTAGGTATTCTTGAAG
>JAUYLJ010000059.1 GCA_030699685.1 bacterium | reverse complement strand
TATATTAGCTAAAATATAATAGATAAAGAAGTAATATTTGATAGATAATTGACGCATTATTGTTTGAGAAGTACGATTGACGCTGACAGTAGAAAATTGACAATCGAAACTCATATCAGTGGAGGGTGAAGAGGTGTGTGGAATTGTTGCCTATGTAGGCCCGCGTAGGGGTGCTGAACTCACAACCCTCCTGGTTGGGGGGTTGAGCAGAGTAGAGTACCGCGGTTATGACTCGGCTGGTGTGGCCTGGACGGGTGATGGCTCTCACCCGATTATGGTTGTGAAGTGTCAGGGGAAGATAGCTGACCTGGAAGAAGGGCTGGAAGGAATCGAAAACCGACTTTCGGGAGCGGCTATCGGACACACACGCTGGGCCACGCACGGTGATCCTAATGAGACCAATGCGCATCCGCATCGCTCGTGCCGCCGTCATGTGGCCGTGGTGCACAACGGGATCATCGAGAATGAGGACCTCATCCGTCGGGCGCTGCGGGATCGAGGTCACGTGCTTCAATCCGAGACTGACTCGGAGCTGCTGGCGCATTTGATCGGCGAGTTCCTGAACGGCGATCCTCTGGAGGCGGTGAGAACCGCCCTAGAGACGGTGCAAGGCGACTTTGCTCTGGCGGTGATCTTCCGGGACTACCCGGATCGAGTCATTTTTGCCAGACGGGAAAGCCCGCTGTGCATCGGTGTCGGCGACGGAGAGTATTGGGTGGCGTCAGACCCGGCCTCCTTCATGGAACATACCCGGAAAATAATCGACATTGGCGAAGATCAGCTGGGTGTGATCTCTGCTTCTGCCGATCCTGTGATCGTGGATTTCGGGAATGTTCCGGTGACGGCCAAGATCGAGGAAATTGACTGGGACATCGAGGAAGCGGAAAAGGACGGCTATGAACACTTCATGCTGAAGGAAATCTGTCGGCAGCCGGCCAGCCTGACTGACTCGATGCGCGGAAGGCTTCTGCCTGAAGGCGGGGTCCATCTTGGCGGCTTGCTGGATCATAGGGACGTGCTGCAGGACATGCAATACTGTGTCTTGCCGGCGGCAGGTACATCACTCTTTGCTTCGATGGTAGGAGAGATTCTCATCGAAGAGATTGTCGGAGTTCCGGCTGTCGCGAGAAATGCCGCTGAACTGGCCAATCGCCAGCATCTTGTCTTCCCGCGAAACACGGTGTTCTGGGCGGCGAGCCAGTCGGGTGGTACGGCAGATACTCTCTCAGCCATTCGGCGGGCGCAAGCTCTTGGTCACCGGGTCTTCGGTCTTTGCAACGTGGTAGGATCTCCCGTTTCGAGAGAGACCGATGGAGGAGTTCATCTGCATGCCGGGCCGGAAATCGGCGTCGCGTCAACTAAGGCCTTCACTTCCCAGGTACTTCTCTTCCAGCTCATCTGTCTCTACATCAGGAGACTGAGAGGCCAGGAAGATCTGCCGTGGATGGGAAGGTACCTGGAGGAAATGAGGCGAATACCCAAACTGGCGGCTGGCGTAGTTGCTCAGTCGGATCTGATCAGATCCTTGGCCGAGCGATTCTACCAAGGCTATCCGAGCTTCTACTTTCTGGGGCGGGGAATACTCTACCCGGTGGCGATGGAGGGAGCGCTCAAGCTCAAGGAGATCTCCTATCTCCACGCCGAAGGCTACCCCATGGCCGAGATGAAGCACGGTCCGATCGCCCTCATAGACGAACGGTTCCCAACCGTGGTACTGGTTCCTCAGGGCGATGATCACTATGAGAAGATTGTGGCCAACATCAGAGAGATCAAGGCTCGGAAGGGAATTGTCATCGCCGTGGCCAGCCAAGGTGACGACAGGATTGCCGAGATCGTCGATGAGGTTATCTATGTTCCGAGGGTGACCTACTACCTGCTGCCGATTCTCTATGTCATCCCTCTTCAGCTCTTCGCCTACCACATGGCCGTGTTGCGCGGGTGCAACGTTGATCAGCCGCGGAATCTGGCCAAGAGTGTGACGGTGAGTTGACGGCACTTTCATCCCCCAATCCGGCGTTGCCGAAGCGGGGGATTTTTTATTCTCGAAAAAGTACTTGACAGGATTATTACCCTGTGATAAACTTTAAGTACTTGCTTAAATGATTAAACATGAAAACAGAAAAAATTGACGAAAAAAGACTGGCCGTTTTATTTGATGCCTTAAGCGACCAGATGAGGCTGAACATATTCCGGGTGCTTTTGACCGACTCTGATATCTGTGTCAGTGAGATTGCCAGGAAATTCTCAGTCAGCGTGCCGGCTGTTTCGCAGCAGTTGAAGATACTGGAGCGCGGTGGCTTCGTCGAGCGTATTCGTCGCGGTCAGAAGGTCTGCTATACGGCGCGAAAAGGCGACACGCGAATACGTTCATTGATCAGTTTAGTACGAAAGTATTATTAATTTACAACCACTATGCCTCAAGTTACCATCTATACGACGCCGACCTGCGGTTTTTGCCATCAAGCGAAGGCTTTTTTCCAAGAAAAAAACGTGGAGTATACCGAGTACGATGTTTCAACGGACGTGACCAAAGCGGAAGAGATGGTTCGCAAGACCGGACAGCTGGGAGTGCCCGTCATTGTCATTGGCGAGGATGTCATAATTGGTTTTGATCAGCCAAGAGTAGCCAGCCTCCTGGGAATCGTCTAAACACTTTTGGATAGTCGTTTTGAGGTTTGACGCTACGGGATCAAATTGATATACTTTTAGCATAAAAAGTAATCGTCTGAAGCATGCCGCAAATCTCCCTGGTGACTGAAACGGAAACCAAAACACGTTTGAGTCAGGCCGTCGGCACTCTCCTGATTTTTCTGTTTGCGGCGGGCGGTGTGTTTGGAATATACTTTTTTTCCACGCGCACCGATAATGTCGTTTACTTCAACACCCTCAGCGTAGGAAATGCCCAAAAGATGCCGATGGGAGTAAGCGGAAATGAGGTCGTTCCGGCGGCCACTGCCGAGTACGGTCCCTTTGAAGACAGGCATGCGCATCTTGTCGCGGCAAATATTGATGGCGACGTGGAGCTCGAGACCTTGATTGCCGACTCTCAAGGAATTGTCTCGGCGTGGAATACGGATGGCAGTCTCGTCAGCGGCTGGCCAACCGACGCGCTGGCCGGAGTCGTGACCGCGCCGGCAGTCGGCAATCTGGATACTGATCCTGAGCCAGAAATAGTCGTGGCGGGTTCGTATCGTTTTTTCGTATACGAGCATGACGGTACGATAAAAGACGGCTGGCCGATCGACGCGCAGAATTACGCTCAAACCCCCGTTGTGCACGACTTTGACGGTGACGGGGTCGATGAAATTGTCGTGGCGCATCATATCGCGCCGGGTCAGAATGAACAGGCAGTGTTTGTGTACAACGCTGGAGGTCAGGTGCTTGATCCATGGCCTTTGCCGGAGCCAGCTGATACCGTTTCAGTTAAAGAGTCAGGACAGCCTCGCGGCGATATTCTCTCGGTGACGCTGGGCAATATCGACGCTGACCAGGATCTCGAAATTATCGCCTACGACGCGGAGTATCGTGGAGGCCAAATACGCGGCGCTGTCTGGGCCTGGAATTTTGACGGGTCGGCGGTTGACGGAGATGGCGATGGTCAGGCTGATTGGCCGCAACGATTTGACCGGGTGTATCAGCACAATTTGAATACGGGAGCTAATGCCGTGGCGGCAGATTTAGACGGCGACGGACGGGATGAGGTTATCGCCATCGGTCTCACTGACCAATTTAATGCCATGAATTTTCACGTTTGGAACGGAGCTGGGGAATATCTGGAAGGCTGGCCGAAAGAAATGAGTTTTCAATCCTATTCGGCCGACTTTCTGACCGTGGGCGACATCGCTGGCGACGCCAGGCCAGAAATCATTTTTCCATTCTCAACCTACGACGACAGTACGGAGGTATATGCCTGGTCGGCTGACGGCAGCGTGGTTGAAGGTTTTCCGGCCACGATTTCCGGAGGGCTTTGGATGTCACACTTGGCGGCGGTCAATGACATTGATGGCGATGGCAAGGGAGAGATTATTCAAGCTACGCGACTGTATCAGTCGGACGATTCGATGATCTCTGCCATTGACGGAGATGGGACGGTTCTGGCCAATGATTTTTGGCCCTTGTGGTTTGATTCGCAGGACATGACCACACCGATGATTGTCATGCTGCAAGATGGACAATTGTGGCTGACCGCGGCTTTCGCCGGTCCTGACGGCCAGGGCAATGTCAATTGGTATAATTTGGAGACAAAATCACTTCAGGAAGACTGGCCCATGTTTAAGCATGACGCCGCGCATTCTACCCGCTGGCATTCAAATCGAACTACAATAACTCCTTAAACGAATTTATGGAAAACCTTAATTTTTCGCTTGACGAAGTCTTTAACGAAATTATTACCAAAATGGAAACTCAGGGTTCCTTTGACAAAGCGGTCAGGGAGCAGCTGATCGACGAAGTGCTTCAGGATAAACTGAGTGACGGGCTTTTGCCTGATGATTACGACTTCAAGCAAGCGCACGAGAAGCTTGAGTACATGCTGGCCGAACACCTGAAAGAGGAAGGCTTCGAGTAGACATCATGGCCAGGGCTTCCGTAGTGGTCGCGATGTCGGGCGGTGTTGATTCTTCCGTTGCCGCGGCGCTTCTCAAAAAACAAGGATACCGGGTACAGGGCGTGTTTTTGCGTACCTGGTTTGATCATTCCATTGACCCGGAGGCTGAAAACCGTTGTTGCTCTACGGCTGATGCCGAAGCCGCCCGCCGAGTGGCGCACAAGCTGGGTATCGAGTTCCATGTGCTTAACACCCTGGTAGATTTCAAGAAACACATCGTGGATTATTTTATCCGCGAGCTTCGTGAAGGCAATACGCCTAATCCCTGCATTCCTTGCAATCGTCTGATCCGGTTTTCCGTCCTGATGCGGAAGGCGCGCACCTTGGGTGCCGACTATCTGGCCACCGGCCACTATATTCACCTGGCCAGAAAAAAAGGAGGAGCTGTGACTGTGTTTCGCGGAAAAGATGGGGCTAAAGACCAGTCGTATTTTCATTACACGCTGACCCAGGAAAAGTTGCGGCATACCTTGTATCCAGTTGGTCATTATACAAAACCGGAGGTGCGGGCAATGGCCAGGAAATACGCTCTGCCCACGGCCGAAAAGTCCGAAAGCCAGGATCTTTGTTTCATCCCGAAAGGAAAATATTATGACTTTTTAAGCAAATATTTGGACTTGCGACCGGGCGTGATTCAGTCGGCCGATGGCCGGACTCTGGGTCAGCATAAAGGACTGCCTCTCTACACTATTGGCCAGCGCGAGGGACTGAATATCGGTGACGGCGGCGGTCCGTATTATGTGGTAGAAAAAAACGCCAAAACGAATACACTTATTGTCGCGCCAAAATCTTCGGTAAACAATTTTTATATCAAAGAATTCAGGATTAAGGAAGTGAATTTTGTTTCGGGTAAATCCCCCAAATTGCCGTTTCGATGCGAAGTGCAGACACGATATCGGCAAGCTTCGGTTCCAGCCACTTTGGTTCGTCTCGGCCAGCGCTATGTGATACAATTGAAATCGCCGCAAGCCGCGGTTACGCCGGGGCAGTCAGCGGTACTATATTCAGGAAAGCAGTTGATTGGCGGAGGGGTGATCGCAGGGTAATTAGCAATTGGTAACTGGTAATTAGGCATAAATCAGAAGTTTACTGGGAAAGATAGTAGAATCATCATGACAAACTGGACAGCTCAAAAACTACGCGCTAAATATCTGGAGTTTTTTCAAAACAAGGGGCACGCGGTGATTCCTTCCGCGTCACTGATTCCCGAAAACGATCCCACGGCGCTATTTATCTCGGCCGGAATGCATCCCTTGGTTCCATTCCTGAAGGGCGAAGCGCACCCAGCGGGCAAACGGCTGGTCGACTTCCAGCGGTGTTTGCGAACTAGCGATATTGACGAGGTGGGCGATGACAGCCACCTGACCTTTTTTGAAATGCTTGGCAACTGGTCGCTGGGAGACTATTTCAAGGAAAAAGCAATCGCCTGGAGTTGGGAATTCCTGACTGGCAAAGAGTGGCTGGCTCTTGACCCCGAAAGAATTTACGTGACTTGCTTTGCCGGAGACGAACACGCTTCTCGTGATGAAGAGTCGGCCGCGATTTGGAAATCGCTGGGCGTGCCGGAAAAACATATCGCCTTCCTGGGACGCGAAGACAACTGGTGGGGTCCGGCCGGAGAGGTCGGTCCCTGCGGCCCTGACACGGAAATGTTTTACAAAGTTTCAGACGGCGGCGATCAACGCCCTGATGGCGTGACCTGGCCGCCAGGATCGTATTTTGAAATCTGGAACGACGTGTTTATGGAATATGAGAAGCTTGCGGATGGCGGGTTTGCCCCTCTCTCGCAGAAAAACGTCGACACGGGCATGGGGCTTGAGCGCGCCCTGGTGGTGCTTCAAAAAGTGAACAACATCTACGAGACCGAGTTGTTTCAAGAGCTGATGGATCGCGTTGCAAAAGAGTCGAAGGAATATCAAGCCATCTCAGCCCGCATTGTGGCGGATCACGCCAGGGCAAGCGTATTCATCACGGCCGACGGCGTTATCCCCTCAAATAAAGAACAGGGCTATGTCCTGCGCAAGCTAATTCGAAAGACGGTGCGTGAATTTCGAAAACTGGGACTAGACGACACCATGCTGGAGCAACTACTGCGCCTGATCATTCATCAATACCAGGAGGTGTATCCA
>JAUYLJ010000043.1 GCA_030699685.1 bacterium | reverse complement strand
CCGTGAAGGAAGCGAAGAAGTGATTGAGCTGACTATTGAGCGGGATACCATCACTACCACCAGCGTCTCTTGGAGGATGATCGATGACACTATAGCCTACGTTATGGTGACTAGTTTTTCGGCCGACACCTTGGATCAACTCAACCAGGCGATCACCGAGCTTCTTGTGGAAGAACCGGCGGGGCTTATTCTTGACCTTCGGGGAAACCCTGGAGGATTTCTAGATGTGGCGGTTGAATTCACCGGAGAATTCATAGACGGCCAGATCGTGGTGATAGAGAAGTTCGGGGAGGGGGAGCAAATTGAGCACAGCTCAGAGAGACCTAGCCGATTGCCTGATATAGACACCGTGGTTCTTGTCAATCACGGGACTGCTTCCGCGTCGGAGATTGTCGCGGGCGCCCTCCAGGATTATGAGAGGGCTATAGTTATCGGCGAGCAAACATTTGGCAAAGGATCGGTTCAGGATTATACTGAGTTTGAGGACGGTTCCAGCCTGAAATTGACAGTGGCGGAATGGCTGACGCCGGACGGCCGTTCGATCAACGAGACCGGGATCACGCCGGATCAGATGGTTGAGCTGACAGCCGATGACTTCCAGGCCAGCAATGATACCCAGCTGAACGCGGCGATAGAATTTCTTAATAACCAATAGCGCTATGGAGCGAATGAGCCTCACAATTCACGGGAACGTCCAGGGTATCAACCTGAGATCAATGATTAAAGTAAAGGCGCTTGAGCTTGGACTGACCGGCTTTGTCACCAATAATTCTCAAGGCACCGTGACGGTTGAAGCGGAGGGGGAGAAGGCCAAGCTTGAGGAAATATTGCGTTGGTTTGACACAAATCCTGGCGGCAGCCGGGTCGACCAGGTCTCGGATCAATGGCGAGAAGCGTCAGGAGAGTTTACAGACTTTACGATTAAATACGCATAAATCCGTGAAAGTGGTATTGTTGGAAAAAGTGGCCAATCTTGGAATGCCTGGTGAAGTGAAGGAGGTTTCCGCCGGGTACGCCCGAAACTATTTATTGCCGAGAAAACTAGTCGCTCCCGCCACGCCCGAAGCAATGAAGCGGGCTGAGGCAGCGCGCAAAAAAAACGAGAAGGTTTTGAAGCAGGACAAAGAGCGTTTTCATGATCTCGCCGCGAAACTAAAAGGGATGAAGGTTGAGCTGAAGGAAAAGGCCAATCCGGAAGGCCGGTTGTTCGCGGGAATTGACGCGAAAAAAATCGCTCAATGCATTTCACGGAAATCAGGCGAGCAGGTTCCTGAATCAATGATACACCTGGACAAACCCGTCAAAGACGCTGGCGTCCACGCGATCACGGTGAAAGCAGGGGATCAACAATTAGAAATATCACTAAACGTTATCGCAAGCGATGGCGCGTAACAGAAAATACATTTTTGTTATGGGGGGCGTCTTGTCCGGTTTGGGCAAGGGTATTGCCGTTTCTTCGATCGGCCGGCTGCTTCAGGCCAGGGGGTTTCAAGTCACGGCTTTGAAAATTGATCCCTATGTCAACGTCGACGCTGGTACGATGAATCCGACGGAACATGGAGAGGTGTTTGTCACGAAAGACGGACTCGAGACTGACCAGGATATCGGAAATTACGAACGTTACCTGAACGTGGATTTGACCCGCGACCACTATATGACCACTGGCGCGGTCTATCTTTCCGTCATTCAGCGCGAGCGCAATTTGGAATACAAAGGCAAATGCGTGGAAGTGGTGCCGCACATCCCGGAGGAAGTGATTCGTCGCATCAAAAACGCGGGACAGAAGTCTAAAGCGGATTTTGTGCTGATTGAAATCGGCGGTACGGTCGGCGAGTATCAGAACCTGCTTTTCCTCGAAGCCGCCCGGATGATGCACTTAAGCATGCCTGACCAAGTAGCTTTTGTCCTGGTGAGTTATTTGCCGATACCGTCAAAGATAGGTGAGATGAAGACCAAGCCGACCCAGTATGCCGTTCGGACGGTCAATTCAGCCGGCATCCAGCCTGATTTCCTCCTCTGTCGCGCCGAGAAGCCGCTGGACCAGCCGCGTCGGGAACGTTTAGCCATATTCTGCAATATGTCCCCGGGCAGCGTTTTTTCCGCCATTGACGTGGACAATATTTATCAAGTGCCGCTGAATTTCAACGAAGAAAAGATTCCCGAGAAGATTCTCAGCCATTTTGGCATGAAGGCAAAAAGCAACACCATGAGAGAATGGCGGGCGCTGGTCAAACGCATGGAAAGTGCCAAAAAGAAAATCAATATCGGCATTGTCGGTAAGTACTTTTCCACGGGCAACTTCGTGCTGTCTGATTCCTATATTTCCGTCATTGAAGCTCTCAAGCATGCCGCCTGGTCGCAGGGCTTGAAGCCGGAACTGCATTGGATCAACTCTGAGGAATACGAAAAAGATCCCTCAGCCCTGTCCAGGCTTTCGGAATACGACGGCATTATCGTTCCTCAGGGTTGGGGTAGCCGCGGCGCCGAAGGAAAAATCAAGACAATACGATATCTCAGAGAAAACAAGATACCATACCTGGGACTGTGCTACGGGATGCAAATGGCGGTAGTCGAATTCGCTCGCCACGTGGCTGGCTTGAAGAAGGCGAATTCGCTCGAGATTGACCCGAAAACGCCTCATCCGGTGATCCATATTATGCCTGAACAGGAAAAATATCTGGCCAAAAAACAGTACGGAGGGACAATCCGCCTGGGAAACTGGCCATGCCGGCTGACGCCCGGAACCAGAACGGCGGATGCCTATCATGGCGCCAAGCTCATCCAGGAACGCCACCGCCACCGCTATGAGTTCAACGACGCCTACCGCAAGAAACTCGAAAGCAAAGGACTGGTGGTTTCGGGGACTTCCCCTGACGGCAAGCTTGTGGAATCAATCGAATTACCAGACCATCCGTTTTTCATCGGCACCCAATTTCATCCGGAATACCAGTCTCGGCCTGAGCGTCCGCATCCGCTTTTTGTGGAATTTGTGAAAGCAGCCGGGCGGAAGAGCTAATAACAAAATCCCGCTTCACCTAGGGCGAGCGGGGAGCATGGGGTTGAATCGGCGACAGGCCTCTTCAGGAGAGATCATGCGGAGAAACGGCCGTTCTTCCAGCATCTCCCGTATTTGCTGTTCTTCAGATTTCCGGCAGATGATACGATGGCCGTTGATCATCGCGATCGTCAGCTGCTCCGGATGGTCAAAGGTCTCGAGCAGGATTGATGGATGAGTAGTTTTCCCTACTTTCATGATCGAAAACGGCTCCCGAAAGACTTCCGCGACGGCGTGCTTTTTGGGGGTTCGCTTCGTTTCCAATACATCCTCAACCATTTCTTTTACCTGACGGACAGAGAGAGATTTATCCCACCAGATTTTCTTGCCGTCACGGACACGCAGTTCGAACACGTCTGCTGGAGTAAGCAGTTGCTTTTTCCCCCGGTGAATCAGCAGATGGGGCGCAAAGGCTTGAGTTGTCAGCCGTGCACTGAAGATGAACAGATGGACATCTCGGAAGAGAAAATGCAACCCAGCCTCTATCAGATCTCCCTTGATAGAACAGATATACCACAACTGGCCCAGAAGATCCGGCGTCAGACCTCGAGGCTTTTGTTGCCCGGCGTCGAAATGGAACCCGCTAAAATCCCTTGGTGTTGTCATCTCGCTACTCCCCACTGGAAAGATCAAAGAATTAAGCCCTGAGCTGGACTGAAAACTGTGCCACAAAAGTACACTAGGTATATAAGAGTGTCAATGTGTCGAGAAGCTGGAGAAACAAAAAACACCATCCTAAGGTGTTTTTGTGACGTACCGGCTCTCAGGCTATTTTGTCGGTACTATGTTGACGAAGACGGCCTGGCGAAGACTGCCGTCAAACCGTTTACGCTTCTTTTTGGAAAACTGCACTAAGCCGTCGGAGAGCGCCATCAACGTGTCGTCGTTTGTTCGCTTGACGTTCTTGCCTG
>JAUYLJ010000030.1 GCA_030699685.1 bacterium | reverse complement strand
CGTTATGTTGTCAACTGTTTTCTTCTGCCGCTTCTTCCAACAGTTTTTTTAGACGATTCGATGGTCTGGCAGGAACGATGACGGTGATGGTAACCAGATGATCACCGCGGCCGCGTTTATTGATATGGGGCACTCCCCGTTCCTTCATTTGAAATACCTTGCCTGACTCGGTTCCCGCGGGAATCTTCAGCGTCACCTCACCGTCAAGAGTAGTAACATCGATTTTCCCTCCAAGCACGGCTGTTGAATACGGAATTTTTTTCTCGGTCACAATGTTATCATCAACCCGTTCAAAATCTGGATCGGGTTTCACCTTGACCGTGACAAACAAATCTCCGGCAGCCGCTCCCCGCTCGCCCGCTTCTCCACGGCCCACGAGGCGTATAGTTTGTCCGTCGCCGATCCCAGCCGGGATTTTCATCTTGAATGAATCATGATCTTTGGCAGAGCCCTGGCCACCGCATTGCTTACAAAGTTCTGACGGACGCTTCCCTTCTCCCTGGCAGTTCGAACAGACACCAACCGCCCTCATCTGGCCAAGAATGGTTGTTTGCACCTTTTCCACTTGTCCGCTGCCTCCGCAGGTCGAACACGTCTCAATCTTCGTGCCAGGCTCAGCGCCGTTTCCCGAACACCGGGAGCAAGTGACTTTTTTGTATAAATTGATTGGCTTATCAGCTCCAAAGACCGCCTCTCTAAATTCTACGGGAATTTCCACTTGCACGTCATTGCCTCGCCGCCGGCCACCAGAGCGTCTGCGTCCTCCACCGAACAAGTCGCCAAAGATATCCCCGATATCGCCAAAACCCATGTCCTCGAAATTCACATTGGTGCGAAAGCCTCCCTGATTACCTGCCTGCCTGGCAAAGTCCTGCCAGTTGAAGCCCTGCGAACCGTCAAAAGCCTGTCCGTACTGATCGTACTGCGCGCGCTTTTCTGTATTTGAAAGCACCTGGTACGCCTCGTTGATTTCTTTGAATTTCTGCTCGTCTCCGCCCTGTTTGTCAGGGTGGTATTTGTGCGCCAGTTTTCGATAGGCGGCCTTCAGCTCCGCTTCACTCGCCCCCTTCGATACTCCTAAAATGTCGTAGTAGTCTTTAGACATGGTTTATGAGAGTGAGATGATCTCGGCTTTACGTTCTTCTTCTCGGATGACGAAAAATTTCGACCATTTGAGAATATGGAAAATTATCCAGGCAAAAGCGTTAGTGACCCAGAGATACGCGATGATAAAAACGTGAAGAAAGAAATACACCATCAGGGCTAAAATTGGAGGAAGAAGAAACGTAAACGGCTGGAAAAATTTTTCAATTTGTTTCGTGACGATTTTTTCGATCATCAGCCCAATTGTTTCATCTCCCTGCCCCTCTATCCCAAATGAAGACAGCAAATCTTCCCTGGTCTTAGCAATTTGATCGCCAATACTGGTACCCCGAACCTCTTCGGTCAGTTCCGACAGGCGTTCTGGATTCCCTTTTATTTCTTCGACAATGCCGGGATAGAGCAGCTCCTCCAGCTCAGACGAGGGTACGGTGTCCAAACTACTCATTACTTCGTTGATATCCACGCCGAAGAGAGCACCCTCTTCAAACGGATTCGCGGTATCATCGGCTGCCTCAGCGGGAAGAGCTTGTTCTGCCTGGCTCAGCAAGACAAACAGCAGAAACTCATCAAGCGTCATCTCAGGATCATATCCATCAAGCTGCAAGGCTAATATCTGATTTACGCCGCTGGCCGCCACTTTTCCCATAGCTTCCTCGGGCCTCAACGGTTCACTGTCATTTCGCAACAGCTCTCCATAAAAACTGATGCCGATCAGGAAAAGGAAGGCGCTGATCGCCACGCCTAATCCGTAACGCAGGAACTTCTCGATTGACGCCTTGAGCCGCTCGCGGCGCTCTTCGCGAATTTTTAACGCGTACTGGAAAAGACCCAACGCCGATATCGCCGCGCCGATCAGGCTGTAGATATTAAAGCCGCTTATACTAATGATAATCAGCGGCAAGGCGATTGCCGTAACGGATACGAAGCGTTTGCCCGGCTCCATTACCGACAGGATGCCGAAAACAGCCAGAGCAAAAAGAAAAAACAACACTCCACCGGCCAGCGACCAAAGCATCCCCCAACTCGGCTGGGAGAATAGGAGATCCAGCTGGCTAAAAAAATTCGACATCAGCCAGCCGCTGAAAACCGCACCCAAACCGGCGGCCATAGCCAAGCCGATCAGCTTGCCGAATTCTTTTCTGGTAAGAGGCTTCTTAGGATCCATTAGGCTTTAGTGTCAAAGCCCAGCGGCTCCGGCGCTTGAGCTTCTTCTATCTTGCCGTGCTGGTTCTCGTATTTCTTCAGGTTATCCTGCAAAGCGGCGATGATGCGCTTTAAGTGCCCCGGCGAGATAATCACCCGGGCGTTGACGATCCCGGCGCGCTGGTGCGGATAGATGTTCATAAAGTCAACCGTGAACTCCTCCCGCGAGTGCATCACCGACATGGCGTTGGCATACACGCCTTTCATCACCTCATCGGTGACTTTGATCTGGATCTGGCCCTGCGGGTTCTGGGCCTGGTTGGGTTGGGATTGTGGCATGGGTTGGTGGATTAGTGGATTGGTTAATGAGTTGAACGAATTTTACTGATAGTGAAAGTTATTTATAAAGCTGCCGCCTCTTTTCGCAGGCTATACAATCACGCGATGAGGTATATTTCTCCTTAGGCGAGCCCTGTACCAGATATCGGTACAGGGCAGCCTACGTCCTTTGTGTCAATTTACTTCTTCTCTTCCACTTCACCCTCAACTGGACCTTCGTCTTTTTTATCCTTGGGCGTGTCGCTGGGCTTCTGATCACCCTTGGCGTCACCACCTTGGCCAGGCTGTTGGGCTGGCTGATCCTGATACATGGCTTGGCCGAGTTTCTGGGCGGCCTGGCTGAGATCTTCCGTCGCTTTCTTGATTGTTTCGAAGTCGTCGCCGTCTTTGACTTTCTTGAGGGCTTCGACTTTTTCCTCAACGGCTTTCTTATCTTCATCCTTGATCTTGTCCTTGCCGTCGCGGATGGTCTTCTCGGCGGTATAGACGAGAGTATCGGCAATGTTGCGGGCTTCGATTAGTTCCTTCTTTTTCTTGTCTTCAGTGGCGTGCACTTCAGCGTCTTTCTTCATTTTCTCGACCTCATCCTCGCTCAAACCGGTCGAAGCTTGGATCGTGATGTGCTGTGACTTGCTGGTGGCCTTATCCTTGGCCGTCACTTTGAGAATGCCGTTGGCGTCAATGTCAAAAGTGACTTCGACCTGGGGCACTCCCCGGGGGGCTGGAGGAATCCCATCCAGGATAAACCGGCCAAGCGTCTTATTATCCGAAGCCATTTCACGCTCGCCCTGCAGGACATGAATCTCCACCGTCGATTGGCTGTCAGCCGCGGTTGAAAAAACCTGGGATTTCGAAGATGGAATGGTCGTGTTGCGTTCAATCAATGGGGTGCGAACTCCGCCCAAGGTCTCAAGGCCCAGGGTCAGCGGCGTCACGTCGAGAAGCAGCACATCTTTGACATCACCCTGAAGCACCCCGGCCTGCACGGCAGCGCCCACCGCCACTACTTCATCGGGGTTGACGCCCAAATGCGGCTTCTTGCCGAAAAACTTTTCAACTGTCTGGACGACTAATGGCATGCGGGTCATGCCGCCAACCAAAATTACTTCCTCGATTGCGTTAGGTTGCAACTTGGCGTCTTCAAGAGCTTTCTTGACCGGTTCCAAGGTTCTCTCCACCAACTCGCCCACCAGCTCCTCAAGCTTCGAGCGGGTCAGCTTCATCACCAGGTGTTTCGGACCTGAGGCGTCCTGGGTGATGAAAGGCTGGTTAATTTCGGTCTCCATTTGGGTAGAGAGCTCGTGTTTGGCTTTTTCAGCCGCGTCCTTGAGACGCTGAAGCGCCAAGGTATCATTGCCCAGATCTATTCCTTCTGATTTCTTGAACTCGCTGATGATCCAGTCGATGATTTTCGAGTCAAAGTCGTCGCCCCCGAGATGGGTGTCGCCGTTAGTCGCTTTCACTTCGACAGTGTCTTCGGAAACATCCAGAATTGAAATATCAAAGGTACCGCCGCCCAGATCGTAAACAGCGATCTGCTGGCCTTTTTTCTTTTCAAAGCCATAGGCCAAGGCAGCGGCAGTCGGCTCATTGATTATGCGCTTTACTTCAAGCCCGGCGATTTTTCCAGCATCCTTTGTCGCCTGACGCTGAGCATCATCAAAATAGGCCGGTACAGTAATCACCGCTTCTTTGATTTCTTCGCCCAACTTCTCTTCAGCGTCGGCTTTCAGCTTCTGCAATATCATGGCGGAGACTTCTTGCGGAGTGTACTCTTTGCCATTGAGCTCCACCACTACGCCTTCGCCTGATTGTTTAATTTTATACGGGAGATTCTTGACGTCCCTCTGAATATCGTCTTCGTTGAAGCGGCGCCCGATCAGACGTTTGATCGAGAAAATAGTGTTTTCGGGATTAGTGACGGCCTGGCGTTTTGCCGCCGCGCCCACCAATCGCTCCCCGTTTTTTGAAATCGCGACAACAGAAGGAGTCGTCCGAGCACCATCTTTGTTTTCGAGCACCTTTGGCTTACCTCCTTCTATTACCGCCATCGCCGAATTGGTTGTGCCTAAGTCTATTCCGAGAATTTTTGCCATTGCTTTAGATTCCTTAATTCTGATGATTAATTGTATTGATATAACTTGCTACTCGTATCACTATTCTCCGGTCTTTTTATACTCCTCCATACCCATCCAATTTCCCGGCACATTTTCGGCTTTGACTGAGATGTGCCGAGTCGTTGAACGACTATTGTTTCCGATTCTTGATCACAACTTTGACAGTTTTGGGTTTGACGCGCTCTTCTTTTGGAACAATGATTTTCAGCACGCCATCTTCGTATTCAGCTTTAGCCGCGTCGCCTTTGACCGAGGCCGGCAATGCAACAGCGCGGTGGAATGAACCTGATTTGATTTCCTTGCGGTAATACTCTTTGTCGTCCACTTCGCTTTTTTTCTCCATCGAGCCCTCAATAGTCAAAACATCATTTTCGATAGAGATATTGATATCCTCTGGACGTATTCCGGCGATGGTGGTTTCGACAACCACGGCGTCTTTGGTCTGATACACGTCAACTGCCGGGACGAAACCCCCTTTTTGAAAAGGAGTGAAGTCGTCGAACCAGCCGTCCACATCTTCCCAGTCTGTCAGCCAAGGCTTGTATCGAACCATTCTCATGTTTTATAGTCTCCTTTTTTCCCGCCTTACTTCCTTAAAAGGGTTTAGCGAGAGTTAATTATTATTTATCCAATTATTTCGCGACTTTTACCCGAGCGGCTTGCGCCACTTTGCCATTGAGCATGAACCCGCTTCTCACCTCTTCAACGATCGTTCCGCTTGGCTGGTCGCTCTCTACCTCTTCGATCGCTTCGTGGCGGGCGGGGTCAAACTTCTCCCCTACCGTTGGCAGTTCTGACGCTCCGGCACTCTGCAACACCTGTGTTAAACTTGTCCGCAAATGCTCGATACCCTTCACCCATTCATGAGTTTTGAGTTCTTCCGGCAAGTGCCGAAAAGCTTGTTTGAAATGATCGGCGATGGGAAACAATTCTGTAATCAAGGCTTCATTGGCGTATTTAGAAAATTCTTCCATCCGACGCTCAACCTCTTTCTGAAGATTGGCGTAGTCGGCCTTGGCCCGTTTCCAGCCGTTGAGATATTCTTCGGCTTTCGCTTCCAGCTCAGCCACGCGGCGTGATTGGTCTTCTTTTTTTTCAGAATGAGCTTGGTCCGAATGCGGAGATTTCTGATGGTCCATGGAAAATTATTTACTGACTATTTGACTGGCGTATTGGAGCAAGGCGCTGTTTTTTTCATATGGCATGCGCATGGGTCCGAGGATACCGAACATGCCCGTCAACCCGTCGCAGCGGTACTGGGTCACTATCGCGCCGCAACTCTGTCCGAAAGGATTGTTCCGGCCAACCAAGATCTGTATCTGAGGCGTGACCGAAGGAAAAATCGACTCCATCACATCGTCCAAATGATCGATGATCTCGGTGAAATCATGGACGGTATCCACAGTGGTAAATTCCGGCTGGCGAAAAAGGTTAGAAAGCCCCGTATAGTAGACGTCCCGCTCCGAGAAACCAACCACCACCGCTTCGGAAGATAGTTCGGCCACCAGCTTGGCTAGTTCGCGAATCCTCCGGTCAAAGTCCTCGTGTTGTTTTACCACGTACTCAAGCTTTTGGCGGGATGATTTATCAAGCTGTGTTTTCGACAAGAAATTTTGAACGTAGTATTCATACGCTTTTGGCGTCGGCACCCGGCCGGCCGAAGTATGCGGCTGCTCGATCAGACCCGCTTCTTCAAGTCGAGCCATGTCGTTTCGAATCGTGGCCGAGCTGACATCGGGAAGATATTTGTCCACAATAATCTTAGATCCGATGGGCCGTGATTGAGCGATATGTTCGGCGACAATCGCCTTGAGAAGTGTTTTTTCCCGTTCTGTCATAGTGGTATTTTAGCACTCAACTGTACAGAGTGCTAAGTTCATAATACAAACAGTGAAAAGACTTGTCAACCACCAAGATGAAATTGACGATTTTTCGCTAATTCTTGATATTTTTTGACTTTTCCTGCCGAGAGGCAAGAACATCGAAATAGTATTTCTCTATTTGAGCAGTCACTTTTTTCCAGGAATACTGCTCCGCTTCCTGACGGCCTTGTTTGCCCATGGATTGACGAAGTTTGGGTTGGCGCAGCAGCTCGATTACCTTTTCAGCGATTTTCATCGGGCTGCGCTTGGGTACTAAAAATCCGCCTCGACCATCTTTCAACACGGCAGCGTATCCCTCAATATCCGAGGCTACCACCGGAACTCCCGAAGCCATCGCTTCGATCAAGACGATGCCAAAACTCTCCCCCATGATCGAAGGAGAAACATACACGTCAGCAGTCCGATAATACCGTGGCAAATCCTCAGTCGAAACAAATCCCTCAAAAAAAGCCTTGTCCCGTATCTCATCCATGAGAAATGATCGGTAGTACTCCCTAAGCACTCCCCCGCCGACTACGATCAACCTGGTGTCGGGTACCGCCGTAGCAATAAGCGGCATGGCTTGAAGCAGATATTTCAGACCTTTTCGCGGATCCATGCGGCCAACAAAAAGTACGTTATGAACCCCGTCATCGAAACGCTCGACCTTCTTGACCGCGGGATGAAAACGATTAGTGTCGACGCCGTTTGGTATGATCACGTACTCTCCCGGGAAATAGCGAGAGAAGAACCTTCTGGCGGCGGGAGAAACGGCGATGCGTCCGTCTAAGCGGTCGAAATATTTCCTGAGCTTACCACCGAACAACTCGTATCCCACCGACGAATCCATGAATGTGTGAAAAGTTCCCACCTTCGGCGCGCGCATCACTGTGTTGGCCACCAGCGGCAGTACCGGATCCAGAGGCGAATGAATATGGACTATGTCGAACTTCTTTTCTTGCTCAATTTCCCTCAGCTGCCGCGGCAGCTTGGTACCGACAGTGACGTTCACAAATGCTCCGTTCATCGGCACGGTAAAATCAAACCCGACACGCCTGACGCGCGGATGATCGTGCTTCTGATCTTCACGGTTGAAATTCGCCGTGATGATGGTGACTTCGTGTCCGCGTTTCTCAAGCTCGAGAGCTGTTGAGTGAACATGCTCAGAGACGCCGCCATGAATCGGAAAATACGCTTGAGAAACGATGCCAATACGCATTGATATACCTCAAAAAGCTGAACAATATTTGAACCTCTGTATTGTACTCTAGAGCCGTACTTTCGTAAACGGCCAGCTACTATTGACTGATAAGATAGATGATGATAAGAGTCAACTACTGTCTGATGCCCCTGAATCGGGTGTCCTCTAGCATTCTGCTTGAGTCCATGGTGGAGACAGTGTTCTGTCAAAAAAGGAGAGAGCCTCATGAGTCGCAAAAACACGAGAAAACCAACCCTTCCTGTCAGAGCCGAGGAGGAGACTCAGTTTCTGCAGTTTCTTCATCTCATTGTCGGTGAACTGGTCATGAGTCGCCCGATTACCGATGATATCGTGCCGTGGATCAGGGAGTGGATCGAAACGAATGCCAAACGCTTCCCCATTACCGAGACACTGGGAAGCAAGGGGGAGGCCATACCCAGCTACACCGACATCGTGTTTGGCCTCTATGCGCTACTGACCCGGAGCTATCTTGACCGGAAGCAGCAGGACGTCATTTGGCAAATACTTCGACACTGCACCAATCATGTGTTCACGCGATTCATCCGTCTGGCGAACAGCCGACACAATCCCAACGAAGACAGCCGGGCCAGAGCGATGGAAGCTCTCTGCGAGCTGGCCATCTCCGGCCAAACGCAGTGGCTCAGTGTTGGCACCTCCTGGCAACGAGGTTCTCGGTGGCGCATCAGCGAACTGATCCGCTCGGGGCACTACGACGGGGAGCTCGTCGGAAACTCTCTCACGCATGCTTGCACCCAGGACTAACCAGTTCTGGGTTTTTGTTTCGGTGAGAATGGAGTAAGTTGAAATTGGATGATCAAAATGATTTTTAACTTTTTTAATAATATAGTGCATGAAAAATGAAAAAACAGAAACCGGCGCTCCCATGCTATGTAGCATGGGAGCCTTGGGTTGAATAGTATTCCTGACGTTCAGGTCAAGAACCATGAACTCACCTTGACCGTCGGCATTCTTTCACTTATTCTTAGCTTCGTATTCGCCGCTATCGTCTAGTGGCCTAGGACGCCAGGTTCTCATCCTGGAAACCGGGGTTCGACTCCCCGTAGCGGTACCAAAATAAAACTGCCGAACCTGACAGCAACAAGCGGATATGTTTGGACAGTAGAAGAATGCCGCGACTCTCTCATAGAATAACTTAAAGTATCCATGAACCAACAAGAATCGAATCTTTTTATCCGCACTCAGGGTTTAACCAAATCGTATAAGGATGTGCAAGTGCTGAAGGGGCTTGATCTCAGCGTCCCTAAGGGAACGGTGTTAGCCTTGCTTGGGCCAAATGGGGCCGGAAAAACAACGACCATCCGCATCTTGAGCACTTTGCTCAAGGCCGATAGCGGAGAAGCCTTTGTTAATGGCTATAATGTGGTCACCCAAGGCGATCAGGTTCGTTCTTCCATTGGGCTAACCGGCCAATACGCGGCCATTGACGAATACCTGACAGGAGTCGAAAACCTGCAGATGATGGGCAGGCTCTACCGTCTGAGCGGCGTAGAATCTAATCGCAGGACAAAGCAGCTGCTTGAACAGTTTGATCTTGTTGATGCTGGCTCGCGTCCCGTTAAAACATATTCAGGTGGAATGCGGCGCCGTCTCGACCTAGCGGCCAGTCTGATTGCCTCTCCGCCTGTCGTATTTTTGGACGAACCCACCACCGGTCTCGACCCGCGCAGCAGACTGACGATGTGGAACATTATCGAGAAGCTGGTGAAGGGAGGAACAACCATTCTCCTCACTACCCAATACCTTGAGGAGGCTGACCGGCTGGCTGACCGCATAGCCGTGCTGGATGACGGCAAGGTAATTGCCGAAGGCACCTCGAACGAACTCAAACAGCGAGTAGGCAGCGACCGGCTGGAATTCACCGTTGTTCAAGGAAGTGACTTTGATGCCGCCGCCAGAGCCTTCGACGGCCGCGAGCTGCAGATTGACCCGGAAGCGCGCACTATTCAGATGAGTACGAGCAACGGCATTCATGATCTCAAGGCAGCTCTTGACACTATGGATCGAAGCGGCACAAAAATTGATAACGTATCACTGCATCGCCCGACGCTGGACGACGCGTTTCTGGCGCTGACCGGCCACCAAGCGACTAAAAAAGAAGAGCGTGAAGAACGCGCAAAGGCACCGCAAACGGCGCCTGAGCAACTTACTCCCACGACGCCTCTGATAGCCCCGGGCCAGAACAGCGGGTTTGTGTGGGCGGTGCGTGATTCAGGAGTGCTGATTGTCCGAAGTCTCAAACATATCATCAAGAATCTTGATCAGCTTCTGTCGGTCGCGATCTCGCCGCTTATGTTTTTGCTGCTGTTTCGCTATGTCTTCGGCGGCGCCATCGACACGGGTGGCACAAGTTATGTCAACTTTTTAGTCGCGGGAATTCTCGTGCAAATGGCCGCTTTCGGCGCCAGTACGACCGCCATCAGTGTTGCGGCTGACTTGAAGAGAGGGATTGTCGACCGATTCCGGTCATTGCCAATGTTCAGCCCGGCGCTGCTCATCGGCCACGTCACCGCCGACCTCGCCCGAAACATTATTTCAAGCATCATTATGCTCGCGGCTGGTTTTTTAGTCGGGTTTCGTCCAAACGCCGACTTCGGAGAATGGTTGCTTGTACTGGGTCTGTTGCTCGTTTTTACTTTTTCTATATCATGGCTATCAGCGATTATGGGTTTGTTCGCAAAGAGCGTCGAAGCCGTTCAATGGCTGACATTTTTGTTTATCTTCCCATTGACCTTCGCCAGCAGCGCCTTTGTGCCAACCGACGGCATGCCAGGCTGGCTGCGCGTGTTTGCCGAAAATCAGCCAGTCACCCATGTCATCGAGGCGATGCGCTCTTGGCTTGTCGGCACTCCGATTGGAGACCATGCCTGGTACGCGTTTGGTTGGTTTATCGGGCTCACTATCATCGCCATTCCAATTGCCGCGCTTCTCTTTCGCAAGCGATCGGTCGTTTCAAGCGGAGTATAGTTATCACAGAAGAGAAAACAGCCCAGCTAATGATGGACGAATTTATTGTGCAAAAAAGTACCCGAAAGGACTTGGATTTCGCGTGAGCGTTGCCAGGCACGAACCGAAAGCGCGCGAAATCGGCACTATCAAAAAAGTTTCACTTTCATGGGTGTCAACCTGGCACCATTTTCCCTGACAAGCAGCTACTGCTTCGTTGCCCTCGCTGCCGTCACTGCCATTTCAGCCAAACGATGTGAGTACGCCCACTCGTTGTCATACCAGGCGACGACCTTGACCAGATCGCCGTCCACAACTTTAGTCAGTTCTAGATCCACGATAGTCGAATACTCATTGCCGATATAGTCGGACGACACCAGCGGTTCGTCTGATACTCCCAAGATTCCTTTGTAGAAAGGGTGCTTTGACGCGTTGATCAATGCACGGTTAATCTGCTCAACCGTCACCTTTTGCTTCAGCAAAATAGTAAAATCCGAGAGTGAAACGACAACGGTGGGCACGCGAACGGCCATCCCGTCAAACTTCCCTTTCAGCTCTGGGATTGCCTCAGTAGTCGCGATCGCCGCGCCAGTGCTGGTCGGGACGATGTTGGCGGCGGCGGCGCGCGCCCGGCGAAGGTCGCTGTGCGGCCCGTCTTGGAGATTTTGGTCGGCAGTATAGGAATGCACGGTTGTCATCATCGACTTTTTGATACCGAACTTTTCGTGAAGCACCCGCATAATGGGCGCCACGCTGTTTGTCGTGCACGATCCCATGTTGATAACCGATTTACCGTGATGATTCTTAGGGTTCACGCCTAGGAGTACGGTCGGAACCTCTCCCCCTTTGGCCGGAGCGGATATGACGACGGCTTTGGCTCCTGCTTTGATATGCAAACCAGCTTCTTGCTTCGTACGGAAACGTCCCGTGCATTCAAGCACAACGTCGATCTTGAGCCGCTTCCAGGGAAGCTTGGCGGGGTCTTTTTGAGCCAAGACTTTGATGGTTTTTCCATCAACAAGTAAGGCGTCTTTTCTTGCTTTGACACTTTTGTCGTATTGGTGATAGCTCGTATCGTGTTGCAATAAGTGGGCAAGCGTGGCCGTATCGGTTAGGTCATTGATGGCAACCACGGATATGTTGCGCTTTTTCATCAGCGCCTTGATTGTACTCCGGCCTATCCTGCCAAAGCCGTTAATGGCAACTCGGATTGTTGTATTATGTTTCATGGTTTCAATGCAATAATTCTAAATTATCATTCACAATTAATTTGGGCATCTGGTGGACCAAGTTTCTGACGGCTCGGGCGGAAAAAACTGGATCGATCCGATTTCGCAGTTGTCCTCCTGCGGTCCTTCTTCAAGCTGGAAATAAAGGTCATACCCTTGCCGGCTGGCATGAACAAGATAAATATATGTATCATGATTTGGATTCAAGTGCTTGCCAGGATCAGCCGGAGGAGGGGTCATATATCCCTGCAGGTCTGGAATCCAGTATGATGGCGTTCCTATAGCATCTGCTGAAAGACACACAATGTAGCCGTTTTGTTCAGTACAATTGCTTTGGGGGTACTCGTCGTTCTCATCAAAATAGAGGTTCAAGCCGGTCATCAACGTGGTGATATCCGCCCTTCGCTTAGCATCCCTGGCTTCTCTCTGTGAATCTCTTAGGGAAATCATCACCGTCGTTGCCAGTAAACTAATAATGGCAATAACGACCAGCAGCTCTATTAATGTGAA
>JAUYLJ010000029.1 GCA_030699685.1 bacterium | reverse complement strand
GGGTAAATCCCGCGCTACTAGTATTATCTTTCGGGCGCGCCAGGTCTATTTCCTCATGAGCAACGTTATAATCTCCGCCAATAACTAGGGGTTTCTTCAGCTCCAATTGTTTCAAATACACTAAGAGTTTGTCATTCCACTTCATTTTGAAATCCAGACGTTTTAACCCATCGTTGCTGGCATTGGGGAAATAAATGTTGAGAAAAATGAACTTTCCCATGTCAAAAGCCTGTACGCGTCCTTCTGTATCCCAGTGTAGTTTGGGCAGGGCTGTGTGCTCAATGCCGTTTTTGATCAATGTCGCCGTACCAGAATAGCCGGGCTTCTCCGCTGAGTGCCAATGCTCCACGTACCCGGCAAAATCAAATTCAACCGCAAGACGAGCGCTTTCGCTGATTTTAATTTCCTGCAAGCCGAGGACGTCTGGCTTGGTTGTTTTGAGATAGTCGGCAAACCCTTTGCGCACGGCCGCTCGAATACCATTAATGTTCCACGAAATAATACGCATACATGAAGGTTACTACTGTTTTGGACAGTATACCATAGAATAATTTTGAATTTACATTTTTCGTTGAAAATAAAAAAGCGGTCGTTCGATTGAACTTCCGCTTCGGGGGTAGTGATGCCTTGGGCATCGGGGGAAAAAAGAACGCGGGGGTGGCAAACGTTGCCTACTTAGGGTGTCACTTCCGTGTTGCACACCCCCGGCCCGCGGTCACGGAGACCGCGGGAAAGATTGACGAGGAGGCTCAAGCTCAACAAGTATTCATCAGATGACGCCCAGTTGTGGCTGACGTTTCCCTGAAGCTACTCGAGCACCCCTCGGCAACGGGACTGGGACGCAATCGCCTTTCCGACCGCCAGATGGGGCGTCTAGGCGATCATCGACAAGACGATTGCGTCCAATCTTCTGGGAGCTGAAGGATTCGAACCTCCGACAAACTGCTTTAGATACAGCTGCTCTGACCACGACTGAGCTAAGCTCCCAAAAAACGAGGCGACACCGGACATATTCCCAAACGGCTCTTCCCGAAGTCATTGGAGAACAATAGCCCGGCGTCGCAACCTTGGGCCGATAGGAGGATTCGTCAGGCGCAGTCAGATCTGGCTTTGCCGGAAACCTCCGACCTTCATCAATCACCGCGCCCGCGTCGTGAAACTAGACAGGGCGGCGACAAATGACACCTCACTACGACTGAGCTATGTCGGCGACATCTTCACCGGTACTGGAACCAGAACAAACTGGGCGGGCCTCGGGATTTGAACCCGTGACATCTACCTTGGAAGGGTAGCGCTCTACCGGACTGAGCTATGCCCGCTAAAATCTTTGGTGTGGCCCTGGGAGCTGAGAACCTGAGCACTTGGGACGGGCGTCCCGCTCAAAAACCTCGGCTCCCGGCGCCACGATTACCGGACTTACTCTACTAAATAGTGTCTCAAAGGGCGCACAAGACTCGTCCGCCAACGCAGACTCGACCTATGCTACCAGCTTTCTTTGGGTGTGTAAAGGGTCTTATCCACACCTTCAGCAGGCTACCTCCAAGCGCGGAACGAGGCCCGGTAAACCGGACTCTGTATCCAGCCAAAGGCGGAAGAAACGGAAAGGAGGGGTGACCATCTCTTCACCGCTTGTCGGTAGCCTGCAAAAGGCATAAAAAAACCAAAGAAACTTAAAGAATTTCCACGATGTGCCATCTTATCACATTGGGAGCCGGTGTCAAGTTTATTGGAAAATAATGAGATGTATTGCTCTTTTTTACCGATATGCTATACTGAGAGCGTATTTATGGAACCGATTGCCCTGCGGCGGAACTCGCAGGGGGTGTTCGGTGTTTCAGGAATGCCCTCTAGTTCCGCACAAACGTATCTCTTGCATCAGCTCTCAAGCCCCGATATACGGTCGGGAGGGTTATGGTTGGTAAAAAGCCCAATGGAAGCAAAGAAATTAGCGGCTCTCTACTCCTTTTGGTCCCAAGGCAATCCTCCTTTGATCCCCATCGTTCCCGAAGATCGTAATCGTCCGGCGATCTTGTGGCACCTGATGCACAGCGAGCGCCGCCTGATATTCTTCCCGGTTGATTTGCTCGACGAATCAGTTGTTTCTCCAGAATCGTTTATCGGAAAAATTCTCCGCATTAAGCGCGGGTTGCGATTCAAGCCAGGCGATCTGTCACAACAACTAGTCCTCCTGGGATATGAAATGAACACCAGCGCCAACGCTCCCGGAATATTTGCCCGGCGAGGTAATATTGTCGACATCTTCCCTTTGAACTCACAGCAGCCCATCCGTTGCGTTTTTGGAGACAACGACATCGAGGAACTGTCAGAATTTGACTCGAGGAGCGGATCAAGTATCCGCAGCCTGGCCTCGGTTCACGTCATACCAGCTCGGATCGAACAGTTTGAACCCGACGGGCGCTGGCTTGATTATATACGGAAGTCCCGCGACTCAGGAATTAGTTTTATTTACTCCGATCCGGATGAACTTGAGAGCTCAACTCCCGTGTGGAGCGAAGTGGAAGGCATCGTGCAGAACCGGTCTCGCCTCGTTTTCTTTCCCCTCCCGACATCTGACGCCATGAACATCCTTGAAACGACGGCCGCTCCACTGTATCACGGCAACCACCGGGCATTACTTGAGGACATGCGCCTGTGGGAAAAGGAACAGTTCACCATATGCTTTCCAGATACACTCAAAAAAGACATCGAACAGATTTGGGGAAAGAATCGGAAAAAAGAAGCGGTCGTACCGGCGACCTTTTTGCCAGCCACCCTGCTGGAAGGTCACGCTGAAGGCTTTATCTGGCCTGAGCAGAAAATGGTATATCTGACGGAGATGGGAGTCCGAGGCCAACCCCAAAAGGAGCTTCCTATCAAGAAAAGGATGGTAGACCTGCATTTCATCGATGAATTGAAGCCCGGTGACTACGTCGTCCATATCGATCATGGCATCGGCCAATTCCGGGGCTCAGCGGTCAATACCGTGGATGGCATTGAAAAGGAATATTTCTTGCTTGAATACGCCGAGGGAGACAAGCTCTCCGTGCCGGTGGAGTTGGCCTACAAAATGGACAAATACATCGGTTCCGTCACGCCGAAAATCCACCGCCTATCCAACACCACCTGGAAACAGCTGACTAGGAGAATCAAGGAAGAAGCAAAGAAAATCGCTTCCGAACTTCTCAAGCTCTACGCCCAGCGCGAACTGGTAACGATCAAACCTTTCGGAAAAATCACCTCTGTTGAGAAAGAGCTGGCTGACAGCTTTCCTTACGACGAAACTCCCGATCAGCAAAAAGCAATCCAAGAAGTGATAGAAAACATGGAGGGGGACGAACCGATGGACCGGCTCATATGCGGTGACGTGGGCTTTGGGAAAACTGAAGTAGCCATTCGCGCGGCCATGAAAGCCGTCGAAAACAAAACACAGGTGGCCGTCCTGGCGCCGACAACAATTCTTGCCCAGCAGCATTTCGATACTTTCTCAAACCGCCTGAAAAAATTCAACGTGGAGATTGATTCACTCAGCCGCTTCAAGACGAAATCGGAGCAAAAAGAAAGTGTCGCAAAGATTAAAACCGGTGAGCTGGATATCATTATCGGAACGCATCGGCTGCTTTCACCCGACATCGAGTTTAAGAACCTCGGTCTGATTATCATTGATGAGGAGCAGCGCTTTGGCGTCAGACATAAGGAAACTCTAAAGAAGATGAGAGTGAGCGCGCACGTCTTGACGTTGACCGCCACCCCTATTCCCCGAACATTGAACCTGTCACTCTCGCTGATGCGCGACATGAGCGTGATCCGCACTCCCCCGACCGGACGTCAGCCGATTGAGACTATTATCACCCCGCATGATGATACGCTTATCAAGTCATCGGTGGAAAAGGAACTAGCCCGAGGTGGACAAATCTATTTCCTCTACAACCGCGTGGAGACCATCAACTTACGCGCCAATCACCTGAAACGCCTCATTCCAAAAGCCAAGATCGGGACGATTCACGGGCAGATGCCGGAAGAGACACTGGCGGACACTATGTCCAAATTTGACAATCAAAAACTCAATGTCTTAGTCTCAACTACCATTATTGAAAACGGGCTTGATTTACCCAACGTCAACACGCTGATTATCGAGGACGCGACCCGATTCGGGCTGGCACAGCTGTATCAGCTGCGGGGACGGGTAGGGCGCGGCAGCCGGAAAGCGTACGCGTATTTTCTCTACCCTCAAAAGAAGCTGACTGGCGAGTCGAAAAAGCGCCTCCAGGCAATTCTTGAGGCGCGCGAGCTTGGATCAGGCTTTCAGCTGGCCTTGCGCGATCTTGAGATACGTGGCGTCGGTAATATCCTGGGCCGAGAACAACACGGCCGCGTCAACGCGGTGGGCTTGAGCCTCTATTCCCGTCTCTTGAGCCAGGCAGTGGAAGAGATGAAAACTGGCCGGCCGATCAAAGAACTCCGAGACGTACTCATTGATCTGCCGCTACCGATCAGAATTCCCGTATCCTATAACAAGCAACAAAACGAACCGTTGCGGGTGTATCGGGAACTCTCTGACATCCGGCAAATAACCGATCTGGAC
>JAUYLJ010000028.1 GCA_030699685.1 bacterium | reverse complement strand
TGTCACCAATAGCCAGCTTCACGAAAGATTGAAGAAAGAAATTGAGATCAACGTCGGGCTGGCGATTGATTTCACCGCCAAAGATCGTTATCGGATTCGCGGACGGGGTGAAATGCACATCGCTATTTTGCTGGAAAACATGCGGCGTGAAGGATATGAAATGCAAATCTCACAGCCGCAGGTCATCAGTAAAGAGATTGACGGCAAGCTCTGTGAGCCATTTGAAGAAGTAACGGTGGATGTTCCTACCCAGCATTCGGGGTCGGTCATCGAAAAATTATCAAAGCGCGGAGGCAGCATGACTGACATGCGACAGCATGAAACACAGACTCGCCTGCTTTTTGAGATTCCGACTCGCGGGCTATTAGGCTATCGAGGCGAGTTCGTCATCGACACCCGCGGTGAAGGTATTATGGCCTCGCGCGTTATTGGATTCAAACCGCACGCCGGAGCGATCAGAAAACGCGGCACCGGATCAATGATATCGATGGCCACGGGAAAAGCGCTGGGATTTTCGCTCGACAATCTCCAAACGCGCGGGCAACTCTATATCGAACCTACGGCGGAGGTCTATGAAGGAATGGTCATCGGAATTTCTTCCAAAGGCGATGACATGGTCGTCAACCCGATCAAAGGAAAACAATTGACAAATATGCGCGCTTCGGGTTCTGACGACGCCATTTCTCTCACTCCGCCGATCAAGCTGACGATAGAGCGCGGCATGGAAATCATGAACGACGACGAGTATCTGGAAATTACCCCCCAGAGCGTCCGCCTACGCAAACAATTCCTCAAGGAAAACGATCGTATCAAAGCTCATAGAGCGAAATAAAAGCCAGATTAAGTGATATACGCTTAGTTTGATACTTTGATGAGAGAGGATATTTGACCGTATTCAAGAAAAAGAGTTATGCTACTGTAGCGACGGGGAGATGGTAAAAAAGGGATCATATATGTCAGAACCAGCAACAAAAGCTCAGCTCGAGGGCGTTCAAGCATCCTTGCGACAAGATATCCGTGATGTTTTGGATTATCTTAAAGAAAGCCAGGCAGTGCAGGATAAGCATTTAGAGGAAATTGACAGTAAATTAGACGCCATCATGGAAATGCTGGCTACGCGCAAGGAACTCCACAATCTCATTCGCGCTCTGAAAAAACAGGGCATCAAGATCGACGAGAGCGAGATCCTGACGGGATAAGTCGAGGTAGGTTCAAAAGAATATATCAAGCGTTCAATTTTATTTGCACGTAAATTGATAATGTTCGCCTTCTTCGAGGTCACAATTACTTGTGCACACGAGGGAGTCAATTTTTTCGCTGGTAAAAATATCAACCCTGGCACGTTCCTCATTCCAACAGACATTGGCGCCAGCTCCACATGCCACGGTCACTATTCCATCAGTTAATGGCGTGGATACTAGATAACAGCCGGCCATAATTTGATCCCAGGCAAATACGGCTACCTGTTTATACGTGTCTCTTTGGAGTGTCAAGCTACGGTCTCCTATCGTGATATCCGAATCTACTCCAACAGCATACAAATACAGCGTAAAAAGACCTGATTGATCTCCATTGAGAAACTGTTTATGGTATTCAGGAAAGAGTTCTCTTGTTGCCGCTGCTACATCTTCCGGAATTTCAACTCCTTCGGGAAGGTCCCGTCGAACTAGAAGCGAGATAATTCCGTAGTTTAACGAGCCACAAATTGTGGCTTCATCCCATTCAATCGGAATATTTTCTAATATTTCAGGATTATCGCGCAATCGAGTCACTGGATTACTGGACAAAACTTCTTCCCAGCCCGAAGAATAAAATCGATAACAACCTTGTGATATCGCACGCTGCAGGCTATCAATCGCACTGTCTTTTTCTTGAAGCGCTTTGCTGTTTTCTGCGGCACTGGTATCAATGCCGATATTTCCAACAATATCTTGTTCTTGAGACAGGGAAAGATATCCAATAATTCCCACTGAGACTAGCGCGACGATAAGAATGATAAGAAAATAATTAACATCTTTCATTTTGTTACTTCTTATTTATTACTTAATTTACACCTGCCGATACTCGCAAATGTCCTTGAAGTCGCAAAACTTGCAGTGGAAACCCGGCGTGGGACGGAAATCGCTTTTGGGTAACTCCTTGGCTGTTTGACTGATTTTCTCTCTTACTTTTGAGATAGTCTCATCGGTGGGCTTGAAAGACACTTTTTGGTTGTCTTCCAGGTAATGGTAGGTCAGCCGGGCGGGCTTGCGTTTTAGCGTTTCACTGACGGCCATCGCGTAAATAAGTAGCTGTTCGGGATTATCCACTTTTTTTGATTGAGGTTTTTTGCCCGTTTTGTAATCAATCACTTCGACCGATTGATCGGCAAATTCATCTACCCTATCGATCACTCCGCGGATTGACTGTTGATCAACTTTAATCACGAAGCCTTTTTCCAGATACAGTGGCTTGGGAAATTTGCCGTCGTGCGAATCAAAGTATGTTCTCAACGCTTTGAGACCCTGGGCTTTCCTCTCGGCCATGTGTTCCGGGGACTCATACCATTCGTCAATCCAATTTGCTTCATAGAGCTTCTTCATCGCCGCCCAATCAGATTGTTCCCCTCTTTGTACCAGCTGGAAAAACTGATGGAGGGTGTTGTGAATGCTTTTGCCGAAACTGAAAGTATGCTTGGGGGCTTGCGGAACCTTCAGTACGAACATGAAACGATACTGGTAGGGGCAGGTCCAGAAAGCTTTCAGCTGAGTAAAGCTTAAGTGCCTTGGCAGTTCATACCGAAGCTTCTTGTTGCGCGGTTGCGTCTTGGACTCATCGGGGTAGTCCAGCCCAGGAGCTTTTTTGATTCCCACTGACTTCACGTATTTCTCATAGGCAATCTCTTTGAGAAAGCGGGAAAGCTTTTTCTTGCGCTGTCCACCATAGTCATCGGCTGTGGTAAAAAACAAGCCGTCTCTCGCCCGCGTCACGGCTACATAGAACAGCCTCCGCTCTTCCTGGAGATGGACGTCGCCACTGGGAACGATTTCCTTAACCAACTGGTCGGGAATCCGCAGTTCCTCGCGACGCTCAATGGTGGGGAAGCGTTTATCAACAAGATGAACGATAAACACATAAGGAAATTCCAAGCCTTTAGCTCCATGAATAGTCATGATCTTGATCGACTCCGGACCCTCCACGATAGACGAGGGCGCGGGATCCTGGCCGATCTCCAGCATGGTATTGAGTTCAACCATAAAGTTTTTGACGGAACGATCGTCATTTTTCGATTCAAAATCGGCAATTTTTTTAAAGAAACGATTGATGTTCAGTATCCGCTCCGCGTTGGCCAATGTTTCTTTCTTGGTCAGCCTCTCCATGTATCCTGACTCGGTCACAAAACGGTACAGTATCTGTCCCGCGGTTTTAAACCGAGTTAATTCTGTATGTTCTCGAATCATTTTCAGTATTTGCTCAAGCGCCGACTTGGTTTCTTTTTCCACGCCCAGCAAATTTACTTCCTGCATAGCTTCGAACACCGAAACGCTTTTCCGGCCCGCGTGGTGCAAAATCTTAGTGATGTCCATCACCGGAATGCCAAAAACCTCAAGCGATAGGATACGATACGCGGCGTTGCTCTCATGGTAGTTATCAAGAAGCTTCAAATATGAAACCAGATCAATAATTTCCGGCCGCTGAAACAGGCCTTTTGACGCAATAAACTGGTACGGCAGTCCCTGGGCGTTGAGCGCCGAGATAAATGGGTCGGCCATATCATTGGCGCGCACCAAAATTGCAAAGTCGTTCCAGCTGGCTTGATGTTTCTTTTGCAGAGAAACTATTTTCTTCACTACCGCGGCCACCTCACGATCCCTACTTTCAGCGTGAATATGCTCGATTGCCGCCTGGCCCTCGCGGCGTGAAAGAAGTTTCTTTGATATCGGCTGGAGATCGCCACCTTCGTTTGACGTGGAATCCTTGAGTTGAGCCTCAAGCCTGTTGGGATTGTTCAGCTGAATAAACTCATAGGACAAATCAAGGATATTTTGCTTGTTGCGGTAATTCTGAACTAGCACCACTTCCCGGGCCCGCGGGTAATCTTTTTTGAATTGGAGTATGTTTGATACCGAAGCACCCCGAAATTTGTAAACCGACTGATCGTCGTCTCCGCAGACGGTAATATTTGCCCGTTCACCCGCCAGAAGCTTTACCAACTCGTATTGCGCAAAGTTAGTGTCTTGAAACTCATCCACCAAAACGTATTTGAACTGACGCCGGTACTTTTCCAATACCGACTTTCTGGTCTGAAATAGTTTCAGCGCGTACAACACCAAATCGCCAAAATCAAGCAAGCCTTGTTCATGCAAGATGCCCTGATACGTAGCATACGCCTTGGCTAATTCCAGCGTTTTGGCGGCCTCTTCTTTTTTATCGTCATCGGCATCCGCGAATTGATTTGCGAGTTTTTCGGCAAATGCCACGTACTCCTCAGGCTCAATATGTTCGTCCTTCAGCCTGGAGAAATGTTTTACAAGAGCGGTGATGAAACGTGTCGGGTTTCCCAAAGGCCGATAATACTGCAGCCCAAAACGTCCGAGGTTCTGACGAATCAGCATCCACTGGTCCGGCTGGGTTAAAATTTGAAAACCCGGATCCAGTCCCATATCAAGAGCGTGATCTTTCAACACCCTCTCGCCAAAAGCATGAAAGGTGGAAATCCATAAATCCACATATCCGTATGGAAGCAAGACATCAACACGCTCCTCCATTTCGCCGGCGGCTTTATCAGTAAAGGTCAGTGCCAGTATTTCATCGGGTGCGGCTTTTTTTTCTTCGATCAACCAGGCCAGACGCCGCGTAATGACCGTTGTTTTGCCAGTACCCGCTCCAGCCACTATCAAAAGCGGGCCGTCTCCGTATTTGACCGCCCGTAATTGTTCGGCGTTAAGCTGGTTCCGTTTACTACTCATTGTAGTTTAATGCGCAACTGGCTGTTGGATTGCTCACCAGCCAGATAAACAGGAATTACGTAAATTTCAAACTCCGAAGTCAAGCCCGTTTTTTTGCCAATAAGCTCGTTCATTTTTAAGAGCTTCTCTTCATCAATAGAACCACCATATTCAACCGTGATTCTGCCGCCCAGACTCTTGCCGGATCGTTCTAGAACAATGTCACGAATGCTTGATCCCGGCAAATTCTCCAGCACGACGGACGTGATTTCCCTCTCTTGGCCGTTAATTTTCACCGCGTCGTAAAAAAATAATGAAAGCGGAATAGCGACAATCACGAATAATACAACTGCCCACGCCGCTCCCTGTTTGACGCGCTGGTTGGCTATTTGCGCTTTCAACGGCCGGACTCGAATGATAAAAAACAACAACGCGGCGGCAAAGGTAATTGCCACAAGGTTGGCCAGCCAAAGCAAGAATGAGCCCGCCATCGATTGAAAATCGCCTAGCGCCAATGTCACTCCCAATACTCCCAATGGCGGGGTCAACGCTGCGGCAATCAATACGCCGCCCAAAGCCGACATAATCCTTGGCCAGGCGACAATAAAGGCTCCGATAAAACCAGCCGCCAAGGCTATGCTGAGTTCCGCCAGGGTTGGATCGGTTCTTTGAAGAATCTCGCGCCCCACTTCAAAATCCGGCCAAACCACCGTGATAAGATAGGAAACAGAGACAAAGATCACCGAACCTTTCAATAAGGTGCTCAGACCTTTATGCAATGCCAGTGGCTGACCTCGAACAACACCCAGCGATATCTCCAGAATTGGCCAGATAAACGGAGCGATCAACATCCCTCCGATCACTACCGCCGTATTATCTCGAATCAACCCAAAAGTAATAATGATGCCCGAAAACACGCTTAACAAATAAAAATCGACGTCGGGCTTGGCTTGCTCCAGAATAGTTTCGATGAGGGTTGACTGACGGCGCTGTTCTAACCTGAGAGTTTTCTTGACCTTGGTGATTGGAGCCTGTGTTTTGTTTCTGGCCATGTCGATATTGTAACCCAAAAACACCAATGACACAAAAGGTTGGTAATCAGCCGGACAACCCCAGCCTTAGTGATAGCATGAGCCTAAAGGAGGGAAGGAGGGAATTGATACTTCTGTGACCTGGCACAAATCGTCTAATATTTCCGGATCGACAATCTGTGAAAACTGGCTTCCGGATTCAGTTGTTTCAGAAATTTTAAGCGCCGATTTCTCATGACGCTCTATTTCCTTAAACTGAAGCTGGTTGTCTGAATTATAAAATGTGTACATCGTAACAACGCTGAATTCGCATTCCGAGGAACGTTCCAGGCTATTTACCTGGTACAACGATTCGGTGCTGGCGCCTGTTTCCAGTAGTTCAACATCCGTAATTGTTGACTGACGATCGGAATACCTTCCTCTGTTCAGAAAATCATAAAGCGTGGCGACATCTTCAATACTTCCGGATAACGACTGGCGAGCGTTACAAAGCAATTCATTCACTTCTCCTAACCTGTAGAAATCCTGATGACACATCACCCCGGCCAGAGGCCTCCCTCCGTCCAGAAAATCATGCACTTTTCCATGCACAAATACGCAGTCGGGAAAGAGCGCGTTGAGGTTCTGATTTTCCCAAGTATTCACATCAAACAAAGATGGAAGGTACTGTATGTCCTGGTTTTCCGTGTTATATATAGTAGCCAGACGTTGTTTAATTTCGCTCGTTGTCAAACTTGGTTCAGTGGGCACCTTCGTATTAGTCGGCTCATTAGCAGCGCCGCTCTGGCTTACCGCTATGCCAAGCACTATCCCTACGCTGATAACCGCCGCGGGAAGAATAATCCAAAGGGTAAAGCTTCGAGAATTCATTTTCATGCTAGAGCATTGTGTAAATTTGGCTGGCGTCGACAGAAAATGCGCATGTAGTTTCGCTTATTTCCCTTCTGAGCTCAAACTTCGCGCGGTTGCCATCCCATTCCATTACCTTCAGCCGACCTGGCTGGTCCGCCAGCCCGACCAGCATCCCCTCATCGTCGACCGCCTCCCCCTCGTTATTGGCGTATCTGACAGTATCGCCGCTGGGGGACATTGAATAATATAAAAATTCATTGACCACCACTTGAATCTCGCCTTCACCCACATAAATCGAAGAAACCCCGCTTGGCTGACATTCCCCAGCACCTCGTAAAAAAAACACCGCGAAACCACTGGCAACCAACAGGGTAATCCCGATAATGAAAAAGGTTTTTTGTTTGAAACTCATGATTTATTCTGTTTCAAAAATATATTCCGACAATTCGCTTGGCTCTACGATGGAAGACCCTAAATCGACTGAACTGACAGATGAAAGATCAATCAAAGAGTGCGTTTTCAAAAACGCTCCGGAAACGGTGTACAGTGTATCGTCAATGTACAGGCTGCGTTTCACCGTCGTATCGTAGTAAAAATACCCGTAATAATAACGGCCAAGGTCGTCATATCTGACGTCAGAATGCTCAATCATTCCCCTATACTCCAGCCCCTCTTTGGTAACGGTAAAGACCGCGGCTCCATGTTGCGGAGTTGGTATTTCTTCTGTTACCTGGTCATCTAGCGCTTCCGTCGCACGTAGATCAGCCTGGTATTGCAATGTCACAGGAATGACCAGCAAATTGCGTTCGCGGGAGAAAAGCCAGGCTTTATGATCATTTAAGGCGATGGAGTCGCTACCGGGACCGCCCAGTTCAAAAGTATCAATTTCCACCGGCGACTCTGGACGACTAACGTCGAACAGAGATATTTTTAAGCCCAAGATTCTTCCATCCTCGGTTGCCTGCTTGCCAAAGCCAATCAACGTATCCTCATCGTAGGGATGCAAGTAGGAAGAAAATCCGGGTACCTTCAGTTCACCAACCACGGCGGGTAAGTACGGATCGCTTAAATCTATCACAAACAGCGGATCAACCTGGCGAAAAGTGACAAGATAGGCTCGACTGCCCATAAACCGGGCGGAGTATATCATCTCTCCTTCGGCCAGGTTCTCAACCCGGCCCACCGTTTTCATCGAGTCATCCATCACGTAGAGATTATTCTGTGACGGGCGATTGGCGGTAAAACGTGACCAGGTAGCGCTGGTGGTCGTGGCCACTCGGAACCATCCGTCGAACTCATCCATGGAAAACTGATTCAACAAATGTCCTGACACTTCACCGCTCGCTTTATACTCAAGCTGGTTCTGCCCCAGATCAACTTTATGAATAACGGTAGTTTCCAACTGGTCAGCGATGCTGTCAAAGATACTTTGCATTTTTACCTTGAGTTCACTTTCGAGTTTGCTTGCATCGTCTGCTGCCAAGCCGCTAATATAGGCGTTAATAATCTCTGATATTTTCAACAGCTTCTCAGTGGCGTTGAGCACATGAGTGCGCGCGGCTTCAATATCGGCAATTTTGTTTTGCCCTTCTTGATCGAGCCTTGGTTCAACCAGTTCACGCAACGCTTCCATCTCCAGCTGATACTCATTGACATACTTTGTGTACGCCAGATACATCGCGTTTTGCGAAACAAAGATTTGCGATTGACTGTCAATTAAAAACGATTCGGATTGCAAACTGGAGTCTGGATTGTCGACGTTAATCAAAGTGACCGTGGTCAAATCGGAAGCGCGGTACGGATTATCAACATAGTACATGTCCGGACAAAAACAGCCGACAATGTCCGGATCTGAAGGAAGCAATTCTCCATCCTCAAACACTTGCGGTAAGGGCGAGTCGGTTAATGTGTAGGAATATTGACTGGAAATAAAATACAAACGGTCTTCAATCATTCTCGAGTTGAAATACTGGCCTTCAAACTCGAATTCTTTGAGAAGCTTTGGATCGCGCGGCTGGCTGATGTCGTAAATGTTGAGAAAACTGTATTGTGAGTTGGGCCGTATCAGTTCGGAAAAAGTTCGGCTATAGATGCTTGTTTCGCTGCCAAGTACCACTAAACGCTCGTCCATCAGGTACAGTTCCTGTGGAACAGACGATAACTCGATCGAGGCAATGATTTCGGCCGATTCAGGCGGTCGAGCTTTAACAACTAAGACTCTAGTATCATCAACAATATACATCTCTTCGCCGTTCGTTTTTACGATATCCGCTTCGTCAACACCAACCACCTGTACGTTGGTTTGGGAATACTCGCCAGTTGAAACCTCGGGGACTGAATCTCTCACTGCCTCGTCCACTGCCCGATCCCCCTCTCGCAACCCCATGCTATTCAAAACTCCATATTGACCATTTTCCGCGGATTGTATGTTTTCGATGTATTCAGCTGCCTCGGTATAGTCATTAAATTTCTTCAACTCTGATTGCCGTGTCAGTTGAAAGCTTAGGGTTGAGGATTCGTTGTCACTCACTGAGTCCTGACTGTTGGAAAAATAAAAAACAGCGCCTATAAAGACTGCAAAAATTATCACGAGAAGAAGTCCAAGTAATGAAATCGTACCCGGACTATGCTTCAATGGATCAGGAGTATTTGGCTTTCGTGTATTGCTTTTTGCCATGCAATATTTATTCGTTTCTCAAACAGGCTCCCTCGACGCAACCATTGTCGCAACGAATGACGCGCAAGCCCGGCACTGCATTTCCGCTCCGTGATGGACTCTCATAGCACCATTTCTCCTGAAGCTGCGATCCGGACTCATCACAGGCGTCGGCTTCACTGCTTTCAACCCCGTTTCCGGAAATAAAGGTAACGCTGCCAAAAGTAAACCGCCCTTCACTGTTTTCTCCGCTATCCGAATCCACGCAATTGGTGGGCAAACATTCATTGTTGTACCAGTAGCCTAAACAGGATTGCGCGAGCAAATCGGCTTTTTCGCTTTCCAGAGACACTAATTCCGCCTCAGCTCGACGAAGATTGACGCGAGTTTGAGAGGCCTGCGTTTCTGCCTTCGTTAACTCAACATTCATGTGCCCGATGCGACTGTTGTATTTCGCTTCCGTTCTCCGGATTTCCCACTGTTGCCAACCAAACACGCCCAGCACCACGAAAACAACGGAGAGAACAAATACCGTCAGTTCACGCCAAGGAAATGGGGAGGATCGGTGATGATACTGGTTGATTTCAGCCATGGGTTTCATTCATGATTATAAACCATTTGGCCAAATCGGTAAAATCTCACTCTCCTTGGATTTCCAGCGTGCGGAGTATTTCGCCTAAGCGCTGTAATTCTTCTCCATATGCCGACCAATCCCCTCTTTGCTGCGCTTCAAGTGCCCGTTCATATGCTTCCAGGGCGCCAGAAAAGTCTTGAGGCCCATCTTCCACCGGTGGTGCAGCATCGGGTTCGCCAGCTCCGTCTTCAGTATCAGCAACAGAGGTTCCAGAGCCTTGAAATAACT
>JAUYLJ010000016.1 GCA_030699685.1 bacterium | reverse complement strand
CTGAATTGAGCATGTCGCTGTACGCATAGCCGATGACTAACCCCTGTCCCTGGAACCAGGTGAGTTCGATCCTCTCCAGTTTGTCAGGATTCACCTCCGGAAGCGCGGGAATCTCTCCTCTCCGGTATGTTTCCCAAAGATGCCGGGTCCTGGCCACGTAGTCATTCAGCGTCCAACCTTCTTCAATGATGAAATACTCCACCGGCGTCGGAACAATTTTCCGCAACTCTTCGACGGCACAGCCAAGCACGAATTCAGTGTCCGCCGCGTGACGATGGCAGACGATCCGCTTCGGAAAATTCAGCTCAAAGGTCAGCGTGTGCAGATCGGGGATGAGCGCAGACAAAATCGCGGCGCTGCCCGCGATAAACATGACGGCAAAGGACGGCCAGCCCGTCCAAGTCAGCTGCTTTTCAAGCATTTGCCGATTAAACACGGTAAAGCCCCTTTCCTGAGTAAACGCTTGATTTAATTTTCAAGGATCGATTGCTCACATGATGTTGGCTGCAAGTGTTTGTACACGAGAAAACTGTTTCTGTCAATCCTCCTTCTGGACTGCCGGCCAACTCAAAGTGGATGAATAAAAAACCCCGCCTTTTCAGCCTCAGAGACTTATGAAACGGGGCGCTGCGCCAGCCAAGCGCAGAACTCTGGTTGACGTTCCGGCTAGCACTACGCTGCCGTCTCTACCGGAACGCCATTGAGACGGCAGCCTGAAGTTACTAGGAGGAATAATAATGTATTCCTGCCTCTTGTCAATTTCCGGCGTATTGACGCGTCAGCACTTTTCGGGTAGAGTCGTAGGTCTAGATCAAATGTCCTCTCACAATTTCCCGCCTGGAAGTGCCAATCCTCGAACCTGGAAGGAAAGAGTTATGAACCGCTGCATGATCTTTTCCCTGACCATACTGGCCCATCTGGTTTTCTTCGCCGGCTGCTCTCAGCAGTCCGAGGAAACACGCCAGGAGGCAGTGACTATCCCCGGGCTGAATTATGACCAGAAGCTGTTGGCCCATGGCGTCGCCGAGTCTGGGCATCCGCCAGACAAGATCGGGTCCACCCTGCGTGGCAATGATCTCGTCTATCAGCGCTTCGGCGGACTGCCCCAACCTGAGGGTGGCTTACCGGAGATCAATCTGATACTGGTCTACTCTCCGGGCAACCAAGCCCTGGAGATCATCGGTGAAAACTGCCGACTCTCACCACTACAGAACCGGCATCTCGGTTACATGTTTTCACTGCCGATACGCACTGATCTCAAGTTCCGAGACGCCAGGCAATTCCTCACCCGGCTCGAGATAATCCGCATAGACTCTCATAGTCACGCATCCATCTCGGCCTCGGGAAATCAACGTCCGGTTCTTGCCACGCCGCCACACTTCGACATGCTCGTACCCGGCGACATCATAGAGTGGTACGAGGAAGCAAGCCACCCCGCAAGCGTCGATCGGGTTCTGGACCGAGAGGGTAACCGCATCCTTGTCCAATCGATCGATGAATACTACGGTGATCCACGCTGGATCACCTGGCCAGAAGTGGCCGAGGCAGCAGAGGACGCCGTCGTCCTTCCGAGGGGGGCAAATACCCTTTGGGAAAACCCGCCCATTAGCGAAGATGCCCCTTAGGCATCGAGCGCCGTCATGGTGACACTATGGCGGTTTTTCTTTTGGCCAAGTTAGGGTACAATACCTGACGTTATCACTTGAATTGTCTTTCATGGAAGCAACAATCATGCTCGCCGTGTTTCTCTTCATCATGCTGTCACTCAGCATTCTGTTGTATGACAAATATAGCTTTGTCTTTCTTAGCATCAAAAAATCCGCTGCGTTACGACAGCCGCTCACTTGGCTAACCGTCGTCATCATAGGGATATTGGCGGTGGCAGCCGCCACTTTTGCGCTTCGACACGCGGAGGAGAATACTTATTCAACTTTTATTATCCTCCTACTGCTCGTTTCCTGGGCGGCAAATATTTTTTATCTCCTCCCCCTATCGCGTCTACCGGCGCGGCTCAGCTTCAGCCTCCTGGGCGCGACGGGCATTGTCCTTGTCGCCCTGTGGTTTCCCAGTCAGCACTATTTCAATATTGTTACAGCCGGGTCAATTCTTTGGGTGGGACCAATACTGTTTCGCCGTATCAAGCTTTCATTGCGAATCTTCATTCTTCTAGCTATCGCCTTCACGGCGTACGACGCGGTCAACATCTGGGTACTGCCTGAATTGACCTTCGAATCGGATCCCAGCCCTTTGCTGAACGGCTTAGTTGGTTTTGACGGGCAAATATTGGGAGTCGGTGATTTTCTGCTGGGGTACCTTTTGGTAGGCGCCGGGCGGCACTTTTTTTCACGGTCAATTGCCTGGCTTTGCGCGGTCTGGATCCCATTGCCGTTATTATTCATCCAGTGGCTCTCTGCTGTTGAAAGCCACGTTATCTATCCGTATACTGTGTTTGTCGTGCCTGTTGTACTAATTATTTTTGTCATAGCAAAAAGACGCTCCGCTGCGAAACAAGTCCTTTAGCGCACCACTACTCCCGCGTTACCAAAGATGCCCCAGTTCTGTTCAAACTGCGCGCGAGTCCAAGAAACCTGACCGGCATATGGATCGTTCAGAATAATGCGTTCGGGGTTTTCGACGGAGCCGACGAAACCAATCACCGTGCGGGTGTGTTCACCCTTCCAGGCATAGACACTACCTCCATCAGGCGTCGTCCAGGAATCTTGGTATCCCGAACCATACACGCCCCACACCACCACGGCGTTCCCCGCCTCAACTTCCTGAGCTAATTGCGTCACATTCCACCCGGTGAATGCCTCACTTGGCCGCCAATTGTTACCGGCACGGGCGATCGGCTCCCAGTAGACGCCGTAGCCGGTCGTGTTTTGCGTCCCGTCAATGTTACCAACAAATCCAATGTGCGGATTTCCCCAGACGCCGTTCGACCTCTGCGAAGGTTCCGTATATCCGACGTGTTCCATGATCTGACTCTCCGTCACCGCCACGCCTTTGTTCGCTAAAGCCATCTTCAGGGCGGCCGCTTCGCAGGACAAGGGGCGATCCTGAAGATCCGAAGCGACGTTTAAAATGAAAGTGGTGGGGGCGGTTGAAAAAGCAAAATTATATTCTGCCTGGGAATCCTGCCCATCGACACTGATGATCCCTGCAGCAATATTCACTAGATACGCAGAGTCGTAGGCTAGATCAGAGCGAGGCGTAAAAATCATCGTGTTGTCTTCCCAGCTGAAGTCCCCTTCCATAGCCGGCTGGATGGTAAAGGCCGCCTGAGCAGACTGATGGTCCGCCGCCTGATCAAAGACAATCCGGATACTCGCACTCGTCACGATCCGGCTGGCTCCGTCTCCAGGTGTCGTATACAGCACGTGAACCGGTCCGATTGTTTTGAAACTATGCTGAATGTCTTCGGGCAAAAACCCGCCGGCCGCCGTTTTTGTACCAGCCGCGACCATAATGGCGATCTCCGTTTCAAACGGCCACGCTTCGTCAGGGGTAAAGCGCAGTTCTTTGCCCTCAGCCTCTAGCGTCAGATTGCCTGGCAGATCCGGGCTAACGCTGAAATTTTCTTGTACGCTCGCCTCATCCATGGCTTCCGAAAAAGTGACAATCGACGAAGCGCCCACTGAGACATGGTCGCCGGTTGGAGCGAATGCCTCGACTTCGGGCGGCGGCAGCACCGAAAACGTGCCAACATAGACCGCAACCGCGTCGCTTTGCTTCATCAGTGAACCCGACTCCCTGTCGTACGACGTAAACACCCGATCCAGGACGAGATGATATTCCACCCCCTGCTGCCATCCTTCGTTTGGCGTAATAACGAACTCGTCAAGCTCACCGTTTTGTGAAAGAGTAAAATCAGCGGCGGGAGTGACTCGGGCATAAAGCTGGACATAATTCCCGGCCGGTTCAGACAAACGGACAAGAATCGCTTCGTCGGGGGCGATATCTTCCATGGAATCAGCTGGAATAACGCTCTCCACGTTCGGCAAAGATCGGGTGGAGAAATCCGCGGTGTAGTTCTTTGGGTCAGACCAAGTCAAGGCATCAGTTATCCCTTGTAGCGTGATCTGATAAGTGGTTGCGGGATCCAGTGTGTGCGCCGGCACGAAACGAAGGGCCGAGAAAAAATGCTTTCCCAGCCACGATTCCTCGTACTCCCAGTAGCCGTCGACATACGGCTCTATGTTCGGTACCAAAGCGCGACGATTGACCGGCTTATTGAATTGAATCAGTGCGGTAGTCTCCAAGTCGGCTTTATCTTCGTACTGTGTTACGACAAAAGCCGACACTTCCGGTGACCAAAGCAATATAAACACTCCAATACCCGCGCCAACGATCAATAACAGAAAGATGAGCCCGGAAATTTTTATGCCACGTCGAACTTTCATTGCGATATTATACCATTTTTTGACAAAGAGTCCATTGTCATTGACAGCTAAATATTTCGTGTTATTGTAACAAGTCGATTGCACCAGATGAAACGATAGAATTCCGCTGAATCAAGGGAGGTATCGAAATCATGAGAAGCTGGTCGTTCCTTATTGTGTTTATGTCGTTGCTTGAAATAGCCATTGCTACGTCAGGCTGCGGCCAGAACCATCTCGATGATGAGATCAACGAAGCCAACCTCGTGGCTAGCCGAGACTTCGTGCGATACCCAAGGGAGCACCTCGATACGGGGCGTTACCCCGTGGTCCTTGTTCGTAACATGGTACAGGATCCTCCTGACGAATTCATGACAAACTTCGCGGTTTGGCAAGACTGCGACTCTTGCTGGGTGATACTCGATGACTCTTCGACGATGTTCCAGCTATACTACGCCTGGGGCCCCTACGGCCCCCAATGTCGTGGCAAGCTTCTGTTGGCCTACAACCGCCACATGGGTCAATGTCTTTTCATGACGTATCGATTTGAGATCACCGACGAGGTCCTCTTCGGGCTTCAGGAGGTGATGAAGACAGACGCACCTGATCCCCACAGGTTAAACTCAACAGCCAGACTGCTGACTTCACAGCGGGTGCAGGTAGAGCTTCCGCTCCGTATCATGCGCATACCAATCACTTCGGTCTCCCATCGCGTCACGCGCGACGGAAACTATGACGAGTATGCGCTGACTGAAGGTCGTTTTCTCACTTTGAGACCAGGCGATAAGCTCTACTGGCACAACAAGCCGATTCAGCCTGGCATTGAGGTCGTCCAAATTGATTCCGTCATGACTGTCGGCGACCATTCATCTCGTGTGCGCACCTTGACCGATCCAGCCCGACCAGAGCCGCTCTACGGCTGGGAACACCTTTCCGGAGAGGCCGATCGAATCTGGCTCGTTCGGCGGGACACTCCCTACCCCATTTAGTAGAAACAAGCCGGAAAATTGCCTACTCAACGCTGAGTGGGCCTTTTGTTTTCAGTAAAGGCATTGTATCCTGACTTTCATGAAACTGTCACTTTTTGATTTTCACCTTCCTCCTGATCGAATCGCCCAGAAACCGGTCCGGCCGCGCGATCAATCACGTCTTTTGGTGCTCAACCGAAAAACCGGAGCGATCAGTCACCGGCATTTTTTTGAAATTACTGAATATCTCAAATCAGGCGACGTACTCGTTTTGAATAATACAAAAGTCTTTCCGGCCCGTCTCAATGCCCGAAAAGAAAGTGGAGGAAAAATAGAAGTGTTTTTGCTCAAGCCTGTCAGCGCGAATACCTGGGAGTGCCTCTTGGGCGGGAAAGGGCGGCGGGTCGGTCTTGAAATCAGCATGGAAAAACAAAGGTTTGGCGGTCTGAAAGGAGTTGTTATCAAACACCTCACCAACGGCACTTGGCATATTCGTTTCAACCGGTCCGGCGCGAAACTCCGAGCCGCTATCCATCGGCTCGGTACCGCTCCTACGCCCCCGTACGTTAAACGCCTTTCCAATCTCAAAGAATATCAAACAGTGTTCGCAAAAAAATCCGGATCAGTGGCCGCGCCAACTGCCGGTTTTCATTTCACGAATCGACTCATGAACCGCATACGAACGCTGGGCGTCCAGATCGAATATGTCACGCTGCACGTCGGCTACGGAACCTTCCAGCCGGTCAAAGAAACGACCATCGAACGTCACCGAATGCATCCTGAACATCTAGAGATGTCAAAGGCGGTTTATCAACGGCTGGTCAAAGCTAAAAGAGAGGGGCGGCGCATCATCGCTGTCGGCACCACCACCGTTCGCACGCTCGAAAGCCTGCCTCGCCAATTAACGAATCAACAAATCAGCCAGTCAACTAATATCTTCATCATACCCGGCTACAAATTCAAAATGACTGACGCCATGATCACCAACTTTCATTTGCCAAAATCAACTTTGTTCATACTCGTGTCCGCCTTTGCTGGACGGACGAAAGTCCTCAAAGCCTACGAAACAGCAATTAAAAAACACTATCGTTTCTACTCTTTTGGCGACGCGATGCTGATTACATAAACACGACACTTGACATGTGATAGAATGTTGGTTATTGTGTCGGGTTCTGGATAAGCGTTTCAGAATAGACTGAATGAGGAGGAAACGTGCACAGATACCAGCTCATTTACTTAGGTTGGAACTTCTCAGTCAGCGCTGAGGTGTACGAACGACCGTCTCGATCCAGGTGCTACTACTGTAAGCAGAAGGGAGAAAACCCAGTCGCCGAACACGAACTGATCGTCCGAAGAATTTCTGGAGAAGGAAGATCTTTTTCGCTTGGTTCGGTTACCGCTTCTCGAGTGGTACTGCGCCTCGCCCAGGCACTCGTTGTTAGAAAACAGTGCTGCACGGAGTGTACCGAGACGAAAAGACAAGAGCAGGCGAAGCTTATGCGTCGTCTCGGAGTCACTGAGTCCAGCTCACGCACAGAAGTAGAAAGACTGGCCGCTCGCTAATTCGAGGGCCTTTTTGTTTTTCAATGATACTGACCGCTTCTTTTGGCGACGCGATGTTCGTTGCATAAAAACAACCGTTATCATGCATCTAGTCGTGTTTGTATACGGGAGTAGCATTTCGTCTGACATCTACTTTGACCACAAAGCCATTTATCTCCATTAAAATACCGCCCGGGGTTCTTTTTTATCCGGTTATCCACTGATCCGGATTTTGCCAGGCTTGCCTAGTAGGCTAAATTCTGTATACTATCGCTGGAAGTTAGCTGCATGTTCTTTCACTTTCGGTACAGCCCCTGGAAAGGAATCTATGATCAGGCTGAAATTCTGGCTCTCTATCACCGCTATTCTTCTATGTGGCGTCCATACCCCCGCCCAAGCCTCGGACGGGGAAATAGGCTCTCACTCCGCAATTACCCTGCTTTGGCTGGCGCTGATTATCCTGTCAGCCAAGATTGCGGGAGCGGCCGTCAAGCGCTTTCGTCAACCGGAAGTTCTGGGCGAACTCTTCGTCGGAATACTTCTGGGCAACCTTGGCCTGATCGGGTTCCACTATCTGGAGCCCATGAAAACCGACGCGGTTATCGGGTTCCTGTCGGAATTCGGGGTAATGCTCCTGCTTTTCAAGATAGGCCTGGAGTCCAACTTGCGGGAGATGCGGGCAGTGGGCCTTCGGGCGCTTATGATCGCCATCATCGGTGTCATTGTCCCCTTTGTTCTGGGTTGGAAAGTCGTTGGCCCGCTGGTCATGCCGGGATACGAAGCTCACACCTACCTGTTCCTGGGCGCGACATTGACGGCCACTTCCGTCGGCATTACCGCTCGCGTCTTTGAAGATCTGGGTCAAATATCATCGATCGCGGCCAAGTTGGTATCTGGGGCGGCGGTGATTGACGACGTATTCGGTTTGTTGTTTCTCACCGTGGTCAGATCAATCGTTACGGCCGGATCAGTCAGCTTGTTGGTCGTAGGTGTCATCTTCTTCAAAGCCTTTCTCTTCCTGGCCGGAGCAATCCTTTTCGGAATGCTCTTCGCGGGCCACATCAGTCGCTTCTTCTCGCGTCTTGACACTGGACCCGGCATGAAGCTCTGTTTCGCCCTAAGCTTCGGGCTGATCACCTCTTACGTGGCGGGCGTGGCCGGTCTGGCACCGATCGTCGGAGCCTTCGCGGCTGGGCTTGTCCTGGATCCCGTCGACTTCAGGAGCTTCGATTCTCCAAAGATCTGTCGCGACATCGAAAGCGCCACTCAAGGAATGAGCAGAGAGCAACGGACGTCGCTTGCCACCCTGGTCCATCAAGCCAATCACTCGCATGTTGAGGATCTGATTCAACCCCTGGCCTATGTCTTTGTTCCGGTTTTCTTCGTACGGACTTCGATGGGGGTGGAGCTGACTACCTTTGCCGATCCTGCGGTCATGCTCATGGCGCTTGGCATCACCCTAGCCGCTTTCATCGGTAAGCTAGTGGCTGGCCTGGCTGCGGGAAAGGGCAACAGGCTGGTGGTAGGCTGGGGCATGGTACCGCGCGGAGAAGTGGGTCTGATCTTTATCACTATCGGGCAGGCATTGGGAGTGGTGCCGGATACGGTCTTCTCAGTAGTCATCATCATGGTGGTACTGACTACGCTGATTCCGCCCTTGGTGCTGACCTTTCTTCTTCGCCAGAAACCTCAAAAGGCTGATTCTCACTTCAGCCCGCCGAAGGCAACCGAGACTGAAGAAGCAACCACCTTCGTTTGAACATTCTTTCCCCGGACCCTGAGTCCGGTTTTTGTTTTTAAAAAAGTAAAAGAGAGATCGTTGGCATACCCCTTTGATAAAGAAGCGTTCTTCCCTCTCCTACGACCCTTGGGTACAGAGGATCTTGCCAAGCTATAGTAACACAACTCGAAATGAGAAAAACAAAAGGGTTCCCCATTGAGCAATATCCATGCAACAACTAGCTCTTTATTGAGGAGTTAAAACGATAGCCTCACCAAGCTGATCCACCAGCGGGAGCGTGTCAACTAAATTATCTTTATACTCAATAAGTTCCAGGCTAAGACTGGTTTCCGAGAGGTTGAAACGATATCGCGCCCAACCGTTTCTCCTGTCCACTTGGTCAATCGCATTGCCATTTCTATCGAATTCAAACCAACCGTCAAGCGTGAGCGTGCCCTCACCTTCCTTCACTTCGGTGATATTCCATTTCCCTTCGAAATTCGCGTTGGACTGATCTTGAACATAGGTAGCTTGGTCAGAAAACGCAAAGGTAAATTCATCATTGCCCCATTCCTGCGAGGTCAGCGCTTCGTAAGCGGCATAATCGTCTTCCGACGTTTGACTCCGGAAAAAATCACAGCCCTCCATATCGACAATCGAACGCTCATCGCCAAGAAAAGGAGCGCCATCAATGTTCAGCCCGTTCTCATCCAGCTTCACGGAATAGACCCCGGTAGCCTGTACCGCGTCGATCGGATCCATCAGCAGGAGCACCTCGGCTTCCAGGTTGGTTACAATTCGCAGAGGATACCATCTGCCCACGTCAGTATCTTCGTAGTCGGAAAAGAATCTATACTCCACCCCGCCTTCAGCGTCAAAGCTCCACGAGGCTATTTCATTAGCCAGTAAAGATGAATTCTGCCTGGTGTACGTCCATCGTTTTGATGTCAAAATGTCACAAACTGATTGAAGGTCTGAAAACGATGCCCGTACTTCTGAGGAAGAATTCCTGCTGATATAATTCGGCTGCAGGTCATAAGAGTTGTCTTTGTAAAATCCGTATATGACAATCAACGCCGCCGGGATGGCGAGCACGATAATCGCAAGTATGCTATTTATTGATTTATTCATTTTGATTAGTATTGATTTATGCGGATCTATGCCCAATGTGCTCCGCGAAACTTGCAACCGCCCGTTGTTGTGACGCTTCTAAAGCATCGTACGATTTTCGCAGAACGCAATAACTGATTGCCTCCAGATAGACTAGAGGGTTGCGGGACATTTCTTTCTGACTGACATAGTTTCTGGCACAGGACAACAGATTTTGCAATTCTCTCGACCCCGGCCGAGGAATACTGAGTTCATCCTGAAAAAATCCTTGCTGCATAAGAAAATGCCGCCACTCATTTTTTTCGTAATCTTTTTTTATTAGTAACGAAAGCATTCGTTTTCCCCCCTGGAACCGATTTAATAGACGGCCAACAAAACGGTTCCCGAATAATAATACGCGAGAATGTCTTCGTATAAAGCTCCGTCTTCAGCCATGCTTCTTGCGCCGAGCGCGCTCATCCCGACGCCATGGCCGCTCATCTGCTTGCCGGCACTGGCCGGATCGGCCACGGTTTCGAGCCACGGATAAGGACCGCCTGACCATACCTCTTCCCAGGATCGGGTTCGGCCATCGGAATGGGAAAAATATGGTGTAACCACCACCTCATCCTCATACGCTACCGCTTGCCCCGCCGTGGTTAATACATTTTTCCCCACCGCGGGAGCTCGAAGCTCGAAGTTGTATCCGCGATACACTTGATCGTACTTCGCGTCCACGGTGAAGCCCTCGTCCTGATGTTTCCCGCCATTGGCCAGGTGGTACAAAACATAGCTTCGTTCCGCCACGGCGAGCGCTTTCAGAAATTCGGTTGGATTTTCATTGGACGATTCTGCCACCCCCAACAAATATTGTTCCAGCGGCAGCTCATTGATCACCCAGACCTGATCCGAATCGTCAACCTGGCGAATCTCGATAACGCCGCGAAACATATTATCGTTCAGCGCCAGATTCCACTCTGGACGGTTTTCATAATTCAAAAGTTCAAACACCGTCGCGTCGTCGATCGCTTCGAACCGGATCGGCCCGGTCAAGCTCTGCCGCACGCCATCAGCGTTAACCTCAAACGAGGTTGCGGAAAACGAAATCGTGACTGGAACCCCCGAAGCATACTCAGCCACGATTTCACCTCCGCCGTCAATAAGTCGAAAATTGTCCAAACCGGTCAGTTGAACCTGGCTTTCAGCCTGATACAAACCCACCCGAACGCTCGGTTCGCCGGCACGGACACTGGCGTCTGTCTGCGTAACGGTGATTGGAATGGTTACGTTTCCGCCAGGAAGCCAGGCGGCGTTTTCAGCCACGATGCCAAAACTCTCAGTATAGCTGCCAGATTGCAGCGGGGCCTGGATAGTGAACTCAAACGCTCCCGTCTGGCCGGAGGAAACGCGGCTGGTCTCGAGCCGGGTAGGGCGATAGTAATATTCATCCCAGCTGGCATGCTGAAATTTTGAGTGGCGGCCAGTCGGCGCCGTTACGTTTAAGGCGATAAAATTCTCACCGCTATTACTCCACGCTTCAGCACCCGTATTGCGAGCCTCAACGGTCACTTTCGCCACTGCCCCCGGGCTTACTGTCAGGGAGTCCGTTTGGCTGATGATCTCAGCCTGGTAACGAGGCAAAACCTGGATTTCTAGAGACATTTTCCCGCCGCTGATCCAAGTCAGATGCTCCGCGACTAGGTGAAAACTTTCACGATAGCTGCCTTCTTTTGCCGGCGCTTGGAGGGCAAAACGGAAAGTGCCCACCTCGCCCGGAGCTACTTTGGTTTCGACCAGTCTGCCGGACCGATAGTAATATTCGCTCCAAAACGGATGCCAAAAAGGCGAGTGACGTCCCGCGGGATCAGTCACATTGACGCCGATATAATGAGGGCCCTGCTTCGTCCAATCCGCCCGGCCGGTATTACGAAAACGAGCTTCAAATGTGAAAGCTCGGCCTGGCGCGATATTTATCGTTTTGTAATTCTGACTGACCAGCTCTGCACGATAATCAGGCACGGTTACGCTGGCCGCCAGGCCTTCAGCCGCCGCGGCTATTCGGGCACGATGAGTATTGGCGGACAATACGGTCGAAGCATCGTCTCCTTCCGCCGTTTCGGGATATTCACCAATCTGGCCATCGGGGTTTGGCGGAAAATAGCTGCCCACATAGCCCAGACTGATGCGTTCTCGAACAATGTTGGATTCAAAATAGGCCAGCACGCCTCGATCCTGCAGCAGATAATTCTGCGCACCGTTGAGAATCTGTGCCGACAGAAACGCCGCAATCATGAACCCGAAAACCCGCAACGCTTTTTCCGTCACGGTGACGCCTGATTGGTGACGGGAATAATACGGCCCGTCTGAATGTCCGACCACGCCTCGGGAATAGCAAATATCCCAAATGCGGTTTTGTTTTTGTTTTTTCACCTTCGTGCTTGAATTTTGTTTTTGTTTTGTGGATCGGTGGCGGTAGTTTGCCGCGACACCGATTCCAACCGACACCTTCATTGTATCATATTTTTCACTCCCGGTCAATCTATACCCTACTCCCAAAACGACCTTGAACACTAAAATTGTTCATGTCCTCGCGCTTGCATGGGCTACTGGATTATTGCTCAACCTATGCCGTTAGTGATATTCTGATATCGTCATTAACCCATGATCATGTCCCTGACTCGAAAGATCGCCCACAATACGCTTTACCAGATTATCGGTAAATTATTCAGCACCGCTATCGGTATCGTTGTCGTCGCCATGCTGGCCCGCTATCTTGGGGCTGAGGGCTACGGCCAATACACGATTGTCATCGTTTTTCTCCAGCTCTTCGCTGTTCTGCTGGATCTTGGCTTATATATTATTTTGATCAAAAAGCTTTCGGAACCCGGCGCCGATATGGAAGCGCTTGTTTCCAACGTCTTCACTCTCCGGATTTTGTCAGCCATAGTGTTTTTAGGAATCGCGCCGATCGTCGTTTTGGCCTTTCCCTATCCCGGAATAGTCAAAGCCGGCATCGCCCTCACCACGCTTTCCTATCTTTTTATTTCACTGAATCAGGTCTTGACCGGTCTTTTCCAGAAAGAACTAAGGATGGGAAAAGTAGCCCTCGCCGAAGTGTTCGGACGAATCGTTCTCTTGGGGGCTACCGCCGTAGTACTTTGGCTTGAGTGGCAACTCATGGCGGTGCTGTTTGCCGTGGTACTCGGAAGTTTTGCCAACTTTCTCTACGTGTTTATTTCCGCGCGACGGCTCGTCGACATACGTCTGCGGTTCAACTGGCCCGTCTGGCTGGCCGTGCTTCGCGATGCCTGGCCGATTGGGATTTCGGTGGCACTAAATCTTATTTATTTCAAAGCTGATGCCATCATATTGTCACTGTATCATCCGGCAGCTGACGTGGGCATCTATGGCGCCACCTATAAAGTGCTGGAAATATTGATCACGCTACCGGCGATGTTCGCGGGACTGGTCATGCCATTATTAACGGCCGCGTATGTCACGGGAGACAGGGAGCGTTTTCGTCAGATCATCCAACGGTCAATCAATTTTCTCGCTATCCTGGCATTGCCGCTGATCGTCGGGACACAGTTTATCGCCGAACCGCTGATGATCCTGGTGGCCGGAGAAGAGTTTACCGCCTCTGGCGGCGTCCTGCGTATATTAATCATTGCTACCGGCATTATTTTCGTTGGAGCGCTATTTGGCAATTCCGTCGTTTCCGTCAACAAACAAAAGCCGATGATCTGGATGTACGCCGCCGCCGCCGCCGTCTCTCTGCTTGGGTATTATCTATTCATACCAACTTACTCCTATTATGGCGCGGCCTGGATGACCGTTGTTTCAGAGTTTCTGATTATGATTGGAGCCTACTTCATGATTCATCGGACAATCAGTCTGCGATTAAAGTACACTATCGTTTGGCGGGCGGCGCTGGCGACGGCAGTCATGGCCGCTGGTTTGTGGCTGCTTCGCGACTGGTCATGGTATTTCCTGGCCATATCGGGCACGGTGATATACTTCATCGTCCTCTACGCCATCAAGGGCATCTCCACCCGCGACGTTAAAGAAGTGATTTCACTGCGATCTTCATGAAAAACGTGTTGATATTATTCTTTCCGCTTGAATCGACCTTTGGCGGCGGCGAACGCCACACGCTGAGGTTGGTCGAACATTTGTCAAAAAGAGGCTACGTTTTTTACCTGGCATCATCATGCCGCGTGCTTCTGGAAAAATTCCATGAGCGCCGGTGGCCATCTCAAAAAACCTGGTCACCTCCTGAACCCACGTCCAAGTGGTCGCTGTTTCTTTTTCCCTGGCTGTTCATCCCGGGCTGGTTCTGGCTGACGCTTGTACTATTCCGCTATCGCTTTGGCCGGGGCGTGAAAACCGTGTATTGCCTTTCACTGACTGAAAAGATCCTGATAACTCCGATCGCCCGCCTCTTGAATATGCGCGTGGTTTGGATGGAGCATGTCGGCTTCCACCCCTGGCTCACGCGGAGTCCGCTGCGTTTCCTTTATCGCTGGTGGTCCGGACTGGCAAAGATCGTGGTTATTTCCGAGGCGTTAAAAAAGCAGCTGCGTGAACTTGGCCTCCCGGAAAACAGAATCTCGGTCATATATTATGGGTTTGATTTTGGGGAAATCGGTCTGGGTGATAAACCGGCTCCGCCTCTGCACCGAGTGCAATACGTCGTGGGCAGCGTCTGCCGGCTGGAGCAAGAGAAAGGGCTGGAGTATTTGATTATCGCGCTGGCCAAAGTCCGGCCCATGATCCCAAACCTCACCTTGCGTCTGGTCGGTGAGGGAAGCGATCGCAAACGGCTGGAGTGGCTGGCCAAAAACCAAGGGGTGCACGATATCACCCAGTTTGTCGGCTATCAGTCGAACCCGCGCGAATGGATGAAAGACTTTGACGTGCTGGTTCTGCCGTCCATCCGCCGCGAGTCTTTCGGCGCCGTGCTGATCGAAGCCCTGGCCATTGAGCGTCCCGTCATCGCCTCCCGGCTTGAAGGCATCCCCGAAATCGTGCATGATGGCCAGACTGGCCTCTTGACCACGCCCGGCCGATCGGATGAAATAGCGCAAGCCTTGATTACGCTGTATCAGGATCCTCAGCTGGCCCGGCAACTGGCGCGAAATGGCCGCCTCTTCGCGGAAGAGAGTTTTCCGGTAGAAAAAATGATTGATCAATTCAGCCACATTTTGTGATCGCCATCTTCTCACAACCAAACCGTCTTCTTGGCAGCCTGATTTTCATTGCCTTGCTGGGACTCGGGTTCGCCACAAGCTGGGCTATGCAGTGGACTGGTCCATTGATCGTCCTAGCGGCCTTTATGCTTGTGCTTATCGTGCTCGGCGTGTACAAATCGCCCTGGCTGGCACTGCTCGCCATCACGTTCTTCCTGCCCTTTGAACGCATCGGTTCTTATGACGTGGCCGGAATCACGGTGCGCGTTAGCCAAGTACTGGCTATCCTGCTGATCGCCGCCTGGTTCGCCAGAGGTATTATCAACCGCGATCTTCACTTCCATAAAAACCCCCTGACTATTCCATTTCTTATATTTCTCATTATCAATCTTATCTCCATCACCCAGGCGGCCAACCTTGAACGATCGCTGCTGGTCTTCGGATTCACTGTGTTCACCATTTTCTTCGGCTGGATGATCCCTCAGCTCGTGACGGACGAGACAAGGCTCAGAAAAATCATCAACGTCCTCCTTCTCACCGCCGGCCTGGTATCGCTTTTTGGTCTGTGGCAGTTCTTCGGCGACCTGATCGGGCTGCCCACTGAAATCACCGGCCTGCGCGAGCACTATACCAAGGCGGTCTTCGGATTCCCCCGTGTCCAGTCCACGGCACTCGAGCCTCTATACTTCGCTAACTTTCTGCTTCTGCCCATCTCCCTGATTTACGCATTCTTTATCAGCCGGATGAGCAAGATGGAGCCGAAAGAACAGATTTCCAAAACCCTGGGCGACATTCCCAGCGACCAGCCACAGGCGAGGAATCATGGAATCCCGCGACGCTGGCTCTTCCCGCTTCTTATCCTGGTTGGCCTGAACATGGTACTGACGGTTTCGCGCGGCGGTTATCTCGGCACGGCTCTTCTAATCGCCGTCATCTCTCTGTTCTACTTTCGGCGTTTTTTCCACTGGAAGTTCATCTTGCCGGTGGGGGTGGCTCTGATAGCAATTTGGTTTCTGGCCGTCTACGCGCTGGGCTTCGGCGACGTGTTTCAGAATAACCTCGACACTTTCACCGGTCACGTCAGCAATGTTTTTTCCGGTCCCGCTTACATAGAGCGGATTGAAACTTTTGAAGGAGCGCGACGCGCCTGGATGGATTCGCCCTGGATTGGCATCGGTCCCGGACAATACGGTCCCTACGTTTCGGTTCATCCCTATGTCGTGCCTGAAGAAGGCTGGAAAATCGTCAACAACGAATTTATCGAGTTGCTAGCGGAGACGGGCATTCTCGGTCTTATCGCCTTCGTTACTATATTAAGCATGCTGATTGCCCGTTCCATCAAAGCCGTTCTGGGCGCTAGTGATCCTTTTCTCCGCGCCGTGATGATCGCTCTTCTGGCAGCTCTTCTTGGTGTAATCGCCCAATATCAGACTTTTTCCATACTCTATATCATGCACGTCTGGTTTCTGGTTGGCCTGACAGTGGCCGCGCAGAATATTATTCTTACGCGAAAAGTCGAATGACAATCATCTATCGAAACTCAGTATTGGCAAACCATTATTTGTAATTTGCTACTCATAATTCGTAATTTTTCACTTTCCTAGTCCCCAGCAATACGTCGCTCTTACTTTCGCCGCGCAATCCAAACACCTTTCATGATTCTCATAACCACAACTTTATTTCTCTTCTTCGCCCTCGCCATCTACCGCCTTTATTGGGCGCTTTGGCTGACGGCCTTTGCTCTCCCTGCCTATCTGATTCGTTTTGAAGTCTTCGGCTGGCCATTCACCTTGCTGGAAGGCTTTATCCTGGCCGTCGTCCTGGCTTGGGCAATACGCCTGACGCTGACGAACAAGTGGCGAAGTGTGCGCTTTCCCGGCATCTGGCTGATTGGCGTATTCGCCATCGCCGCCACCCTTGCTGTTTTCGTTTCTCCGGAAACCCGGGCGGCTTGGGGCATCTGGAAAGCATACTTCGTCGAACCCATTCTCCTGTACCTGGTCATCGCCAACGAAGCCCGCAGTACCTCAGTGCGCCGCGGCCTTGTCTACGCGCTCGGGCTATCCGTCATCGTCATCGGCTGCTACGCGGCGGGGCAATACCTTGGTTGGTGGACGAGCCCAGAACCCTGGATCAGTGAGTCACCCAAACGCGTCACGTCCATCTTCGGGTATCCGAACGCGGTCGGGCTCTTTGTTACCCCGATCATCGGCCTTTTTCTTGGCCTCCTGGCGCTGAAACAACGCGCCTGGCCGCACTGGTTTTCAATACTTGTACTGATTACCGGCCTCTGGTCCCTCTTCGCGTCAGTCACCCGCGGCGCCGCTATTGGCCTCATCGCCGCGTTGATATTTTTGGCCGTTTTTAGCCAGCGCCGGCGTTGGGTTTGGTTGATGGTGGTGTTGCTTACCGCGACAATCTTGCTGACACCTGGTATTCGCAACCAAGCGCGCGACATCGCCGTCGGGGAAGACACGTCAACCGACGTGCGCCTGGTGCTCTGGCAAGGGACCTGGGATTTACTCAAAGCCCGTCCTTTCCTCGGTTCAGGCTTGGCCGGATTCCCTACCGTCTATGATGAATACCGCCAGGCCAAGCACACTGAGCTTTTACTCTACCCGCACAATATTTTCCTCAATTTCTGGACCGAGACGGGCTTACTTGGCCTGCTGGCTATCGTTATTCTTCTTGCCTGGTTCTTCTACCATGGCGCGGCCGCGAGACGCAAACCCGATTCTGTGTTGGCCTTTGGCCTGCTCACCGCCATGACCGCGCTTGTTTTTTACGGCCTGGTTGAGGCGCCGTATTTCAAAAACGACCTCTCCGCCCAGTTCTGGATCCTCTTTGGCCTGATGGCCGCCATCGCCCAGATGGACGAGGGCTCAGGCAGAAGTTTAACGCACGAGGATATTCAGAGGTTGCGGAAACATTCGGTGAGGTAAGCGCTAGAAGCTTGTAATAGAATGCCGTAACGCCGTCAGCTGGGGAAACTTGCCTGCCCGTCGAATGAAGGGAGGCGAATTTGCTTGAAGCTTCTTCTGAAGAATTTTTGATGAGGAGTTTTGTTTTTAATTATTATTTCTTATTTCTTAATTCATCCTGGACAAATCCTTCAAAATCCGCTATAATTAGGGCAGAGTGAAAGCGCAAAAACAAAAACACAACAACAAGCTTGGAGGGTAAAGCCAGACGAGATTAGCGCACTTTTCTCGTTATTTTCGTCACTAGAAAAATATGTGTTTCGTCTGCGGGCAAGCGCCCGGAAAAAATTCATCTCATATTCTCCCTTTCCTAACCAGCCTCTCTCCCATGCTGGGAGTCTTCGTGTTCACGGCTAGACGGAAACTCCATAAGCCCCTTCGACTCAAGGCGGTGGCGGCCGGACTGGCTGCCGTGGCGCTGCTGGTCATTGCCGGAGTAGAAGTCAACGCCGAACTCAAGCCTCTCACCAGCACCCAAACATTCGCTCAAACAACTCTGCCGCTCGAAACGCATACCGGCACGAAAATCGTCTCGAACGAAATCACCGCCGAACGTGAATTCAACGCCATTGGTTTCACGTGGAACGGCAGCCGCGACGCCGACTTCCAAGTGCGATTCAAACAAGGGCAGGATTGGTCCGGCTGGATGGTAGTCCCGCCCAAAGTTGATATAAAAAATACAGATGGCGAGCTTCAGTCAACCGACTTGTTTTTTATTGAGCCAATCAAGACATTTCAATACTCGTATCGATCCGTCGAGACGCTCGAGAACGTGGAGACTATTACCATATCCACGAAAACCCCGTCACGGCCGCTTTCTTTCATTGGCCGGACATTGAGTAAACTTATACCAAGGGCGAAAGCTGACGTGGTTGTGATTACTCGGGAGCAATGGGGAGCTGACGAAGATGTCACCTATTGGGAGCCGGAATATACTGAACCTGAAAAGATTATCATCCATCACACGGCCGGTTCGGACGGAGGCAACGACCCTGAAGCCACTGTCCGGGCAATTCACTATTGGCATGCGGTAGTCAACGGCTGGGGCGATATCGGTTACAACTATTTGATCGACGGCCGGGGCCGGGTCTATGAAGGGCGTAAAGGCGGAGACGGTGCCATTGGCGCTCACACATTCCGCAACTCAACCTGCAACGAACAACGCTTTGGCAAAGAAGGTGGGGTTGATTTCAACCGCGGCACTATCGGCATAGCAATTTTGGGAAACTACGAAGAGAATTCCGTTCCTGAAGACGCGTTCGCGCCATTATCCTATCTCATAGCCGAGAAAGCGGCTTTGTTTGAAATCCCGCCGAACAATTCCTCAAATTTCCGCGACATGGTCAATCTGCCGAACATTATCGGGCATGGCGACGTCGACTGCACCGCCTGTCCCGGCGAGCATCTTTCGAATGATTTAGAGAGGGTTCGATTAACCAGCCAGGGTATTTACGAAGGTCTCGACAGTATCGAACCGATCGCCCAAGGACGTCTCGAGGGCGTTACCAGCACTGAGCTAGTGCTGGACGCCGGTGAAAGCATCGCGGTGAAAGCTGATTTTGAAAACACAGGCTCAACCGACTGGATCTCCAGTGACTCGCCCACCCGCTTGAGTCTCCAAAGCGCCAGCTCACCTTCGACGCTGGGTAACGATTCTTGGCTGTCTGGCAACACGGCCGCCACACTCATCACCCCCAGGGTGAGACCGGGAAGCGACGGCCGCTTTGAATTCACTATTACTGCCCCCAGCGACGCGCTTGATATCACTGAAGAATTTTATCTGGCTTCAAACGGCATCCCACTGGCTGACACGCGTTTCAGCATCCGAGTAAACGTGACCGGACTCTCGTGGGCTGCCCGCCCCAGCGATACATCGGTCCATGAAGCCAGTTTTCTGGGCGCGCGGCTGCCAACGTCGGTCAGTTTCGAAAATGCCGGCACTGAAACCTGGACGCGGGACAGCGTCCGCCTGCACGCCTATGACTTAGGGTACGCCGCCAGCCGGTATGGAGTAGGGGCCGCCCAGCTGAAAGAGTCCAGCGTCAAACCAGGTGAAACCGGGACATTTGAATTTACCGAAACCAGCCCAACTAGCCCCGGATACTATCGGCAGATCTTCAAATTGAAAAAAAACGAGACCGACGTGATCAATTCCGAAGTCTCACGGGTGACGAGGGTAGACTCGATGTTTAAGGCCCGTTTAGTCGAAACAAACATGCCATTAGCCATGCTGGACAACTGGCGACCCACCGTCACGTTTAAATTTAAAAACACCGGCGTCACGACTTGGAACCAAAACGTCCAGCTTGATCTCTTTGACTTAGGTAACGGCGTCAGTCGTTTCCGCGACTCCAGTTGGTCAGCCAACAACGGCAAAATCAGGCTCAATGAAAACAGCGTTCGTCCGGGAGAAATCGGCACTTTTACGGTTCGCCTCGACACGCCCAAGCCCGGCCTCTACTACAATAAATTCGCGCTGACTGCCCGAAATTATCCCTACGCGGTCCAAGGCAGCGAAGCAATTCGTATTATCAGAGTAGATCCGGCAAAATAGCTTGGTAGACAAAAAAAGGGGGAACTTAAAGCAGACAAGCAGCCATCTGCTCACGGTTTTTTGGTTCCGACTGTGACTTGCTTAAGCACATCACTTCTTTCCTTAGTAAGTTTTTCTCAGGCACGTGATGTGGCACTGCCGCCCGTGCGGGCCTGAAATCCCTTACAACGATGAGTTGAGATTATTATGGGATGATTCCATTTAAACGCCTCAATTGTCATGCCGGACACCAGGCAGATGTTTTTGTTTCTGCACGATGAAGATCCCTGAAACAGAATCTTAAGCAAACAATCTCCGGGTGATCCGGCATCTCCAAAGCGAACCAGGGTTCTGGAGTAGTAAAATCCTGCTATTCGCACACAAGAGTACTGGTATTGGATGAGTACTGGCTTCAGCGGGGTTTCCGCCCTCGTGCCATAGGCAGATGAGCCTTTAGCTCAAGAGGCGGATCCGCCTTTGGCGGAATTTGCAGTGGCTTCGGTACGTAACCAGATACGCCTCCGCTTCTTACTTATCACCAAAGATGTTTAGTAATGGTTCTCTCAATGCAAAATGAAGCCGGGATGCACATTGGCGCTATGGCGGATTATTTGCGGTGGCTTCGGTACAATGTGGCTATAATATTCATAGCTTATTCAAATTACTTTTGTTGGTTCGATGCAAATAAAAAGGGTTCACACTTGTGAACCCGCGGGGGTAAGATGCGTGCCGATCAGGCTTCGCCAGCGCGACGTTTGCCCTTGTTGAAGATCTGCGCTACTTCCTTTAGCGTCTTGCTACTGATACCGGCAGCCCGCCGATTCTCGTCACGTATCCGTTCGTAGATCTCTTCTCTGTGGACCGCCACATTCGGTGGCGCGTCGATCCCCAGTTTGACCTGGCCACCTTTGATGTCCAGGATAATGACTTTTATCCGGTCTCCGATCCGGATGTTCTCCCCGAGCTTCCGTGTCAGGATTAGCACTTCGTGAATCCTTTCCCTAAAGAGCATGAATGCAACGCGTGCCGCCACAACAGATAATGCTTGTAAGAAAGGCAGCATACGGAGCCTAAGGGTAACGTCGTATTTTGTCAATACCAGGCAAGGAAAAATGCTGGGTGTTTTGCCTGTTTTTACCCTTTACCCTGGGCAAAAAACATGGTATTATCCCAAAGCAAAAACAGTACCAATTCTATCGCTAAAAACCTCATTTTTGTATGTATCTTCAGTGGCTGGGGCTTAACTGCTTCAAAATCACCACCAACGACACGACGCTGATCACTGATCCTTATGACTCCAGTACGGGACTGAATTTGCCGCGTCTTCAGGCGAACATTGTCACCGTTTCCAACCCTGACGAGGCAATGGTCAACAATATCGAAAAGATCGGGGGCGAACCCTATATCGTCAGCGGCCCCGGTGAATACGAAGCATCGCAGGTGTTTATCCGCGGCGTGGTCGACCAAGTCAACGGCCAGCCTGTTCAGCCGGGTTTCTCAACCCAATACTATTTCGAAGTAGATAAGATCTCGATTGCCCACCTGGGACTGCTGAACCACCAAATCTCCACTAAGGCTCTGGAGGTGTTCGAAGGAGTCGATGTGTTGCTTATTCCCGTCGGCGGCATTTCATCACTCGACCCGGAAAAAGCCTCGGCCGTCATTAGCCAAATCGAGCCTCGAGTGATCATCCCGATGTTTTACGCGTCCAGCGGCCTGAAGCTCAAGCTCGGCAATATTGACGCTTTTCTCAAAACCATGGGCGCAAAAGATCCTGAGACCACGGACAAGCTCCGCCTCTTGAAAAAAGACCTCCCTCAGGAAGACACGAAGATTATCGTCCTCAAAGCATAACAGCATGCCAACGACCAAACGCAGCACCAAGACGAACAAAAAAGCCCAATCTGTGGCAGTGAAAGTCGTAGCCAGAAAAACGAAGCGTTCGGCTCCGGCCAAGTCTGTTGTTTCCACCACAGCGGTTCAACCCGAAATTGCCTCCAAGCAAAAAAATACTCCTGTTTCCACGCCCAAAACGCCAATTCAGTTTTCGACAAATACCGAGACGCGTAAGCGCCAACTGGCCATCGGCGGCGCGATAGTCAGCTTTGTCATCGTGATGGGAGTCTGGGTAACCCTGCTGCGCGTCAATCCCCCGCAACTCTCGAATCCTTCAGCTGACGCCGTCTTGCATCAGATTACCAATAGCCTCTCGGAAATTCCCGAGATCCGCCGGCAAAACGCGCCCGGCAACTTTCCGGCTCCGGGCACCGAAGCTGAGGCTCTTGATCGGGAAGTGTTTCCTGAATTCTATCGTTAAACTTCATTCACTCGCATGGCAGAACCCATCGGTAAAGTAAATCCGCGGCCCATTTCGGAAGAGATGCGGGAATCATACCTTGATTACGCGATGTCCGTGATCGTCGCCCGGGCGCTGCCCGATGTACGCGACGGATTGAAACCGGTCCATCGTCGAATTTTGTATGCCATGTGGGACATCGGACTGAAACCCAGCGCCAAGTATCGCAAATCAGCCACCGTAGTCGGTGAAGTGCTCGGTAAATACCACCCCCACGGCGACGTGGCCGTTTACGACTCCATGGTCCGTATGGCCCAGCAATTCTCCCTGCGCTATCCGCTCGTGGACGGACAGGGCAACTTCGGCTCAGTAGACGGCGACAACCCGGCCGCCATGCGTTATACCGAAGCCCGCCTGGCAAAAATCTCCGAAGAGCTGCTGACCAATATTGAGAAAGACACGGTCGAATTCATCTCGAACTACGACGAAACGCAGAAAGAGCCCCGCGTTTTGCCGGCTCGTTTGCCGAACTTTCTCCTGAACGGAACGGTAGGCATCGCTGTCGGTATGGCCACCAATGTTCCGCCGCACAATCTGACCGAGATTATCGATGGAGCTATCCACCTCATCGACAATCCAGAAGCCACTATTGACGATCTGATGGAATTCGTCAAAGGACCCGATTTTCCGACCGGTGGCGACATTTTTGATATCAACGAAATCAAACAGGCCTACGCCACGGGCAAGGGCGGCATCGTTATGCGCGCCAAGGCGGAAATCGTCGAGGAAAAATCCGGCCAGTTCCGCATCATCGTCACTGAGCTGCCCTACCAGGTGAACAAAGCCATGATGATCGAGCACATCGCTCAGCTGGTTCAAGATAAGAAAATTGACGGGATCAGAGATTTACGCGACGAGTCGGATAAAGACGGCATACGCGTCGTCGTCGAGCTGAAAAAAGACGCCTACCCGAAGAAAGTGCTGAATCGCCTCTATAAACTGACGCAGCTGCAGGACACTTTCCACGTCAACATGCTGGCCTTAGTGGACGGCCTCCAGCCTCGCGTGTTGACGCTCAAGATGGTACTGGAAGAATATATCAAACATCAGCAGGACGTGAAACGCCGCCAGCTCAGCTATGAACTGAAGCGGGCCGAAGAGCGTGCCCATATCCTCGAGGGCTTGAAAGTCGCGCTTGATCACCTTGATCCGGTTATCAAAACCATCAAGCAATCAAAGGATCGCGACCAGGCCAAAGTCAATTTAATGAAGAAATACAGGCTGACCGAAATACAAGCGCTGGCCATCCTGGAAATGAAACTACAGCAGCTGGCTAATCTTGAGCGGCAGAAAATTCTCGACGAACTGAAAGAGAAGCTCCAGTTGATTAAGGATTTGAAAGCGTTACTAGCCTCACCAAAGAGGATGCTTGGCGTGATCAAATCCGAACTGCTGGATATCAAAGAACGGTATGGCGATGAGCGCCGAACAGAGGTGCATCCAAACGCGGTTGATAAATTTACTCAAGAAGACCTGATTCCCAACGAACCGACCATCGTCATGACTACCCGCGACGGCTACATCAAGCGCGTCGAACCAACGTCGTTCAAGACCCAGGGCCGCGGCGGCAAAGGCGTAATCGGCCTGACTACCAAAGAAGCAGACATGGTGGAGCAGTTCTTTTCGACTACCACGCACGCCGATCTTCTGTTCTTCACCACCAAAGGCCGGGTGTTTCAGCTCAAAACTTACGATATCCCGCAAACCAGCCGGACAGCTAAAGGCCAGGCAATCGTCAATTTCCTCCAGCTGCCCGGGGAAGAAAAGATCTCGATCGTCCTGCCGCTTTCAGAAATCCTCGAATACAAATTCCTGACCATGGTCACCCGCGGCGGCGTGATCAAGAAAGTCGACCTGGAGGACTTCCAGAAGGTTCGCCGCTCCGGCCTGATCGCCATCAAGCTACGGCCCGGCGATATCCTTGAGTGGGTCAAACCAACCACAGGCAAAGACAACATCATCTTGATTACCCAGCAGGGTAAAGCGATACATTTTCGCGAAAAAGATATCAGAGCCATGGGCCGTAGCGCCTCGGGAGTGCGCGGTATCAGACTGGGCAAGGATGACCAGGTCTGCGGCATGGATGTGATTGCTGAAGGCAAAATCGGCAACGAAGAACAACTGTTGGTAGCGATGGAACACGGCTTCGGCAAACGAAGCGGCTTGAAGAACTACAAAGTGCAAGGCCGCGGCGGTTCGGGCATCAAGACGGCCAATATCACCGACAAGACCGGCAAGATAGTCTCCGCCTTCATTGTCAACGCCAAACTGGCCAACGAAGACTTGATCATCATCTCGAGCAAAGGACAAGTCATCCGCCTGCCGCTGAAGTCGGTCAGCGTGCTCGGCCGCGCCACCCAGGGCGTCCGCCTGATGCGCCTCTCGGACAAATCCGACCAGGTGGCCAGCGTGACCTTTGTCTAGCACGCATGAAGAAACTGCTGACATACGTAGCTGGTAAAGTATCGCCAGACTCTGTTTTTGGACGTCACGACTGGCGGGATGAATTCTGCGCCGAACTTACCAGAATGACAGGGTTTGAAATTATCAACCTCGATCCGATTAAAGGAAGGGGTGATTTCGGTCTGAATGAAAACGATTCAAAACTCGTATTCGGGCGCGACTGCTATATGATCCGTTCGGCTGATCTTGTCATTGTCAATCTGACTGATGATATCAGCGTAGGCGGCTCAATAGAAATGCTGGTCACCAAACACTATCACAAACCCCTGATCGGCATTGCGCGTCAAGAGGGAAAATTCCGTAAAGCCAAGAAAGAAATCCGCGGTCGCGTGTTTGAGAACTACACCGATCCCTTCGTGGCAACGGTTTGTGATTCACTAGTAGGAAACATTCAAGAAGCGGCAACCTGGATCAAGCACTACGTTGCCAACCCAGTCCCGATCAAAGACCTCTCTATCCTGTCTCAAGCCTTGGAGTACTACAAAAAGGAATTTTACGATGCGGATGAGATAGTGCAAGACTGCGAGAAGCGTGTATGAGTCTGCGTCCACGATTTCACCTACCAAAATCCCCGAAACGATTCAGGTTTCACAGCCACCCCCCACAGAGAACCCCCAAGTTCTCTGTTTTTGTTAAAAAAAGATCCCCGGACTCATGTTCGGGGAGTGCTGGTGATTGAATGAGCGCTGCTTCCACGAGAACTATCTGCAATTGGATGGCCCGTAACCAAGTCCGACTTCGACGAGGCGGTCATCTTGATCGAATTTAAAGATAGCCCGTCGATACGTTGCGTCTTCAAAACGAATTTCGAACACAAGATAGATCGGGTGGTAATTTGAGTACCGGCAAGGGAAGGCTTCGGGGTAAACTCGTTCTACATCTTCATAAGTATCGCCGAGAGCCACTCCTCTATCTGTTTCCCCTACCCAGCCTTCAGAGATAGTGATGCCTAGAAGACTGAGACCCATCCAGGTCAGGTGCACCCATCGGTCGGTACCGACCACGTCGCATGTTCTACCCACTCCACCATACGAGAGCACTGTGAAATTCTCACACTCTTCCCCCAACTTGATTCCATCCTGCTGGTACATCCCTTTGATATCCACGCCACCAATACCAAACCTTCCGCCCTCTAGGTACACGTCTGACTGTGGCGTGATCACCGAACAGTCAGGACCTGCCGGTTCGGTTGTCTCTTTGCATGCGGATAGCACAAAGGTGATCGACAGACAGCACAATGTAAAGAACGCCACGGTTCTGACAGTTGCTCGCATATTCACCCCCTTCAACAGTTTCGGTTTTATTAATTCTACTCCTTCCGTTTCGTTAAGTAAAATTTTCTCGGCAGAACTGCAAAAAGACCCAGCCGTATCCAAAACGAGATTATATAACACTGAGAACGGCGACAAAAATCGTCAGTATTGACACAGCTGCTTCAACGTGCTACCAATGAAGGTCCCTTTGATATAGTCTCGCTCCTTTCGCATCAACCAACGGTCGGAGGTCTACCCTTATGCGTTCCGTCCCCACTACACCGTTTCTGCTTTTTCTGCTTTTCTGCACCCTTTGCCTCTTCGCTTTCGGCACCATCGTGCCTACCGCAATCCGTGAAGGCATCGGACTAGGCCCTGAGACGCTGGCCACCCAGCGGCTAAACAATTCTCGGGCCGCTATGGACGGCAGAGTAGCTGTCCTGATCTTCAAGAGACAATATGACCGGCTGCCCAGCAGCCCGGAAGATATCGCAAGTCTGAGAGTTTTGCTCGCCAGGTGCTACCCTGATAAGGCCTACTCTCTCGTCGTTCCAGAGCAACTCAACTCAACGCCTCACGAGAAGGATGATCGCGCTACCATTCTCTACATGAATCAAGGGAATCGTGCGGTTGTCATCTCAAACGGCGGGTATGCCGTCATCAAGTCCTAGGCTGACGGGATCAGTCAACAGAGAACTACCCATGTTCTCTGTTTTTTTAACCAGTGTTGTAATTTGGAATGATCCCTACCTATCTTTTTCCAAAAAGATCCTACTCTCATAATTACACTTGCGCTAAACATTCACTCATGATATTTTCTCCGCACACCGTTGACTGAGGAGGAACTTCATGCTGACTGTTTCGTCGCTCTTTCGATACCCGATCAAATCCTGCCAAGGGATTCCTGAGCAGGGCACCGCTGTACAGGTGTTGAAAAACTTGATACTATAGGGGGAGGGGTATATAATATTCAACACATTGGCATTATGACCACGCGTCACGCACATGCGCGCAGAAAACAAAGCATCGACCATCTCAATCGGATTCAAGGGCAAATCAAGACGCTGAGAAAATACATGGCAGAAGATAAAGATTGCGCCGATGTCGCCCAGCTGACTACCTCCATTGCCAAATCTTTTGACTCTCTGCGCGCGAGAACGCTGGAAGGGTTTATCCTGAATGAATTGCTGGGGGATAGGAAAGTATCGTCGGCGAAAACGAAAAAGCTGACACGAATACTTACCCTTCATAAAAAATAAAATGAGCAAGATAATACACTTTGGCGAACAAATTGAAGGTTATGTGGTACCCGTCCTGAATGAACGTGAAGTTCGCACCGCCGCGGGGATATTGCTTCTCGCCGCGTTCGCCTCGTTTATGAGCGCCGGGTATACGGGTGATTTTATATTAATGAAAATTTTTATCACCTCGTTTCTGATAGACTTCGTGATCAGGGTGGTCGTCAATCCCCGGTACGCGCCGACATTGATCATCGGCCGCTTGCTTGTGCGCAGGCAAAACGTGGAGTACACGGGCGTAGCGCAAAAACGTTTTGCGTGGGGTCTGGGATTGGGGCTGGCGGCAACGATGTTCATCGTGTTGGTGGTAAATAACATCGTTGGACCGGTCAATCTTTTACTATGCCTGATTTGCCTAACGCTCCTGTTCTTTGAATCAGCGCTTGGGATCTGCATCGGTTGCTCTCTCTATAATTTCTTCAAAAAAGACAAAGCGCAAATATGCCCCGGCGGCACGTGTGAAGAGTTTAAACCGGAAAAAATACAAAATGTATCTCTCCTTCACGCGAGCATAGCCGCGATGTTTATAGTGTTGGTGGTAAGCCTCGGCGTCTCCGGCATTTTTGCCAAACAAACACGGACAGCCGCGAACGCGCAAATGATTAATGATAACCAATCGTCAGTTGTTGATGAAAATTGTATCGTGCCTGATTGGGCAAAAAATATCGGACATGAGGAACAATGGAAGCTTCATAACAGATGCTAAGCCTGAGTAAAATGGCGTCTCTTGGAAAACCCAAAACTCCAGACAATCGATATCCGGGGAACCGCATCGTTTTTCCGCTTTTTTCTCTTGCCAAAGCCTCAATCCTATGGTAAGAATGTTTTGAATTTCCACCGAAATCCACCGCGAAAGCTTGCGGAATAATGAAATATTAAGTATACTTATACCATCGTATGGCTCTCCCAACAAAAAAAGGAACGAAATCACGACGCGGCAACCGGCGCTCCCATATTCACAGCCAGCCCAGAGCCCTGTTGACGTGTCCAAAATGCAAGAAGCCGGTTTTGCCTCACAGAGCCTGCGGGTTTTGCGGCACCTATCGCGGCCGCGAAGTGATTGATATCACTTTCTCTCGCAACAAGGAGAAAGCCAAACAAGAGAGAAAAGAACGGGCCAAACAGGAACAAAAAGCCGCGGAAGAGGCTTCCGAAAAAAACATCGTCACCTAAGCGAAGTTTCCATGTCCAATCGTCATCTCGGACGCACCGTCGCCATGCAAACCCTCTATGAGTGGGATTTCAATGGTCAAAAAACGACTGGACGCATCACTGACACCGCCAAGAAGAATATAGACAAATTCGCCCCCGGGTTTGACGATCCGAAATTCACTCTTCATATCGTCGAAGGGGTGCTGCAGCATCAGCCGAAGATCGATGAGCTTATCACGAAATACGCTCCCGAATGGCCGCTGGCGCAGATTACCGTCGTCGATCGGAATATACTCCGGATCGGAGTTTTTGAACTGCGCTTTGACGATGACATTCCCCCGAAAGTGGCGATCAACGAAGCGATTGAGCTCGCCAAGTCCTTTGGCGGCGAGTCATCCGGAAAGTTTGTCAACGGCGTGCTCGGGGCCATCTATAAAGACATGGAGCAGACAATCAGTGAACCATCTCAACCTAAACAATAAATAAACGCATCGGCGCAGGAAGCGCGGCATCACTTGATTCCCGGTTCCCTTTGCTGGGGCGGCCAGGAGCCACCATGAAAGATCATTCCGAAGTAGAAAAAAATATTGGCGTGAAGTTTCGCGACCAAGACCTCTTAACCCAAGCGTTGGTTCACCGGTCATACTTAAACGAGCATCCGGGTTTCGCCCTGGGCCACAATGAACGTCTGGAGTTCCTGGGTGACGCCGTGCTCGAACTGGTCGTGACCCGTCACCTCTTTGACGCTTTTCCTGACAAACCTGAGGGCGAGCTGACCAACTGGAGAGCCTCGCTCGTCAAAAGCCAGACCTTGGCCGACGCTGCCGAAGCCCTCAACCTCTATGATTCACTTCACCTGAGCCGCGGTGAAGCCCGGGACACGAACGAAAAAGCCCGGCGGTACATCATTGCCAACGCTTATGAAGCGGTGATCGGCGCGATCTATATGGATCAGGATTACGACCAAGCCAAGGATTTCATCCACCGAACACTCCTGCCCAAGCTGGAAGAAATCCTCGAACACAAGCTGTATCTCGACCCGAAAAGCCGCTTCCAGGAAAAAGCTCAGGAAATCGAATCCATCACTCCGCGCTACCAGGTGATGGAAGAATCGGGCCCGGATCACGCCAAAGAATTCGTCATCGGCGTCTACCTCGATAACACCGAAATCGCCCGCGGTCGCGGTGCCTCCAAACACGAGGCGGAAGAAAACGCCGCCCGAGCCGCGATCCAAGCCAAGGATTGGTAATCATAAAATCATGTTTGAAACAGTCAATTCCCTTCTCGTCGTTGTCACCGCTTTGCTGATGGTGATCGGGTTTTTAGGAACTATTTTTCCGTCCCTCCCTGGCTTACCCCTACTCTGGAGTGTGGTGGTCATTTACGGGATTACCACCGAGTTCGAGAAGATTGACGCGAATTTCCTTATCCTGACCACACTCTTGATCATCCTGGTGTTTTTACTTGATCTCATCGCCAGTCTCCGCGGTACTCGGAAGCTTGAAATCAGCTTCTGGGGCGTGGCAGGAGCGCTGGCCGGAGGAATTATCGGAGCGGGTTTTAATACTCCCGCCGTACTGGTGATTCTCCCGATTGTCGGCGCGGTCATTGGTGAGCTCGTTTCCGGCCGCGATGCTATCTACAAGATTGAGACGGAAAACTACCACCTGGTCGGTTTTGTCGGCGGCACAATCGTGAAAGTAGCGGTCGGCATCATGATCATCGGCCTTTTCCTCTGGAAAACGCTCTAGGCAACCCCGCGCGCCCGGGAGGATTATAAAGCTTCAGCTTTACCACTAATCCTCAATAAGCCCCGCAGTCGGATTCTTTCCTTCAACCGACTTGTTTTTTAGAGTGAATGATACATTATGTCGTGCCTACGGCAGATCACCGTAGTGTGAAATTATGCAAAGCGGTGTAGTATTTCTAATTAACTAATTATCCAATCAACTAATTAACCAGTCACTCGTCACCCGTAACTCTCAACTGTACCCATATCTGATTACTGGTTATTCATCACTATTACTAATCCTCATTTCCCAGTCCCAGTTACAAGTTACCCGTTGTTAATTATCCATTCACTTTTTATTTTGTTTGACCGGCGTATTGACGCGTGATACGATAGTGGCGCTCACGGAGGGGAGCACTGCTCCCTGACAACAAAATACCACGTCACATGAGGGCACGATGAGAATACTACCGATGCTACTGCGCGGCTTCGCGTTTTTGGCTGCGGTGGTTCCAAGCAGTCACAAGACTGAACCTGGAGCCGCTACTTGCGGCCTGAGCGACGAAGGACGCTTGCTCAGCGTCCGAGAAATGGGTGCAGAATCCCGCTATCCCGCGGACAGCTGTCCGACTCCGGGGGGAGGATTCGTCCTCCACCTGTACGGAACCACCTTCATAGTCTGGTAACAACCCACCGGGGAGGAAGATTTCTCATGGACACCTTCAGAGAACGGCTTGAACGGGCCTGGAAGTTTACCAACAGCCTCGTCTGCGTCGGGATGGACGTGGACGTCAGTCAGCTACCCGCCCATCTGCGAAAGCGGCCGCAGCACGACGCGATCGTTGAGTTCGTTCTGGCTGTCGCCGAGAAGTGCGCGCCGCACTGCGCCTTCTTCAAGTTCCAGATTGCCTTCTACGAAGAAGCGCGGATGCTGGGCGCGATGATCGAAGCCATCCAGGAACTCCGCCGAACGCATCATCATCACGTCGTTATCCTGGACGCGAAGAGATTCGACGTCCTGAACACGGCCCAGGCCTACGCCCGCACCTGCTTCGACGTCTATGGCGCCGACGCGGTCACGCTGGGATCCTACCCGGGCAGCCAGTCTATGGCGCCCTTCTTCGAGCGTCCGGATCGCGGCGCCATCTTCGTCTGCCGGACCAGCAATCCCGGCGCCCAGGAGATGCAAGACGCGCCGGTGTTAACCGGGGTGAGGGATGGTGAACCTCTGACTGAGCCTTATTGGCTCTGGTCAGGCAGACGGATCGCCGCCAAGTGGAACGCCAACAGCAACATCGGCCTCGTCATGGGCGCCACCTATCCCGGCGAGCTGCGTCAGATGCGCGAGGCGATCGGAAACCGTGTCTACCTGCTCAATCCCGGCCTCGGGAAGCAACAGGCGGATCACGGTGAAGTTCAGGGTGACCCAGTCCAGCTAGCGGTAGAAGCCGGACAAACTGAGGATGGAACCGGGATGATCATCAACTCGTCTCGCGGAATCATCTTCGCCTCTGACGGAGAGGACTTCGCCGAGGCCGCCGGCTTGAAGGCCGAAGAACTCAACAACCAGATCAACCGTTACCGGATACTTACTCCGGGCGTCGGGTCGCAGGGATAGGATGACACGCAATGGGAGTTCTCAATTCCGAAGACGTCTTCGCAATGACAAGTGTGGGCGAGCTCCGACAGCTCGAATCCGAACACTTTGCCGGACGCCATCTTTCAGAAGCTGAGATCGGCCATATCTTCGGCCTGTGCGAAGCGATGTGGTTTCATTCCGGCAATCCGGAACATCCGCATGCCGAGCTCACTGCCGGAGGTTGCAGTGACGGCTTTATCGATACTTTGCGCGTTCTGAGATACACCAACCTTTGCCAGCTCTTCGGCGTCAAGCTCCTGGAAAAGATCCGGGAGCGCTACAACGGGGCGATTGATTGGGTAATCGGCTCTGACCACGCTGGAGCCGATCTTTCTCACAGCGTGGCTATCGGAGCTAATGCTCAGCATGATTTCACGGTAAAGGGTCCTGAAAAAACCCAGCAGTGGAAGCGGCTGACCATTGCTCCCGACGAGGTTGTCCTTCAGGTCGAAGAGCTCATGACGACTGCAAGCACCCTGAAGGCAGTCCGTCAGGGAATCCGGGATGGCAATCCTCATCCAGTCCGGTTCGCACCGGTTGTTGGAGTGCTCATTCACCGGTCGGATGTGACGGTGTTCGAAGACAGACCGGTGACAGCTTACGCACACTACGACATCCAAACCTGGAGCGGTCCAGATGTTTGCCCACTCTGCCAAGCAGGGTCGAAGCGTATTCGCCCGAAAGAGCATTGGGTAGAGCTGGCCAGATACGGGAAGCCGCTCTCTCCGGGACTGACTACTGGTTCCTAATACCAGGTCAGGACCAAAACTCAAACATACCCGGTGGGTTATCAAGCCCTCCGGGTTTTTTTATTCGCATAGAGCTAGGCTTACGGAGCGGTAATAAATTTAGGTGTTATGTTAACTCCTTTAGCCAATGCGAATAATCCGCCAAAGCTTCGATGAACATCCCGAATGAATAGTAACGTGGTTCAAACCGATATCCATTTCTTTGGATGAAGTAAGCAGGGAGGAAGATCGTGCTTGAATTGTCCAAAAAACTACCTAAATTTTCCACAGGTAAGCTCACAAAAACGATTATTTAATTTCCCGTTACCCCTCATCTTCCTTCTTGACAAAAATTTCCTTAAGGGTATAAGCTGGCAAGAGATGTGAGGTAATGATCCGCTGACTCAAATTGGTCGCTTATTTCCGCCAAAAAACGGGAGCTGAGCAGCGGGGAGCCAGTAGCGAAACCGCCACAACAATTCATCCAAACATACCACCGCCTCACATCCCAGGTGTTCATTGTGCTATCTCTTCCCCGAGGCTGCTGGTCGCCCATCTATATGATGGATAGACGCCCAGCGTGCACCAGAGGATCTGATGCAACCAGGCCAGCGTGGCCGGCAGAAGCACGTCAAGGAACGATCCTTGACAACTGAATACCAAAAATCGCGGAAACGCGAGGAGGTTCTCTATGAAACTCATGACTCTGGTTCTGGTTGTGACCGGACTTCTTTGCAGTATGGCCGCGCAGGCCAAGCTGCCCGAAGTCTGGAACCAGACGCAAGTGATCATTGACGGCAACCCCGTCACTCCGACCCCCGACTCGAACCTGGTCTCAGTGCGCTTCGTCGACGGAGACAGCGTCATCGCCATCAATGGTTTTGTGGCTGAGGTCATGGTCAAGTCCGTGCCCAAGGCCTACTCCGACACGGCGAAAGGCCGCGCGGACAGGGAAGCCTTCGAGGTGATGATGAGAGCCGCCCAACGAGGCGGAAGCTATCCCGAGATCGCAGCGGCAGGAGCCCAAGTGCTCCGTGAACACGCGGATGTGGTAGCTGAAGCTGTTCCGTCCAAGCGCGGAAGCGCCATCTGGGTTCGATACCATGACGGAAACATCGAAGAGCTCTACACATCCAATGTGCTGTTCCAGTCCGCAACTTTTCACGAGGTTGCGGCATCCTATCAGCGCATGCTGGATAACGGCGACATCTTCATCTTCCAGGACGGTAGACTGGTTGGTATCTACGACCAGAAAGACCGTCCACGCTTACTCGGAATCATCGAGCAGGCGCAGGAAGGTGGGACCCCGCAGGACCTGAGGATTCCGGCTGAAGCACAGCCAGTCTTCCTTCAACCCAAGCCTCTGAGCTATGTGGGGGAATGACGCATGAACAAGCTCACGCTTCTTGCTGTCACTCTCCTGCTCCTCATGAACATGGGGGCGGCGAGGGATCCCTTCTACGACAGCGCTACGGTGTTGAAGCCGTACAACTTCCACCTGAACACAGGATACTCGGTCATGCCAGAGGTGATTCGCAACCATGGCTACGCCTATGTTCCCTTTAGCAATGACTCCGGCAGCGGATCGATTCCGGACTGTGGTCTGGCCAAGTTCAAGTTCTACTTGGAGTGGCAGTACCATCGGGCCATCTTCTTCGTCGAGACCCACGGTTCCGAATATGCCTCAACCTATGAGGCATACACAAACGAAACCGATCGGGACAACGCGTATGAGTTCCATCTCGACAACGGATGGAACGAATACCAGATCTGGAAGTCCCAGTCGGCGGGTGGCTACGGTATCGCCGTCAACCCTGAAACCGTCAACTACCTTTTCGACGGCGGGAATGAGGAACTCGTCGTCTACCGTGCTTGCTGGAGCCAGTTTTGGCTGGAGAGCGGGTACCAGGACGCCAGATGTCTGGTGGCCTGCGTCGACACTTGCTGCACCGTCTCGGACTTCGAGACGCTCTTCGGAGCGCTTGATGGACGTAACGGTATTGACAATCGGCAGGTTGGTAACGCCATCATTCTCGCTCCAAACCTAGCGCAGTTCAAGAACGGCGAGACGGTTCTGTCGCCGGTACTTCTCGAGGTGGAGCCGCAAAACGGCGGCGTCATCTACGAAGACACGCCGGGCTGGGTGCGTTTCGATAGTGACATGTTAGATGACCTGACTGACCGGGCGCCGGTCGTGGCGAACGGCCGGGCAGTGCTTCGTGACATCGACGTTCGTGGGGATGAGATAGAGTTCATCATCCACCCCTACGACCCAGGAGATGTCACGATCATGGTGACCGACGAAGCGCTCTCACGAGGCGGGAAGCCTTTCGACGCCGACGGTATCGGGCCGAACGGCGGAGAGTACGAGTTTTCCGTCTACGCGGACGTGCCGGACGACCCAAATACGGCTTGCGGCTTCGAAGGAGCCTGGGCCTGGGAGGAGGTCAACGGCACCCACGTCTGCTGGAGCACCGACCCGGAGCTGGGGTCGCAGTACTTCACGGTCTACGCCGGCAAGAGCCGGGATCGTGTCGTCGGTGTCGTCCCCGCTGAAGGAGGTCCCGACTGGCCGCACTACTACGAGGTAGTCGACCCGGTCGGAGCGGATGCGTACGAGGTGGTCGAGACCGATGATGATCCCGACACAGAGTACTCAACGCGACCCTTCAACCGGAGTTCTGTGCCACCCGCCAACCTAGAACTTCTACGAACAACCAATACCCTCCCAAGACCCTTGCCTGTCATGCAGGATCCGAACGCGCAAGGCGGCGGCGGACCTTATTCGCCGGCCGACATCGTGTTCTACTCCTCGCGAGGCGACTTCCTCGACGCATGCGATCCCGTCATCCAATGGTGGGAAGATCAGGGTTGGGTGTGCAAAAAGATCCTCGGCTCAGAAGACCCCTACGAATGTCGCAATGTCATGCGCGGGGTCTTCGAATCTTGCGTCAACGCGGATTGGCGGCGGCGGCCCTTGCTCGTCATCGTTGGTGAAGCCAACGAGGGCCTCGAACCAGAGAAGAACAAGGTCGGGACGACCTATCATCCCGACAATGAGTATGACGACTGCTACTGGTCATCCTGCGCCAGCGATCTGGCCATCACCGACTTCTATGGTGACGGCCCGGAAGTTCTGCCGTATCGAGTCGCTGCCTATCAGCTCTTCGAGGTCGAGAACGCGGTCCAGTCTGCGATGGAGTACTACAACGGCGTCAACATCCCCAACCCGGGCGTGCTGGCGCTGGTCGGCGATCGCGGCAGCTTGTGCAACATTACCGACGAACCGCGGCTGACCTTCAACGAGATCGGCGGCTGGTTCGAGGACGCGGGTATCTCCTACCTGCCGATTCGTGACAGCGACTTCGACGACTGCAACTCATACGGTGAGCGGCTCGATGCCTTCGTGGCCAACGCCTACCGCCAGGAGTGGATCGGTACCGGCCGAACCACCAACCGCAACATTTGGCCCGGCTACATCGTCCAGCGGGTGTATGATCCTATCTTTGACATGAGCTACCTGCCCGTGAAGAAGCGGATCGTAGCCGAGTTTGTGGGATGCGGCCTGGGCGATGGGGATAGAAACAACCCCAGCTATTACCCAGGCCTCGCCAAGATGGTGACGGTGGCTGATCCGGACGAGGGAGCCTCAGTCGTCTTGCTTCTTGGAAACTCCCGCGGCGGACCAGAGGCGCTCTACCTCGAATTCGCCCGTGAGTACTTTCAGGAGCGCCTGATGGCAGAAGACTTGTCGCTGGTTGGCGACATCTACCTTCGCGTCATTCGGCGCCTGTGGCACACCCAACCGTCGATGCGCGATTTCCTCTCGAGGGCGATGACCTACGGGCTGCCTGTCTGGCTGCCCGACATGCTTCATCCTTCCTCGGCCCCGGAAACCGCGGCACGTGCGGTCTTGCGGATGTCGCTCGGTCCAAATCCGGCTACGACCAGTGGGACAACCATCAGCTACACGCTGCCGGGCCTGTCCCGTGTCGATCTCGGTGTCTTCGACCCCCAGGGCCGGAGAATCGCCACACTGGTTGACAACGAGATCCAGGATCCCGGTGACTACCGCGTCTCCTGGCGCGACCGTTCTCTGGCCGCTGGCGTGTACTTCGTGCGTCTCACGACAAGCACGAGCTCCGTCAGTCAGAAGCTGGTCTACCTCAAATAGGCCGGCCTCGTACCTTCAACCCGAGTGTCCTTGGACGCCACGAGTACTGTACCTACATGGTCTGTACTGGTGGTCGTCCCAAGGACCCTTTATTGAGGGTTGTATATAATAATTAACGAACAACCCGATGAGCAATATCCTCAAAGGCGTCATCGTCGCCTGCCTCGTCGTCGGCATCGCCATCGGCGGATACGCGGTCCTGCTAAGCTCGACCCAATCCGCCGAAGCCGCGCCGATGGAGTATGAGGACTCAAGCTGGGGCTGTATCAAAGCCTGCTATCGTGAGGGCGGCGGCGACGTCCAGGCCTGCATCCAGCGCTGCAACGGCAAAGGTCAAGGTTAGGTTTCAAAAAACCGTCTAGATTGTCTGGGCGGTTTTTTGGTTGCGATACGATGGTATTCGGTAGTCCAAGCCTCAGCTTGGCCACACATTCCCCTCAGCTCCAAAATTCCAGCGGGTCATGCCATCCGCCTAACTCATTTTCAGAAAGGACATATCCGCGAAAATTCACTGACGAGCCTTTCAACATAGCAAAATGCAGATGTTTTCTTTCAAAGTCTGTTTCTAGCGTTTCTCCTTCGCCTAACACGCCGATTGCTTCACCCGCGCTCACCGCCGAGCCCTTGGCTGGAATAGTTTGCGCGTCAAGGTGGCCATAGAGAGCCAATAATGGTCCGTCATTGATAGTATGGCGTATCACCACCACACCGCCATACCCCGACACCGTCTGAGCCTCTATCACTTCTCCTTCGGCGATAGCGCGGACCTGAATTTCCGTATCGACATCCGCAAACTCCACGTCCACTCCGGTGTGATAGCCGGTAAAGCGCTCTGGCTGGACTGGAGAAGTCTCCGGCGTGATATAGGTACCAAAGCGCTTCAGCGTAATTCGCTCCCGGAATTCTTCCACCGGTTCCACCAGCCCGGCCTCAGGTTTATAATCTAGGTTCAGACTATCCAGAAAATCTTGATAAATTGCGTCATCAAGCCCCGGCCGCCGGGCAATGACGTAAAACACCGAGGGGTTCTGATCCATTACCTTGATATCGGTCACGACGTGCCGCTCGTTACGCCAAGAGGGTTGATCAGGGAAATCAGCTACTCCCGCCTTTTTCTCTATGTCATAGCGAACGGCTGGCCGGCCATTGATCGTCAGTTCTTCGCGAGAGTGAATTGTTACCGTTGATAGTGTCAGAAAGTCATTGGCCATAAATTGCCGGATAAAAATCTGGGATTGTTCCAACGACGATTCATTAGCAGCCGCCGGGTCAAAAATATTTATTGATTCGAGTGCTGGTACTGCCTCAAGCTCCCAAGCAACTGGTACCACGGCGGAAAATGTGAAACCGCTGTCAACATTGGAGACTTCAGAAGCTAATATCGTTTTAATTTCGGGTTGAGCGGCTGATTCTTCAAGCTCCTGCCGTAACGCATCATTGCTGTTGAGGGAACTGTTGCCATCACCCCCATTGATCTCAAGCCCATTCGTATTTTCATTCTCAACTTCCAGGGTTGGGTTATTCCGCAGAATCAAGAAAACCGCTGTTCCAAGAATAACGAGTCCTATTATGATTGCTAATTTTTTCATATGCTTGCCCCGACAATGTTTCTTTCGTCCTACTATCATGCACTATAGCAAAAAACAAGGATAAACTACAAAAAAGCCATTAGCGCTTTGTAATTTGTCATTTGCAAGTATTGCCCCGTTACTAGTGACAAATTACTACTAACGCTACATGGAATGGACATAAGCACCTGTTTCATAATTAATAATTTGTAGCTTAAAATTCTTCTAAACCCCTTGCTTTCCTTCCCTAAAACCCATATACTTTCATTCAGAGTCTGTTCGAAAATGACAGTCATTTTCTTTCTCCCTTCATGCATCTCCAAAAAATCGAAATACAGGGCTTCAAGTCCTTCGCGAACAAAACCGTGATGGAATTCAACCGGGGTATCGCCGCCATCGTCGGGCCGAATGGTTCTGGCAAATCCAACGTGGCCGATGCTATCCGCTGGGTGATGGGCGAACAGAGCCTCAAGCTTTTGCGAGGAAAGAAGTCCGAAGATGTGATTTTTTCCGGTTCCGACAAAAAAGCCAGGCTGGGCATGGCTGAAGTTTCTTTGCATATTAATAATGAGGATGGGGCGATGGCGATTGATTACCCGGAAGTAGTCATCACCCGCCGCATGCACCGCTCAGGCGAAGGTGAATACCTGCTCAATAAGAACAAGGTGCGGCTTCAAGACATCGTCCTTCTCCTGGCTAAATCCAACTTCGGCCAGCGCAGCTACTCCGTCATCGGCCAGGGCATGATTGATTCAATTTTGAATTCTTCGTCGCAGGAACGGAAGGAGTTTTTTGACGAAGCGGCCGGCGTCCGCCAATACCAGATCAAGAAAGAGCAGGCCGAACAGAAGCTTGATCGAACCAAGGATAATTTGCGTCAAGCCGAGCTCCTATTGCAAGAAATCGAACCCCGCCTGCGTACGCTCACCCGCCAGGTACGGCGCTTGGAAAAACGCGAAACCGTGGAAGCCGAGCTGCGGGAAGTGCAAAAGCAATATTACAGCGGTCTCTGGCAGGAGCTGAAAAACGAACTCGACGTCGTCAGCACCCAGCAAAACGATACTGAAAAAGTGAAAAATGAGGCGGCAGCCAAATTGCGCAAGGTACAAAATGAACTTGAGAAAATAGAACGGGAGACGTCTCGGGAAGAGAGTTTCCGCCAGCTGCAAAAAGAGTACAACCGCGTACTTGATGAGAAAAACACTTTGCTGCAAGAGCAGGCTTCGCTGAAAGGCCGCTGGGAAATGGAATCCATGCAGGCGGGTGAGGTCAATAAAGTATGGCTGACGAAACGCCGTGAGTTGCTAGTCCGCACCCAGCAAGAATTGAGCGACGATATGGAACCGCTGAAGAAGAAGCTTCAAAGCGCCCGCAGCGAGTTAGAGCGGAAACGCAAGGATCAGGCCAAGGTCGTCAGTCAGTTTGAAGATCTGGAACAAACGCTGCTGGTAGCTCGCGAACGGCTGACTGCCAACAAACCCTTGCCCATTCCGGAAATTGCCGACCATCTACGGACTATCGAAACTCGATATGCCGAATTCTTAAAAAAACTGAATACTGCCGAATCGGCTGACGACATCACTCGACTTAAGCGCCAAGCCCAGGATATCCACCACAGCCTGGATAAATATACCAAGGAGATTGCCCGCTCGGCTCCAACCACCACCACCGAAGAAGTGCTGCGGCTCCAAAGCGAGCTGTCAAACTTCTTGAAGTCAAAAGACAACTTGGTCAACGAAATAAACGATCTGGTCGTAACAGTCCGCACTCTGGAAGAAAAAGATCTCGTTCTCCACGATAAACAAAGTGAAGTGGAAAGCGAGCTCGAACGAGCGGATAAAGAACTGAGACAACTTGAAGGCAAAGATAAGGACGCCAACGCTGAAGATACCGAACACAAGCATCTGACGGCAAAAATTGAGAAACTTGATCAGGAACTCAAAACAGCCCGAGAAAAAATTACCAGTTTCAATCAGCAAGAGCAGGAGAAAAAAGATTATTTGTTCCGTCTGCAAAAGCAATTCCGCGATCATCAAAACGAGCTCAACGCCGTCACCCAGACATTGAACGAGCATCGAGTGCAACAAGCACGGCTGGAGACGCGTCGTGATGACCTCAATCGGGAAATGCGAGAGGAGCTGCCTGAGCCGACAGTGGACGACATTGCCAAAGATCCGAAACAATTCCTCGGCGAACAAACTGCCGCTTCTCTTCTTGACTCAATCCATCAATTGAAACGCCAGCTTGAGCTAATCGGCGGAATTGACGAAGGGGTAACGGATGAATTTGAACAAACAAACGAACGTCACGAATTCCTAAAAGGGCAATCTGAGGATCTTCTGGCTGCCTTGGCCTCGCTCGAAAAAGCTATCGGGGAGCTTGATGAAACCATTAAGCAGCAGTTCGATCGCGCTTTCCAGAAAATCAGCGCCGAGTTCGGCCGCTATTTCAAGATGTTGTTCAAAGGGGGTTCAGCCAAGCTCGTATTACAAAAGTCTGATATCCTGGCTGAACAAGACGACTACGACGAAGAAGAGGATGACGAGGAGGAAAATAGCGAAGAGGAAAAGTCACCACGCCAACCAAAGGTGATCGGCAAAGCCATTAGTGGTATTGATATCCACGCCGTCCCGCCTGGAAAACGCATTTCCAGCATCAACATGCTATCCGGCGGAGAAAAAGCACTGACGTCCATCGCGCTGATCTGCGCCATCATTGCCAACAATCCATCGCCCTTCGTCGTCCTGGACGAGGTAGACGCCGCCCTCGATGAAGCCAACTCTCTCAAGCTGGCCAATATTCTCGACGAGCTGGCCCACTCCACTCAGTTCATCTCCATCACCCACAATCGCGCCACCATGCAGAAAGCCAATCTGCTCTACGGCGTGACCATGCAAAGCGACGGCGTGTCGAAGATTCTCTCGGTCAAGATGGAAGAAGCCGAGGACGTGATCGCGCGGCACGGGAACAGATAGGACTCGCCCAAACACCAAACCAGTTTCACGCGTGGACAAAGTTGTTTGGTATTGTGGCGTTTTTTCTTCCCTGACTTCCTCCTTCGCATGAACATGATATACTGTTCATAAGAACTTTATAATAAATACAATGACCCAAAAAGGTAGTTCGAGGCTTATCCTAGTTGTCGTTCTTCTAGTAATCGCTATCGGATTGATTGCGGTTTTGGCCTATCTTCCGGATAATAGCAACAATACTAACACGCAGACGCTTAATAATGAGAGGGTGGATAACGATCTCGATTCCGGCACTTTGCCAAATTCACTCGACGATGGAAACGAAGGAGCGCTGACTAGCCTCACAATCAATGGGCAGTCCTTTATTGTCTTATCTTCAATTGACCCTCTGCTGCGTTCCGAATCGCCTGCCCAGGCAGAGGTGCTGGATGTGAATCAATCCTGGCTACCGATGAACTTCTATCGCTCCGGAAATATTACACCGATCGGCGGTACTCTTCTGGCAATGTTCAATACCGAAGACAGCGAAGATGAAACCATACACTGGCTAGAAATATTTGATTCCGTGACTCGGACCTGGCAAGAACCGATTGAGCTGCATCGGAGCACCAGTGAGAGCACGGTGACTGAGTCGGAAGGCGTGACGTATTATGAAGAAAACTGTTACGACATTATCCCAAGCTTTTCCGCCGATTCCGAGAATCAAAAGATTCTTGTCGTGAAACAGGTATGCGTCTACGCGGATCCGGGAGCAATTTACGCCAACGACAATTCCCGGGCTGAAATTTGGGAGTTCGACCTCGGTAGTGGAGAAGGTCAATTATTGAGCAGCATTGAACCGGAAGCGTCTAGCGGAGACTTTGCCCAGACCAGCGAGCTGTGGCTTCCAAGTGAGGCGCATCGAGTCGGCGATAGCCAGTTGGTCCTGATCTGGCCCGGCAAAGTGGAGTTACTGGACACCGCCTCCGACACCCGGACGCTACTTTTAAGCGGCGAGCATTCGAGTTACCAAAGCGCGCTTTCACCCGACGGTTCACGGCTCGTCGTGTTGGAGCAGGTTTTTCAGTCTGATATTTTGGATTCTTGGACCTGGTTCTGGGAGTATGCGCCGGCCGAAGCTAAATTTCGTCAGATCACAAACCTGACGCGTCCATTGAATGCCCTTGCAGCTTCCTGGGACAACGCCACTGGCGATCTCTATCATTTTGATCCCTTTGACGATGTCCTGAGAAAAATGCCGGCTGACGGAACCACCATGGTGGATTATTCCACGCCAGAAAACGTAGAAGCGAACGAAGCTTACTGGATTGGCAATCATCTGGTGCTGCTAATACTGTCTATATCACCAGACCATGTGCCTGATGAAGTACCGGAAACTGATTTCAATTATCCTGCGCCCATGGCGGTGTGGAATCTTGAAACCAATGAGGTCACTGAACTGGATAATTACCGAAACACAATCTACTCTCATATTTATTCAGCAATAGAGTAGCTGCAAGCAACATTCTTGACGCGCACAGCACCAAGCTTGTTTTGGGGATCGCTTGTCGTGAAAATAAAAAGCGCGACTGCTCGGCACGGAACCACCCCCTTATTCAAGCTACCCCGAATACAAACACCTTCAGGGAAGTTACACATTTCTTTATTTTGCTGTCAATCTTTGCTTCTCTAAAGTCCAGAATAGGCTTGATTTTTTTTGAAAATATGCTATAATAAAGAATAGCTAAAAATAAAAACACCAATATGGAGGAAAAAATAATCATCCCTCCGCCTATTGAAGGAGCTGCACGTCAAAGCGAAAACGAAAGCCCAGAACCGGAAAAAAAGTCACCACCTGCCAACCCGCTAATAATTAAGGTTATTGCGGTTGTTTTAATTGTCGGACTGCTAGGCGGATTCGGTTATTGGGCTTACAGCCATGGCTATATCAGCATTCCTTATTTGACTCCCAGCAGTGATGAATTGGTAGAAAAATTCATTAATTCATTTTCGAATATTGATAACGCCAAGTATGAACTAACATTCAGAGCCAAAACCGAGGAACACGATTCAAAATACACTTCAATCTATAAAACTAAGGAAGAGGAGGAAAAAGCTGAGGATGCGCTTGATACTTTAGACTCTCTGGCGCCAATGGGTATTGGCTACAATGATATTGACGATTTGTTTGGGGTGTTTCCGGGCGAACTCGATCTTACGGTCGGTACCACTATCTACTTCGAAACTGATGTTGACCCTAAGGATGCAGATTTTCTATGGCAAATAGGCGGTAGTTACTCCGGTGGAGATTTGACAGTTGAAGCGGATTTAGAAATTAGAAAAGTGGCCGAAAATTTTTACGGTATTATCAGGAAGTTTCCCAGCTTGTTCTTTTTTGACGTATCTAGTATTAAAGAGAAGTGGGTAATAATGACGCCGGAAGACGGATTTGGAGAAAGCATTAAGTCCGGCTATTCCAGCTTCAAGTATGAAGAAGCGGTACAAAAGATGACTGATGCGTTGCAGGCCGCTTTTGACGCCGAGTTGTTTAAACTCAGCGGTAAAAAAGCATCTGAAGTCATTACGGGAGTAAAGTCCGAGCATTATACAGTGGAAATAAATCCCGATGCCATTGCTGGGGCATTTGGCAAGCTGATTGACAAAATGAAAGAGCGCGGTGATGACGTAAAAAATATTGAAAGCTCGCTGGAGCAATTCAACAAATATTACGAAGACGAAACCAATGCCGAAATAGTGAAAAAAATAGTTGCTAATACCAATATTGAAGTCTGGCTGGATAAAACAAACGGTTTCATACGCCAGGCAAAAATAGAGTTTATCTTGGTGCCACCTGAAAAAATAGAAAGCCTGAAAGGTAAACAGCTTAACCTCAGTCTAGTCACGACCTTGGATAAAATAAACGAGAAGGTTAAAGTTGACGTGCCCAGTACCACGATTGACTACAATGAAGCTGAACGATTGATAACAGGAAAATCTTTGGAAGAACAGAATTTTGATCGGCAAAGAACTAGGGTTAATGATATTCGCACAGCGCTTGATAACTATAATGACGATCGTAACAAGTTCCCGGAGACGTTAAGCGCGTTGGAGGATGAAGTGCCTATTCTCAAAGAAGAGTGTGAGCAAAAAAAGAAAGAGGCTGAGGAACGACGGGATAAAGCCTTGAACGAGAGCGGCAACATAGACTATGACAGCAACTTCGTGTCCTGCTACGATTATAACAGTACTGTCTCTATTATCGATATATATACGGAAGATAAGTATGATTATATGGCAAAGGATGACGACTATGAACTAAAATACGAGATGGAAATTCCGGAAGACGCCAGCAGCTATTATGCGGATGAATATGCTGAAGGGACAAACACAGCAACCAAAACTGATGTGTCTCTGGAGGGAGAAGGTTATAGCTATAAGCCGTTGAACTTTAATACAAACACTAATACCAATACCAACTCAAACACGAATACAACAGTAGCTAATCCAAGCACAGAGAATATCATGGTTGTAAACGGTGATGATCATGTTATTGGGGTTTCGGACAGTGCGGTAACTATAGTTGAGTATGCTGATCTGCAGTGTCCATATTGCGCGACTTTTCATGACACTATGAAACAAGTTGTAGAAGAATATTCGGATGATGTCAGATGGGTGTTCAGACATTTTCCAGTTGATACTATTCACCCATTAGCCCTGAAGGCCGCTGAAGCATCAGAATGTGCCAACGACCAGGATAAATTCTGGGAGTATGTTGATATGGTTTATGAAAATCAGCCAGATCTTACGGAAACATATTTGACAACCATTGCTCAGAATATTGAATTAGACATCGATACATTCGATGAATGCTTATCTTCAGAAAAATATAAAACGGTTGTAGAGGATGCTTTTCTGGCAGGTGGTGAATTAGGGATTAGCGGAACGCCGAGTTTTTATATTAACGGCGTGTTTCATGGTGGCACTATTGAGTTTGCACAAATGAAAAAGATAATTGATTCATTACTCGATGAAGCTGTTGTAGCAAACGAGGATACTGATGGAGATCGAATAAACGACATAGATGAGCAGTATTATGGTACTGACAAGACAAAAGCTGACACGGACAGTGACGGCTATGATGATTATACCGAAATAACAAGCGGCTACAATCCGCTTGGTCCGGGTGAAATAGTCCGAGACGGAACCTGGTCCGGATGCATTAATCTGGCCGAATTTAATAATTGTATAGAATACTGTCAATCAATTAATAAGACCTGCAACAATCTTGGCATAACCAGCCGGGATTATGAAAATTGGGCGGTTGAAGTATTCAGCTCAGCGGATGAATGCAACAGCCTCAACGGCACCGGTGGTAATCAATATAAGTGCGCTCAGAAAGCAGAGATTGTCGGAGATGAAACGGCCCGCTGGAAATGCAACTGTAAATAACAAAAAAACAGACGTTCAATACATAGTTGTGTAGAAATATCTTATCGAAGAACCCCAGTGCCATAAGGTTAGGGGGTTCTTTTTTTGTGCACAGTCAATCTACCCGTAGAAAAATAAGGAGAACAACTCAATGCATGGATGCGGTAATTCACTGATTGAGAATGTTACGAAAATACAATTGCCAGATTCCCGTGGCAACCCGACGCCGGGCGCGTACGTAACTTGGAGAGAAGGCATAGTGACCGAGACTATGGGGTTCGGTGGAACAACCCACTGGGTACGGTATAGCCGCCTGTGTCAGCCAGCGCTTCAATGGCTGTCGCAATGGGTACCGGTTTCATTAAACCAAGGGGATTTGCCGGTCCGAACGTATTATCAATTACAATCAGCCTCTTAGAATTTGGCTGCTACTGGGAGATGGGGTGGTCTATCCGGGCTGGAAGGCTTGTTCCAGCGTTTCTTCGCTCTATACCAAGGGCGTGAAGTGGGAAGGATAATACTTCAGAGAAACAATATGAGGCGCTGCTTGACGAATACGCAGCTTTTCGCTACCATCAGTATGATCATCAAAATGCTCGGCATTCTACAAAGAATGCATAACTCGTAACAGCTCGCAATACTATGCTAATGATACGCCTGCAACCGGTGGGAAAAAGAGGGCAAAAAACCTTCCGGGTAATTGTCTCCGAAAAGTCCCAAGACGTCTACGGACGCTACGTGGAACTTCTTGGCAGCTACAATCCGCATCCGACACCGCCGGAAGCCAGTCTCAAATCTGACCGAATCAAATACTGGATAGAAAAGGGGGCTCAGCCATCACCTACTGTTCATAATCTTTTGATTGACCAAAAAATCATCACCGGTGAAAAAGTGATGAGCTGGAAACCAAAAGTCAAGAAGGGTGAGGATGCCGGTGCCACATCGACCGAAACAGCTCCGAAAGCAGAAGAACAAGTCGCTCCCAAGAAGGAAGAAAAGCAAGAAACTCAAGCGGTAGAGGTAGAGGCGCAGTCCGAAGAAAAGAAAGAGGTGAAGGCTGAAGAAGTAAAACCAGCAACCGAGGCTAAACCGGAAATGCCAAAGGACGAAGCGAAACCAGAGAAAAAAACCGAAGAGAAGCCGGAAGAGAAACAAGGATAGCCTCACTGTACATATTTTGCCTTTGAATAAAAAGGTGTGAGGAAATTGCATTGCCGCAATGCAAGAAATTAACGAGTTAGAACAAAGAATCCGAGCTATCGAAGAGCGCAACCGGCGAGTTGAACAAGATAAGGCATGGGAGACTAGTTGGGCTCGCCGATTGGCTGTCACGTCCATTACCTACGCATTGATCGTGCTATTTTTCTTCATTGCCAATTTACCAAAGCCTTGGTTGAACTCTATCGTCCCAGCTCTAGCCTTTGTGCTTTCTACTGCCGGGCTGGGAGTATTGAAGCGATTCTGGCTCCGGGCACGCAAATGAGAAATTTTTGTGCTTCAAACACTTTCGCTTTTATTACTTATCAATTCTGATTTCTTAATTGACTCTCTTGACACCCTTTTCCACCATTGTATAATTTGAATCGTAGCCCGGCTGTTGTCCCTCGCTACACGAGGAAGACCGTCGCGCAGCTTCAGAGGCTATGCTAGAACGTTACAATTAACTGTTCATCAGAAATGGCGCAAGAACAAGATCAAGAGTTTATCGAGTACGTCGTCAAGACTCTCGTTGACCGTCCGGAAGACGTGTCAACCGAGCGCAAGGTCGACGAAATGGGCGTGTTAATCACGCTCAAGGTCAATCCCCAGGATCTGGGCCAGATAATCGGCCGCCAGGGTCAGACCGCTAAGGCGCTGCGCACTCTCCTCCGAGTAGTCGGCGCGAAGCACCACGCTCGAGTCAACCTGAAGATCTACGAACCGGAAGGATATCGGAAAGGCGAGCATGGCAGCAAAGTCGGGCACGACAAACCGGTAGCCGCTTCGGCTGATTCCGGAATGGACGACTTGAAGCTGTAACATTTCCTCACGTGACCTGCCCGACTTTTCTCAAAAGTCAGGAAGGCGAGAGGACAAAAGCCGCTCGGGCATGGTATAATTCCCCCAGCGGTTTTTGTGTTGTGTTGAGAGTTAGGGATTGATAATTCAGAATAGTTAAAGAATTGTTAATTCTTATTTCTTAATTCTGAATTACTCTTGCGTTTCGATATTCTCACAATCTTTCCTGAACTGATAGAGTCATATTGCGGCGAAAGCATTCTTAAGCGCGCCCAGCAAAAAAAACTCGCGAGCTATGTCACCCACGATCTGCGCGACTACACCGACGATTCTCATCGTTCTGTAGATGATCGGCCATATGGAGGCGGGGCCGGAATGGTGTTGAAAATTGAGCCAATGTATCGGGCTTTAAAAAAAATTCGGGCTTTGCCCCCAGCCAAAAACCAAAAGCACCGGGTCATCTTGCTGACACCGCAAGGCAAAACATTCACGCAGCGCCATGCCGAACGTCTAGTCAAATACCAGCGCGTTACTTTGATTGCCGGCCGCTACGAAGGCTTTGACGAACGGGTGCGTTCCATAGTTGACGAACAGTTGTCCATAGGCGATTATGTACTCACGGGCGGGGAGCTTCCGGCACTGGTCGTGATTGACGCGATCACCCGCCTTATTCCGGGCGTTCTCGGACACGCCGAATCGAATCGCGACGAAACTTTTTCCCGGGGTGAAGATGACATCGAGTACCCTCACTACAGCCGCCCTGAAATTTTTCGGGGTAAAAAAGTTCCTTCTGTCCTTCTTTCAGGCGACCACGCCGCCATCAAACGCTGGCGAGAACAACATCGCCGCAAAAAATAACCTATTATGGCCGGATTGCAAAAATATTTTGTTTTGTTCCAATACCGCGACTACCTCAAGCTTTGGGGAGCGCAAGTAAGCTCCAAGCTGGCAGAGAATTTTTTTAACTTCAGCCTGGTCATCCTTATTTACGAACTGACTGAGTCCAGCGCTTTTGTCAGTATTTTGATCGTGCTGATCAGTATCCCGCCCATCGTTTTATCCGCTTTCGCCGGCGTCGTCGCCGACAGCTATAATCGTAAAACGGTATTACTTTTGTCCAATTTGGGTCGCCTGTTGATTTCCCTCGTGGCGATACTATTTATTAGCAATGCCTATGTTCTGCTGGGAATCGCCTTTGCCATCGCCGTGGTAGCTCAGTTTTTCAGCCCGGCTGAGGTAGCCTCGATCCCCACGCTCGTGCCAAAAGAGCACCTATTCACGGCCAACAGCCTGTATTCCGTCACGAATTACGCCATGTTTCTCCTGGGCTACACTTTGGCTGGCCCGCTACTGGCGAATGCCAACCCGATTTGGACATTCGTGATGATTATGATTTTGTACCTATCGGCGGTTGGGCTCAACATGCTTCTCCCGCCACTTCAGGAACATTTGAAGAAAAACTCGGAGAAACTCAGGGAGGCATTCAGCTGGCGTGTCATGTGGCAGCGCCTCATCTCCGGAATCAAATTTATTTTTGCTCATCGGATCATTCGTTTTATTATTCTACAACTCGCTATAGTGTTCAGTATTCAGCGCGGTTTTTTATCGCTTGTTCCCGCCTTCGCCCAGGATTTTTTGAAAATCAATGTTGAAGATATCAGCCTGCTTCTGATATTGCCCCTAGGAATCGGTGCCATGGCCGGAGTGATTACCGCTAACCGCATCAAACACAGGACGAGCAAGAGCATCATGATTACGGCGGGCCTATTGCTGGACGGCTTGACGCTTTTCGGTCTCGCCTTCTGGCCTGATATCCAGTCAGCCATGATCAACGGCGGATTTCATATCTCTCCCGACACCTTCCTCCGCGGTTTTATCGCCACACTGGCCTTCGTTTCAGGATTCGCCGATCCCCTTATACTTGTCTCGGCTCAGACGGCCTTGCACGAACGAACGCCGGCCGAGGAGCGCGGGCGGGTATTTGGCGGGCTCTATACGATCATTAACTCCCTCGGATTAGTACCAATATTGGTGATTGGATTCCTGACTTCTTACGTCAATTTTTCGGCTATCATCGCCGGACTAGGACTCATTATCCTGATCACAGCCGCCAGAGGTATTGTCTTCTACCAGCGCTATAGCCTGGGAACGGAATAATCCCTTGACACTGTTTCTGCAATACCGTATAGTACATGTGGTGTGGACAAGCTGTGCACGCCAAAAATACAAAAAACAAGCTAAAAAGTAACCCTTTCGAGGAGACGGATTCGGCAACATATCAGTCTTTTCAACAAAGTTCTTTCCTTACGAAGAAGAAAAAACAGCGGTTTCTGAATTATCGGGGATCACTGTTTTTTCTTCCCGAAGGCCTCGAACAACATCGAGAGAGCTTCACCAGTAGAAGAAAAAGCTTTTTGACATTCGAATAGTGACGAGAAAGGCTCAACGTGAATTCAGACTGTGAGCTTGCATCTGTTTTCTACAGATCGGCTTACAGAACAAATCGAGAAGACATTCTAACGAATGGATTCTCAAACCTCAGACAAACATCGTTTGTTTGAGTCGAATGGGATGTCGGTAATTGCCACAAGTGATTATCGATTCTCATTATAAATGAGAGTTTGATCCTGGCTCAGGATGAACGCTGGCGGCGTGGATTAGGCATGCAAGTCGAGTGGTGCCGCAAGGTAACCACGGCAGACGGGAGAGTAACACATTGGTAACCTGCCCCGAAGTTCGGAATAACCCGGCGAAAGCCGGACTAATGCCGGATGTGCTCACCGGTCGTATGACTGGTGAGTAAAGATTTATCGCTTCGGGAGGGGCCGATGTCCCATCAGCTTGTTGGTAGGGTAATGGCCTACCAAGGCAATGACGGGTAGCGGGTGTGAGAGCATGACCCGCCTCACTGGGACTGAAACACTGCCCAGACTCCTACGGGAGGCTGCAGTCGAGAATCTTCCCCAATGGGCGAAAGCCTGAGGGAGCGACGCCGCGTGTAGGAAGAAGCCCTTCGGGGTGTAAACTACTTTTCTTTGGGAAAAACTTTGATGGTACCAGAGGAATAAGGGGCTGCTAACTTCGTGCCAGCAGCAGCGGTAATACGAAGGCCCCAAGCGTTATCCGGATTTATTGGGCGTAAAGAGTTCAACGGCGGTTCGTCAAGTTTTTGGTTAAATTTCGGGGCTTAACTCCGAAGCTGCCAAAAAAACTAGCGGACTTGAGGATGGGAGAGGCAAGCGGAACTGCTGGTGTAGCAGTTAAATGCGTTAATATCAGCAGGAACACCAATGGCGAAGGCAGCTTGCTAGAACATTCCTGACGCTCTATGAACGAAAGCGTGGGTAGCGAATGGGATTAGATACCCCAGTAGTCCACGCCGTAAACGATGGGTACTAGGTATTGGGGGCTCGACCCCCTCAGTATCGTTTAACCAAGCTAACGCGTTAAGTACCCCGCCTGGGGAGTACGGCCGCAAGGCTAAAACTCAAAGGAATTGACGGGAGCCCGCACAAGCGGTGGAGCATGTGGTTTAATTCGACAATAAGCGAGGAACCTTACCAAGGCTTGACATCCCGGGAATCCTGCCGAAAGGCGGGAGTGCCGCAAGGAACCCGGTGACAGGTGCTGCATGGCTGTCGTCAGCTCGTGTCGTGAGATGTTGGGTTAAGTCCTCTAACGAGCGCAACCCCTGTGACATGTTACAATGTTCATGTCAGACTGCCCCCGATAAGGTGGGAGGAAGGAAGGGATGACGTCAAGTCAGCATGGTCCTCTGACGCCTTGGGCTACACACGTGCTACAATGGGAAGGACAACGGGTTTTGCGAAATCGCAAGATGAAGCTAATCCTCCAAACTTTTCCTCAGTTCGGATTGAGGGCTGCAACTCGCCCTCATGAAGTCGGAATCGCTAGTAACCGCGCATCAGCCACGGCGCGGTGAATACGTTCTCGGGCTTTGTACACACCGCCCGTCAAGCCAAGAGAGTCGGTAATACCCGAAGTACCCGCGTTCGCGGGTCCGAAGGTAGGGCCGATGATAGGGGCTAAGTCGTAACAAGGCATCCGTAGCGGAAGCTGTGGATGGATCACCTCCTTTCTAGGGAGTATTACGGAAGCGTGCTCACACGTATTCCGTATGGTCGTCCAGTGTTGGCGCTTCTGCGACAATACTGGAATCTGCCTTCCTCGTCACTTTCGAGCGTCAAAGACAAACCGTCTTTAGAGACGGTTTTTTGGCATCCATAGAAACAATACACAACAAATCCGCCACCGCTTTTGTCATACCGGACTTGATCCGGTATCCCGTTACGCAACCAAACGGGATCCTGAATCCAGCCTGCCTACCGGCAGGCAGGTTCAGGATGAGAATTATACTAACACCTTTGGGCGGATTTGTTGTGTATCACTTCTTCCGAATACAAAGAAGCTCCGCTTTTCAGCGGAACCTCTTCTGTTGTCGTCGAATGTTATTCGCGGGGGGCTCTCTCTTCCATCGGGCGGGCTTCATTCACCTTCACCGTCCGACCATCGAGGTCCTTGCCGTCGTACATTTCGATTGCCTTTTGGGCTTCTTCATCCGTCGACATTTCGACGAAACCAAAACCCTTGGACCGGCCGGTCATCTTATCCATGATGATCGTAGCCGATTCGACAGTGCCGGCTTGACCAAACGCTTCTTTGAGCGAGTCATCTGTCGTGCTATACGACAGGTTGCCGACGTACAATCGTTTTGCCATACGTGCTACTTACTGCTTAGATACGTAAGCCTGTCTGACTCGTTTCCACTTCGGCTTACATACCGTAGTAAGGAAAACAAGAAACTTACAGCCCCATACTATCATTAGCCCTTGGTTTTGTCAAGGCCCCCCCGCCTGAGGCGCCTGGACTGGTCATACCGTCGAAGTGTTCCTCCTTTTCTTCAGCCTTGGTACCATGCACTGTGCCGTGAGCATGCTCGGGCGGCGAATAAATCGAGTAGAGCTTCAGCTCCTGCGTCTTGGAAGTATTCATTACGTTATGCTTGATACCCGCTGGAATCACCACCGCGTCATCAGCCTTGATGGGCGCCTCTTCTCCATCCAGCACGACTTTACCCTCGCCCTGCTCAAAACGGATAAACTGATCCAAACCGTGTATCTCTGAACCAATTTCATCGCCAGGCTTGATGCACATCAGTACCAGCTGGCTGTAGTGGGAGGTAAAAAGCACTCGGCGGTAGTCCGTGTTTTCTTCCGTGGCCTTTTCAATATTGGTGATGTATCCTTTCATGATTTCCTTTCGTTTACGAATTTGTCAATACTATAGTATACATCACAATACTACTAAACTAAAACCCGCCCCGTTTTCTTCAAACTCGCTATGGAGTACTGTCAGGGTCCAATGTGTACCAACTAAAAGCCGGTGTCGAGTAAAGTGCTGGCGCTATAGTATGATCGAGTCTAAAGATGCGCCAGTCGAACTACTGTTTTATAAACCCGTGTCCTGAAGAATTTTTTTTACGGTATCTGCAACGGTATTTTTCTCAGGGATGATCCGCTCTTCCTTCAAACCCAGTTTGTCGTGCCTAGTATACCAAGATCTCATTTCCGCCGCGCCAAAATCGCTCGCGTTCAGTTTGGTGGCGTGTCTTTTGAGAGACTCTTTAAAGGAAACGTCAAAATAATACACGAAATGTTTTGGACACTGGTTGATCAAGCCCATCAACATTTTTCGATATCTTCGGGCGCCGAGTATCCCTTCCAGGATAACATGATAATTCCTGCCAAGCGCAAACTCCACTGTCTGTCGTATCAGCTCAAGATTGTCGCCATCATCAACTTCTTTTTCCTTGAGGATAAACCGGCGCAGATAGTCTTGTTCGACGATGGCAATTTTGCGCGTACTTCGTTCTCGTAACTTTTTCGCGATAGTGCTTTTTCCCGAACCGGAATTTCCTCGCAAAATAATCAACCTATTAGTATAGTGGGTCATAATAATACCATGGAAGATTTACAAGAATTGAACCAGCATGGCGACTTGCGGATTTGTAGGGAGTTTCCGTATTTCCTTCTTGTCGAAAAAACGCATTTCCACGCATTCGTCTGAAGGGGTAAAATCCAGATGCTCGAAGTTGATGGCGTAAAACACCATAAGACGGGGCCGGCCGTTCTGATCAACGGCTGAAAACACGATTGAGGGTTGTTGTTCTAACACTTCGCAATGAAGGCTCGTTTCCTCACGGCATTCGCGAATCAAGCACTCGATGAGGTTTTCGCCCTTTTGCGCCCGGCCGCCCGGCAACTCCCAAACCCCTTCTTTCTCTCGCATCATTAACAGCCTTCCTTCATCGTTGAAGTGAAGACCTTTGACCGATACTTGAAAATTTCCGGCAGCTGGCAAATTCATGTCTATTTCGCTTTTTCGTCAGGCTGATGAATGCCGAAGACATTTCCCTCGGTATCCTTGTAGTAGGCCTGCCAGGCAATTTTTTCAATTGCGTGTTTGGCCAGGGCGAGCGCTCCTCCAGCCGCCTCAATCTTCTTGATCGTTTCGTCTATATTTTTAACCTCAACAGTGCAGACAAAGGCATTTACCAGCTGGCTGTCTTTTGGTTTATCGGTTTTCCGAGGCAGTAATCCGCCATTAATACCCGCCTCCTTACTATCCTGCGGCGCGGTCATCACTCCCCAGTATCCCGGCATCCACTCAGGGAATTCCCAGCCGAATACCTCGGAATAAAATTTTATCGCCCTCTCCGGATCATTGGCGTGAATTTCGAAGTGAACCACTCTGTTTGGCATAGCGCTTTCTCCCTGTTGTATATTATCGTACAATCACAATACCATAAAACCGAGCACCTCGCCCATGAGAGACGTGTTCATATCCAAATAAAGCCTCAGTTATTGGGCCTTGTGATAATTTAGCATCCAGCGCACCCCGAATTTGTCGGTAAAATCACCGTAGGTGTCGCCCCAGAATTCCTCTTTGAGCTCATGCGAAACAGTTCCTCCCTTCGAAAGCTTGTCAAAAAGTCCTTTTATCTCTTCGTCACTGGAGCAATTGATACAAAGCGTGACAGAGTTCCCTGAAACCAATTTGCTTTCCCCCACCATGTCCGACGCAAATAGGAGCGTCTGACCGTCTTTTTTGAGATCGGCGTGCATCACTTGGTTTTTCATATCGGGCATTTGGTCAGCCATTGGCGACTCACCCACCGTTTGAATTGTGAGATCCCCGCCGAAACATTCTTTGTAAAACTCCACAGCCTCGCGAGCGTTACCGTTGAATGTAAGATATGGGTTCAGTTGAGTCATGCTTGTATATGTTACTGTTTATTATGCTTGCTTAGTAGCTTTGTCGAGTTCCTTCATCCGCGCTTTCACCACCTTTTTTACGAGCGCGACTGGAATCTTAGTCCCAAGCGGAAATTTCAGCGTCCCTTTTGATGTTTGGTATTGTTTCAGCTCTGGAAACTTGTTGACTTCTTTACCCCAGGCGAAGATGCTCACGTGGTTTTTGAACGCGCCAAAATAGGTAAGACGGCCTTTTCGTCCGGGACTCTTGTACTCGTAAAATGGAATCTTGTAGCTGATTTTCTCAACAGCCCTCGGCGCGGCACTGCGAATTGCCGAGCGAATCTGTTTCATCATTGTTTGGTGTTCTTTAGAGAAGCTCGCTATATATTGGCTAACGGTTTTTACATTCATGTTATTTTGACCTACGCTGTTTATCAAGTACCAGAGCCTTTACTGAAGGGCTCACCGCTTTATCCTTCCGGTGAATACAACCTATCCAGCAACATGGCCGGCGCATCCCTTCCTTCAGCTCGCTCACAACCCTTCGAACATGATCGTTTCTTGTTTCCTCTTTTTTGACAAAGGTAACCCAGCAAATCCACTCATTACGTGCAAGCGGTGTAAGATCCTCCCAAAGTGCGAGGGCTTTTGCGTCGGAAGTAAGAGCGTCACGCAAATCAGCGGGAATATCGTGAACAACGCCTCTTGATATTTTTTTTGACATAGAAGAAGTATACTAATTCCGCAAAATTTTCTCCATTGCTTTTCCTTTGGCCAGCTCGTCAATCAACTTATCCAAATATCTGATCTCCCGCATCGTCGGCTCTTTAATGTTTTCCACACGAACGCCGCAAATCACGCCGGTGATCAACTTTCGGGACGGGTTCAACTTCGGGGCGTTTTTGAAAAAGCTTGCAAAGTCCGTTCCTTTTTTCAGTTGGGCTTCCAGTTTTTTCTGGCTGTATCCGGTCAGCCAGCGGATGATTTCGGCTACTTCTTTTTTCGTGCGGCCTTTTTTCTCCGCTTTTGTAATATAATGCGGATACACGCTGGCAAAAGCCATGGAGTAAATGGGATGTTTTTTCGTCGTAGCTTTTAAGGCTTTTTGCATAGGCACTAAAAGGATCCGGTCTTTACCTCGCCTGACCGTGCATAGTTGGCAAAAATAACACCACTCGGTGCAACCTGGCTTTCGATCAGTTTGAACGCCACCGGAATAACACCTTCCCCGAACAAGCGTTTGCCTACCCCCAAGGTGATTGGAAAAAACTTCAGCCAAAGCTCGTCAACTACATCAGCTTTGAGCAAGGACTGGATCAATACGCTGCTGCCGTGTACTTGCAGATCAGGACCATTGCTCTGTTTGAGCCTTTTCACATCTTCAATATCTTTGAGGGCTATCGAATTTTCCCATTCAGGATTTACCAATGTAGTGGAAACGACGTATTTCGGCACGTCATTGATTCCTGGCCAGGAGTCTTCGTGTTCCGGCCAATACCCAGCGAAAATGTCATACGTTTTTCGCCCAAGAAGCAGTGCCGCGGTCTTGCTCATCTGCTCACCCATCACCTTGCCTGAAAATTCATCAAAGTACGGGACTGTCCAGCCGCCATACCGGAAACCGCCGAAGGTGTCTTCTTCCGGTCCGCCCGGCGCCTGCATAACGCCATCAAGGGTGATGAAGGAGAGTACGATTATTTTTCGCATAGGAATCGGCTTAGTGATTATTTCTGCCCTATCCACGAAGCGCCATTCTCCCGCGCGTCCGTTGCACGATATGCGGCAATCTTTGGGTAAGCGCTTTTGGCAGCGGCTTGTCGTACGGGAATTGGACGTGTTCTTTGCGGTTGCTATTTCTCTGCGAGCTCCTTGAGCCTTTTCAAGGCTTCCGGCCACATTCGTGAGAACTCATCGGCCATGCTTTCCGCGGAATCCATATCTACCGCCACCTCAGTCATGCCGTTCTTTTCGTTAAAGGTGTAATTTTCAAATGCCGGCGTCCACTTCTTAGCTTCGTCGCTGCTTGTATCCTCAACACCATCCTGAATGATCCCGACATGCTGGATGGAAATAAAATCATAGGGCCGGTTCTCGGCAATGCGGCTGACCATGCCGCCCTCTTTGCCTGTTCTTGGATCCGGACCGAGAAACACAATTTTCGATCCTTCTTCCCAGCTTCCCTTGTAATACGAACCCGGATTGAACGCCGCCGTCCATTGCCGGTACGTCGCGTCATCCAGCATTGTATGCCAAACTTTTTCTTTTGGAGCGTTGATCGTTATGGAATAGTGAAGTTTTTGCATTTACCTCTTTAGATAATGATAAATTAACTGACCTCACTGGCTAAATAATTCTTAATTCGTGTTTTAATATATCTTTTGCCCCAGGCAGACTTTAGATATTTTTCTCGGTGTGTTGCATTTTGTTGATTGTGGCACACTTACGCATTGACAATTACCTTAAACCCGCCATACGCCATACGCTTCTCGTCAAACGGCATTGCCATCCCCTTATTCTTCGGGTTATACGGATCCATCATCGGGTCTTTCATGACTTTGGCGTTTACCTGATCTCGATGGCTTTTTGATCGGTATTCAATGTAGGAAAACCAGACGGTTTCACTCGGTTTTTTCTTTGTCAGTTTCGGGAATGTCAGGATGGCATGCTGCGGATGCGCATCATCAATCATACACTCCTTATAGGACAGCGCGCCATTTTTCATCCATACCTTTCCTCCATCGCTGGCCATCTTCTTATACGCGGCCAAATTCTTTTTTGGAACCACGAAGACAAACCCGTCAACATATCCTACTGATTGCTTTTTCATGATGATTTTTTAAAAATAATTGTTTCTTTTTCAATGCCGCACGAAGTATTGGAATAGAACTTGGCCCCATGCCGTGCAGATCAATGATTTCGCGCTCTGAATGTTTTGCCAATTGCGAAAGGTTAAAAATCTTCGCGTTTAACAAGGCGCGGAGCGCTGGAGCCGAGAGTGAGTTTGGAAAACCACCCTGACGCTTCTGGCAATAATATCCGCTCCAGCATTGGGGACAGACAGGACAGTCGCTGTTTTTATAAAAAACATGCCCGCGGCTGCAGGTTTTTTCACTTTCTTACTTTTTTTCATTCTGCAGAACGGAAAGGATATTTCCGGACGGGTCTGTAAACCAGGCAATGCTCGGGCCGTCTTGCGGAGATTTGCTTCTGGTAATTCCTTTCGCATCCGTCTCTAACTCTCCTTCGTAGTGTTCGAAACGCACCCCTCGCTCGGTCAGTCCGTCAACGGCAGCGTCAATATCTTCCACAACAAAGTTCAGCACCGTATATGTTGCTGGCTGATGATTCGTTTTTGGATAGAGAAACGCTTTTCCTCCCCCGGGTAAATCCAGATTCAATCCCATTCCTTTCTCTTCCTGCACCTCCAGTTCCAGTACTTCTTGATAGAATTTTTTCGCCTGCTCTAGATCGTTAACCGAAAAACTACTGAACGCATTAACCTTTTTGAACATGGTGACGTCG